>CAMKEM010000010.1 GCA_946411565.1 uncultured Prevotellaceae bacterium | reverse complement strand
ATTATGCACTATGAACTGCAGAAGACTATGAACTATGAATTATGCACTATGAACTAAAGAAGACTATGAACTCCCCTTTCTACTACACCCCTTCTGCCCGATGTGAAGAGGCTGCGATGGTGATACTGAAACATATTCAGAATCATCCGGAGTGGCATGAGGAGGTGCGAGGGGGAAAGACATTCGGGGTGCTGATAACTGAGAGTGAGACTTTATATGCATATTCCGGACAGATGCTCGGGCGATACGACATCGAGGGATTTGTGCCACCTGTCTTCGATTATCTTGACGAGAAAGGTTATTTCAAGATACACGAAGCGGAAATAGTGAACATTAACAAGGAGATTGATCGTCTCTCTGCTTCCGAAGAACTTCACCAAGCGCGTGAGGCTCTTTATGAGGCAGAGAAGGCAAAGCCTGTGCTTCCTCCTTCACGCAATATTGATCCTTCTTCTGATGAATACGAGGCTTATTGCCGTCAGCGACAATTTGAAAAAGGAGAGTATCGTAGGCAGAAAGCGGTGTGGAATGAGAGGGTTGCGGAATGCCGTAATGCCTTGCAGGCTATTCAAGACTGTATCACTTCACTAAAGCAAGAACGTAAACGTAAGTCTGATTCTCTTCAGCATTGGCTCTTCGAGCATTTCGTCATGCTTAATGCCAGGGGTGAAAAGAAGAACCTTCTCGATATTTTTTCTGAATGGGCAGAACGCACTGGCTCTAAATGCGTTATCCCACCATCTGGTTCAGGCGAATGCTGTGCCCCTAAACTTCTTCAGTATGCTTATATAAAAGGATTGAAGCCGGTGGAGATAGCGGAGATTTGCCCCTCACCTGCCCTGTGGGCATCCTCTGACACATACTCCGATGTTATCAACATCGGACTTCCCCAAGGGGCGAGGAGGAAGTTACCTTCGTTCGCTGAAAACGTGATTGGAAATACTAACTTTACCCTCGCCCCTTGGGGAGAGGATGCCCGTAGGGCAGGTGAGGGGCTGTCTTTCTCTTTTCGCCCCGCCTGCCAAAGCCGTTGCAAGCCGATCCTTGACTGGATGCTGCAAGGTCTTGAGGTAGAGGCAAATCCACTTGAAGAGCCAGAAGAGCGGACATCATTGCCTATTCTTTTTGAGAACGAAAGCATCATTGTGGTTGATAAGCCAGAAGGGATGCTGAGTGTACCGGGGAAATCAAAGCGTAAGAGTGCGTTTGATATTCTTCGTGAGATGCGTCCTGACTGTCCAGAACTCATCATGGCTCATCGCCTTGATATGCAGACATCAGGCGTGCTTATTGCCGCCAAGACGATGGAGGTGTATAGGGAGGTGCAGAGAATGTGGAATAATAAACAGCTTCAGCCCCTCACCTGCCCTACGGGCATCCTCTCCCCAAGGGGCGAGGAAAAAGTTACTAATGAAATCTTAAAAGATGCACCACAGCGAAAAAAGGTAATATCTTCCTCGCCCCTTGGGGAGAGGATGCCCGTAGGGCAGGTGAGGGGCCTAAAGACCTACTTCGCCCTCCTCGAAGGCGTTCTCCCTATACCTGTCGGCACTAAGGGAGAGATATCACTTCCGCTATCATCCGACTATCTTAACCGTCCTTGTCAGAAGGTGGATTACGAGAATGGCAAGGAGGCACTCACGATATATGAAGTTATGGGAGAGGTGGAAATGGAAGGACAACCGCGCACACTTTTGAAACTAAACCCTATAACTGGGCGCACGCATCAGTTACGAGTTCATTGTGCGCATCCTGATGGTCTTGGTATGCCTATCCTCGGTGATGATCTTTACGGCAAGCACGCAAAGAGATTGTATCTTCATGCGCAAGAGGTAGTGATAACAGCCACAACCTCTTTCCCGCCCTTCGGGTACCCTTTGACTTTCCCCTTCGGGCCGCCGACCTCTTCGACGTTCCCCGTAGAGGGGCAAGGGGAAGTTACCATAAGCGCCCATAAGCCAGAGTGGGTGAAATAAAAAATAAAGCTCCTTCTGTTTTTGGGTAAACGATAAAAGGCTTCTCCTGTCTCGCGACGGTGAAGCCTTTTGAAAACTAACTAATTAAAAACTATATATATCCTACATCTGTTATATATTAAATACCCACATAATGGCCTTCTATTGCCCTACTGTCACCTTCGTAATGGTATATCCATCACCGACGATGTAGAAGCCGTTCTGAACGTTAAGAAGCTCAATGGACTGGTCGGTGAGCTGACATTCGAGTACCATTGCCTTAGGGATCATGAGGTCAGTACGTTCACCACCTGTGAGGAGGCTATTCCACCAAGAGGTAGTCATTGAACCCTTTGCTTCGTCGTTTGTTGGAGTAACGTATGCACGGACTATTGTGCCAGCACTTACATGCTTTATCATCTCATCCTGAAGGAGGTTTTTACGAAGTGTCTTTTTGTCTTTTTGTCTTTTTTCAGATATAAAAAAAGCGTTTCTTTTACGAAACGCCTTTATCTATATAGAATGCCCTGTATCTCTGTGGCATATTGTTTCTGTACGAAACATGAAGCCAAATGCTATTTCCGTGCCTTTCACAAATGCACTCGTCAAAGTCGCACGATAACATTATATACCCTTGCCAATCCAAGCATTTTTGCCAATCGCTGCATTTCACATCAGCAGCGAAACCGAACAAGTGATTTGAAGTGCTAACACCGCCAACCGCCATATTTAAGGCAGGACAACGGAAACCCGAATTGATTTGCAAAGGTTCTTTTGCAAATTTTCGCAGGGGTTCAAGTATCTCAACGCATAGCACATGGAGGTTTTTAATTACCTCATTCGATGGCTCATTCTTTATACCAAGTTTGTCCGCAGTAGCACTACGGACAAACTCGTTAAGGTCAAAATGTTCGGTCAAATTCATGGTAACAGTATTTTAGATTACGTTAAAACCTGTAAGAATCGTTGTCAAGGCTGTCAAAATGGCATTGATTATGACAGACCATTTATTTTTGCTGTTCATTATCTTTCCTCCTTATAATGTTAAGGTAACTATCCACGCCTAAGAACGTGGCACAAAGTACAAGCAACTGGGCAATAAGTACGAGCACAGATGAATCAATCACGCCCTTTGGCGGTATCAGCAAAGCGGCACAGGCGAATAGAATTGCACAAATGAAACTCGTTATTGCGATAACTTCTTTCATAACTTACAAGACCTTTTCGGTGAAACCACCGAAAAGGTCATAGGTTAGAGCGTATCGTTACCACCGCCGCCGCCGCCGTTAAGCGGATCGTTGCCGCCGCCGCCCTCAGAGGTGCCGCCGCTTACCTCACCATTAGGTGTAAGGTAAACGTCTTCGCCCATGCCATAACTTGAACGTGCAAGATTATAGGCAAGGTCGCCCTGATACTGAGCAAGGATCGTATCGTTAGCGGAAATGAGAGACTGAGAAGACACAAGTGTCTTGCCGTTGCTCTTGCGAGAGTGAACCCAACCGAAAGCACCCACGAAGTTAGCGTTGCTGTGTGCAAGGCAACCGTCTGAGGTAGCGAAGCCTTCACGAGCCACAACGTCCCAGAGCTTTGTCTCTGTGTCGGCTGCATCAAGAACAACCTTCCACGCTGAGAACTGGCAGTAAGGAATACCCGTTTCTGCGTTCGTCTTCTGTTCTACCTTGAAGAACGAAATCTGATCGCCATACTGATAGTCTGGGTTGCTATCAACAACCGCTTTTGCGAACTGCGCAATCGTAGTTGTGTTGGAGAGAGATGTGACACCGAGATGGATGTCTGTAACTGCAGCGTTGCCAGTTCCAGTAATCACGATAGCAGGAAGAGAACCCTGTGTGATCTGGTAAGGGGCAGCGATGCAAGCACCACCTGCGACAGCCTGTTTGGTGAGATAGACAGGCTCTTTCTGCATGTTCATCTTCATGAACATATTGAAATCAGAAAGACCAGCAGGCTTTGACTCAAAGCCTTTCTTTAGCTTTGGGCGAATACCCTTGTACATAGCCACGATGTTGTTCCAACGAGTGCGGACACGCATCTGTCCGTCTGAACGTGGGTTAGTCATCTGAGTGATTTTCTCAGAGACAATTGTCATTCCGTTCACCTGCTTAAAGGTGAGGTCGCCGATAGAGCCGACCTGTTTACGGAGAAGTCCTGTAAATTTTGCCATAGATTTGAATTTTAGAGACCCCTTTCTGCCCTGCGGGCATCTTTCCCCGTAAGGGGCAAGAAGCTATCGCCGAACGAGGGGCGTGTTGTTAATATTATGAAATGAATTTGATATTTGTCTTTTTCATGGTTCTTTACTGATACAAAGCATACACTTTGCTACGCAAAAGGTAATGCTTTTCTCACTAAGGAGAGGACGAAAAGAGCAACAGAAAAGTAACTCTGGACTTCCTCACGTGTGCAAAGATATGTAATATTTGCGAATTATGCAAATATTTACGTACATTTTAACATCGTTTAACTAAAGAAATAGACAAAAAGACAAAAAGACACTATTTTAAAGATATACCGATGAAAAATTTACATTATTAATTTACGCGCGAACCTTATTAAATAGAAAATAGAATTGATACGTGTTGCATAATGTGTCTTTTTGTCTTTTTGACTTTTGTTGCTTATAAATCAACATTCTGAACTATAACCGCCCCGAAATGTTAAAACGTTATCCGTTAACGTTTTTTTTTTTTTTTTACTAAAGTTTTGCGTAAAATCACTACCTTTGCACTCGTTAATCAATTTATCAACAACTAAAACAAAGATTTTATGTTAAACCTAAATGGAACACTCACCGTTATTGACTCAGTTCAGAGCGGAACAAGTAAGAGCACAGGCAGACCGTGGATCAACCAAGGTGTAGTAATCATGCACAAGGATTTCGAAGGCACAGAGCACACTCTGGCTATGAAAGCCATTAGTCAAGAAACCGTGGATGCTCTAAAGCAACTGAGCATTGGCGATGAAGTTAATTTCTCTGTCGGAATAGCGGCAACTGCTCGTGAATGGAAAGACGCAGACGGATTTGTGCACACACTCCGTGGTAATGATATGTATATGCACCATATCGAGAAGAAGTTAATCTAAACAAACAACCAAGAAATAATGAAGAAACCCGAAATTACAAAATATTACGTTGCACGGAACAAGAACGGCAGCGTGTTTCTCTACAATAAAAAGCCTATTAAATCGAAGAAACAAGGCTTTTGGAAAATTGACGGCAGACCTTCGGCTGATAACCTTATGTTGCTTCTGAAAGGTGCTCTCAGTATGCCAGAACAAGGTAATGTCGTACCACATTGGGAAGACAACGAACCCACGTTGGTTGCGTTGGCTCTTGTCCCATACGAGTCAATAAAACCAGAACTTGTTACCGAGATACGAATTCTTACACGTTAATATTTCCGCCTCTCTTACCATGAAGAGCGGAAAAAATTCAAACTCTATCAAAAAGAAAAAACCATGAAAAAAGACGGCAAAAAGACGGCAAAGAAAGCGGTAAAGGGTGATAACACCTTTACACGCTTCGGGGCTTTCGACTGGAAGTTTGAATGCCCCAGTATTACAGGCGAACACTCTGCCTATGGTACGCATCATTGCTCCGTGACCGAGGGCGAAGGTTATCTTCGCATCAAGCCACATCGGAGCAACGGCACGGCTCGACAGACCAAGTTGCAACGCACCATTAACGAGGTGGCACACAACAATATGAACGGCTCAATTTATTTCTCTCCTGGGCGGTCACAGGTCAATATATCAATGTCCTTTCAGAGAGGAAGCGAGACAACTGACAATATGCACAAGTTGATTGATGAACTTTGTCCCGAAAACTTCGCTTTGATGATGATTGAAAAGGAGGAAACGCTATGGTAGGCATAGGCAAAGTTAATTCGCCTATTGTGCCATGCACAAAGGCGTTGTTCTACGAACAAGTGCAGTCAAAATTCGTACAAGACACGTGCGACATGATAAAGCGACTGCAACAGAAGGCAAAGGACGAGCCAATGAAAGCCGACTGGGCGAAAAAGTGTATTGCACAGGCAAAGAAATCTTTGCCGTGCATTACCCCGATGGCTACGTTCAAGGACAACAAGCGCAGTAATGTAAATGCAATACCTTCGGGATTGAATATGATTGACGTTGATCATGTTCAAAATCCTGCTGAACTTTGGGAAGCAATTAAAACGAAGGAATTGCCCTACAAGGTGGTACTTGTTCATATCACACCTTCTTCATTCGGTTTGCGAATAATTTTCGTTCACCCAGAAGGAGTATCAATTTCTGATGCTCAAAAGAAGATGGCAGAGGCTTGCGGTGTGGTCTATGACGAAGTTACAAAGGATATGGCTCGTTGCTCATTCCTTGTGCCTTTCGAGTATATCCTATTAATAAACGACAATATTCTATTCGCAGAAAATGAGAATACCGCTAAGAATGATATTAATGAGTTACCGAAGGGTAACGGCGAAACGCAGCAAGAGAATGACTCAACCCGTACAGTTGAGCCTATGGCAACAGATGGCAGTAAGGTGGAAACGTCTGCGTCTGTCAGAGGAAAGAATAAGGAATTCCCGTCCCTATTCAAAAACATACCGTATGCGGAAATACTTAAATCACTCCTTTTCGCTATGGGGTTTGACGAAACACCTACTGAGGGAGAGCGCAATAGTGCTCTGTACGCTGTTTGTCGCCATCTGCGTTTTATCTGTGATTTTGACGTTGATTTCCTGTGTTCTGTACTTCCTGACTGGGGCTTACCAAGCGATGAAGTGCGTTCTACCGTGACAAGTGCCGTTAATAGCACACGCCCTGCGATGATGACTTCGTTAATGACACGTGTGCTGAAAGGGCTTGCCCCTCAATATGCCCTTGCAAGCGAGGAATACACCGCAGATTGGGGTTTCATAGTGAAGCCACAAGGACTAATTGACGAGTTTGTGCGATTGCAACCCGACTACTTGAAAAATCCGTGCTATCTTTCTTGTATGGCGTGTCTTGCAACGTTGCTTTCACCGATAAGAGGGCGAGGAATGAACGGAGAAAAAATTGCACTCAATTTCATGGTTGCAATCTCTGCGCCGCAGGCTACGGGCAAATCGTTCATGAAGCGAGTATATGAGCAGATTTGCGCCCCTATTCAGAAAGAAGACGAGCGCCAACGCAAGATAATGCGCGAACTTGAAAAGGAGAACAAGAAGAACGCAAACAAGGAGGATTACGACCCGAAAGAATTTGAGGGTGCTATCCGTCTGTTGCCAACGAATGTTTCAAACCGTATTCTTGTTGAGCGCATGGATAAGGCGAAAGGTCAACATCTGATGATATGCGCTGAGGAAATCGACTCTATAACGAAAGCGGAGAAATCGGGCAAGTGGAGCGAAAAATCTGATATCTACCGCCTTGCCTATGACAATTCGCTTTGGGGACAAGACTACGCAAGCGAAAACTCATATCACGCAGTTGTTAGGTTGTATCTCAACTTGCTATTCTCTGGAACTCCTGCGGCAGTCAGTCGCTTCTTTAACGACATTGAGAACGGACTGATAACTCGTTTTCTTTTCTGTGATTTGCCCGACACCTTCGGACAGGAAAGGCCGACACGTCTATTTATGGACGAGGACACACGACAGCGAGTTGACAAGCGACTGGAGCAAATTTACCTCTCCATGAAGAGTGCAGCGGAGGACGGAAACGAAATAATGATGGACACTCGCCAAATGGTGGATGATGTACATAATTATTACGATGAGGTACAACGTAGAATGTACCTTGTGAACCAAGATGATCCAAGCCGAGACCTTGCCCGAAGACGCTATGCTGATTATGCGGTAAAGATGATGATGATTGAAACATGGTTGAACGATGGTGTTTATACCGAGGAAATAAGAGACCGAGTTTTAGGCGTTATCAACTATTGCACGGAGCAACTTCTGGCACTTCATGGCGATGCTATAAACAAATCGCTGAATGAGAGCACACAGGCGCATGAAGAAGCAAAGAAGCGTAGCAAAAAGAAAGATTGTTTGGCCAATGTGCCTAATCAATTTACCGCACAAGAGTTTGCTGATGCCTTAGAGCAATTAGGACTTGCTCGTACATCTTCTTCCCCATTCTTGCGTAGGCTCGTTAAGGGTGGACTTGTTCGTAATCTTCGCCACGGAGTTTACGAAAAGATGATGACCGAGGAACAAAGTGAATAACCATACTTTTCTATAGTTTAGGGGATTAATAATTTACGATGGTGGTTATAATAAGTGTAAAGAGTTAATGTTCTCACGTTCTTCTCTACCTTGATAAAACCATGATTAACACAGAGAATGTCACTCTATCCAAACGGCTCGTTGTGAAACGCGCCGTTTTCTAAGGAAAACCCACACATATTGTCATATATTCGCCATATCTTATAATCTGTACTCATGATACACATTGATTATTATATTATCATACGCAAGAAGCGGTTCGTTGTGAAACGAGCCGTTTTTTTTTTCGTCCGAAAAAGACAAAAAGACAAAAAGACACTTCGTAATTCACGGCATATAGTTTTATCTCGCAGAGCGAGAAGTGTTAGGGGCTATTCGTACTTACTTGGTGATACCCCGAAATATTTCTTGAACACGGTGCTGAAATATTTTGGATTGTCGAAACCTGTGAGCACAGAGACTTCTGTAACGGAGCGTCCTTGACGAAGCAGTTTGGCTGCTTTCTCAAGTCGGATGGCACGAACGAAATCCTGTGGCGACTTACCTGTATATGTTTTCAGCTTCACATAGAACAGCGTGCGACTCATACCCATCTCACGGCATAGGTCGTCGATGGTGAAGTCGGTATCCTTCAGGTTGTCGAGAGTGAGCTTTGTTGCCATACCCACGAACTCCATGCCCTCGGTCTTCACTGGTTCAATATCGGCTTCGTCTTCCGTTGCATCCTCTTCCGTTGCAGGAGTTGCATCTCCTTCTGTCTTCTCCTTTATAGATGGAACCTCATCCTCTTTCTTCTTTACCTCATCATCGGCAGGCAAAGCAACCTTCTCCATCATAAGGCGCATGTACTTGTTATGTAAGTTATACATCCACCATGCTCCTTGGAAGGCAAGGATGATAAGCAGGATATAGATACACCACATCCACCACGTATTCCACCAAGGCTGACCAATGTATATGGTGATTGTCTTCTCGTTGAGCACTATGCCGCTCGTCTTGCTTATGCTTCTTATATGGAGTATGTGTCTGCCAGGCTCAAGGTTCTCGAATCCGAGGAACTGCTGTGTGATGACCTGACTCCACTCCATGCCCTCCATCTTGTACTGGTAAGCCACGTCAAACTGATTACGCGAGTTGATACTCTCGAAAAGGATGTCGAAACTTCGCTTATGGTAAGGAAGACGGATTTCGCCCTTGAGCAAGCCGTCGGCTATCTTCTGGCGGAACTCATCTGAATCCTCGGCATCATCGTCGCTATCGTCGTGGGTACGTACTCCCTTTATCACCAATGGTGCCTGATAGTTCAGGCGAGTGATGTTCTTTGGATTGATAATGATAGCACCATCCACCGTGCCGTATATGATGTTTCCGTTAGTAAGGTTGGCTACCGCATGTTGCACATACTCCGTATTCAGACCATAACAATAGCTCACGTTTATAATGTCGGTTGGTTTCTCTGGATTCACAAAGACGAGTCCCTTCTCCGTACCTATCCATATACGTCCTGTCTGGTCGCGGGTGAGGCTTGTAACGCTATTTGAAGGCAAACCATTCTCGCCTGATATCTGGGCAGTAACCTTAGCGGTCTTGAGGTCGTAGATATACACACCTCCACCATCGGTAGCAATCCATAGCTTACCGTCGCAGTTCTGGAAAATATCTGTCACATATCTGTTGGCATCAGCCTTGCCATCAGGCATATATTCCACAGCCTTCGGTTTCTCATCGTTCACGCCCATGAGATACAGACCATGAGCCGAACCGATTGCCATTCTGCCATCTGCAAGTGGGGTTAAGGCAAGAATGTTATCCACGTTGAAATACTTGTTGCCCTCTGCTGTCTTAACGGTAAGAGAGCCGAAGAGCGTTCCCATCCACAAGTTGCCTGCCTTGTCGTAACTGAGGCGATATACATGGTCATCCTTCAGCGTTCCATCAGCCGTAGAATATACCTTTCTTGTATAACCATCAGGTGATACCTCGCATACACCATTGCCGTAGGTAGCTATGAGTAGCTTGCCATCCGACTTCTTGCAGACATCAAGCACCACCATGCCACGCGATGTGTGTCGCCATTGGTCGGTAGCCATGTTATAGATGCTGATACCATCGTCAGTACCCATAAGCAGAAGGTCGCCTGCCCAGTTTGCCACGCAGTTCACATGATCATTGATAATGGACTGAGGATTATTTTTGACATGACGGAATATAGCAGTAGTACTTCCAACTGGTCGTGCAATGTCAATACCACCAGAATAAGAGCCAATAACAATATTGCTCCACGAATCCACAATGATATCATATACACCATTACCGTGGAGTGCTCCGTCAGGACCTTCGTTTGCGCTGAACAATGGTCTTGCATCGCTGCCCAAGCGTAATGCCTGATACACGCCGAAGCCATCAATACCGAGAAGCATGGTACGCTCGTCGTAAGGCACTATTGCCCTCACAGGATTCGTAGGCATATTGAGCATCTCTACACTCTGCGACTTCCCCATGTTCTTAATAACCTTCACGCCCTGTGTAAAGGTGCCGAGCCATAGGTTGTTAAACTTTGAGTCGTAATATCCGCAGATACAGATATCGTCAGAGAATTTTTTCTTGTCCTGATCGAACACTCCATTACGACTACAGAACAGGAATTGGTTATCGCCGTAAGGCATTACGTAGTTCGTGAAATTCTTAAAGCCGATATCCTTCATCTTGTATCCGTCCTTATGCAGAAGCTTATAGACACCCTCTCTAAGTCCAAGCCACATATAATCGGGAGTGACCAGCACATCCGACAGCATCACGGGGATGTTCAGAGTCTTAGATATGTTGGCAACAAGGTCAAAGCGATCCTGAATCTTGTCATAGTGATAGATGCAACCAGTATTGTCGAAAACATATAACTCATCATCATTGCAGGTGGAATGAGCGAACTTAACCACACGCCCTGCAAAACTACTATACATGCTTCTCTCGCCCAATGGGTAGCTGCTCACCACGGTACCGTTAGAGCGATCCACACCATATTTTGTAGTCCACCATACGGCATTATCCTTTGTCTTGTGAAGAGAGTATATTCTCTGGCTCGATAAACCATCTAATGTGCCGAGATGCTGAAAGGTGAAATTCTTTACTCCAAGGGCGTAGGAAATAGAAAATTGGAAAATGAAAATTGAAAGGAGAAGAGGCCCCACCAAGCCTTTTCTCGCAAAAAGCTTGAATGATCTTCTGCAAATCTCCCAAAGAGAAAGGAGTATTATAGTATTTGTTACATGTTTGGGCATGTTAGTTTTTAGTTGTTAGTTTAGGTTGTTGGGTGGGTATATACCAATCACCCTGATTACAAGTGCAAAGATAAAAAAATATTCCCGAAAACTGCAAAGAAAGAATGACTTTTTGCTGTCTTCGGGAATAAATTGATGTATTACTCCAGTTCTTTGGCAACTTTTTCCACCAGTTCCTGCATCTTGTCGGTTATATCCTCTGCTTGTGTGTGGAGTTTCTTTAGGCGACTCGTGACTGATTCATAGTCGGGGGCGGTGGGCGGTACTTTCCTTAGTTCCCTTATCTGCTCATTTATCGTCTTGAGCATTGCACCGTATGTCTTCATCGCCTCTTCGGTCTTTGTCATGGTTGCCCTGTCGGTTGTGCTTACGTCACCTGTGCTGTTGATTTCCATCGTTTTCGTATGACGCAATTCTGGCTATATCCCTGAACTCTTTTAGATAGATGTCGCTATAAGGCATATCCTTCATGAACTCGTACATTGCATTTACATATTCTTCGTACATCGAGATTTCCTTTTCGCATATAGAATCAATCTGATTTTGTAATTTCCTCTTCTCTTCCTTTGAGGCTTTATCTAAAAAATATCGGTTAACTTTTGCTGTTAGCTCTCCATTTTCTTCTTTCAGATTCATATAGTCAGAAATATGTTCTTTCCTATATGCGATGTATTCATTCTTTTCCGCAAGCCACGGATCATAGGTTTCTGCTTTCCAGAAAGCGCAATAAGGACTATTGCCAGTAATCCTTATTGTATTACCAGGCTCAGGACGAATTGCAAGTTCATCTTTAGCGTCAGCAACGGTTATGAAATATCTTGCCCATTTATCTATTTTCCTCTCAAAACGGAACTTGCCACCTATGATAGTGTCGGCTGGCTCGCCAAGATAGTCACCATCCTTATAGAACCAGAAGTTCACTATGGTTCCATCTGGTACGTTTGTTACATTACCCTCAATAATACTTGTACCTGTATCTGGAATGTTATGGAAAAGGTTTTCCTGTAAAGGGAGACTGAATCCATTCTGGGCATTGGAATATATGGCACCAAGTAGCATGAATATAGATAGAATGGCTTTTTTCATAATGATATTTTGTTTTTGTTTGACGTTTCTATTGATAAAGACGCAAAGGTAAGAAAAAAGATTTAAGAAAACAGATTTTTTTTCAATTTTTTTCTGAAGCGGATAGGATCGGGGGAAAAACGTTGTAACTGCATAGGGTTTTATCCCCCTCATCCTCTTATGTTTCTCCATCGCATGTCCATCGCATGTCCATCGTTACTCCATCGAAACGATGGACTTGATATGGAGTAACGATGGAGTAACGATGGAGTATCTATGGAGGAAGAGCGAAGAAAGGTAGTTGAAGGGAGGGGATTAAGAATTACTAATTAACGTGAGTTCGATGAATTCAAGACTGCGACAACACGTTAAATAAAAAATTAATGCGATATTAATGTGGCATTAACGGACATTATATGTTTTCGCTACGCGAGATAACATTAATTATCACAAATACCACATTAATATCGCATTAATTTTTTCAGATAAATCAGATAAATCCGTTTCCTTTTTTTTCATCGAATTCACGTTAAATAGGTAACTCGTAATTTCATTTTACAGCAACCCATTCATGTTCTCTATGATCTGTCCGTCATAGAGGTTGATGATACGGTTGGCGTATGTGGCATCATGCTGTGAATGAGTAACCATGATGATGGTGGTGCCCTCGGCATTAAGCTGACTGAGCAGTTCCATAACCTCAAGACCGTTCTTGGAGTCGAGGTTTCCCGTTGGCTCATCGGCAAGAATAATCTTCGGATTGCCTATAACGGCACGGGCTATTGCTACTCGTTGTTGCTGACCGCCAGACAGTTGGCTTGGAAAATGCTTGCCACGTTGTGACATGTTCATTCGGCGAAGTACCTCAAGCACACGCTCCTTACGCTCCTTGGCTGGCACACCCATATAGAGTAGGGGAAGTTCCACGTTCTCGTTCACGTTAAGTTCGTCGATAAGGTTGAAACTCTGGAACACAAAGCCTATCACGCCCTTGCGGATGTCCGTGCGCTCGTTCTCGGTTAGTGTACTTACATCCTTGCCGTTGAGAAGGTAAGTGCCTTCGGTTGGGGTGTCGATAAGTCCCATGATGTTGAGGAGAGTAGATTTTCCGCAACCTGAGGGCCCCATGATGGCAACAAACTCGCCTTCCTTTATCTCAAGGCTAACGCCGTTGAGGGATGTTGTCTGTACTTCTTCTGTACTGTATATCTTTGATATGTTTTCTAATTTAATCATAATTAAAAAATTAAGCCTTCAAGCCCCTCCCCAGCCCTCCCGAGGGAGGGAGTCTTTTAGATACAAAAAGACTATCTAAAATCTCTCCCCCTCGGGGGAGAAGGAGGGGGCTTCTATTCTTTCTTAATTAATAACGCTGGGTTGATATGTGATATTTTATAGATCTTCTGCCATACTGTGAGGATGGTGACAAGAGTGATGATAAGGAATGATACGCAATAGATTACAAGCACAGGTTGGAGATGTGTGAATCTAATGATATACATTTCAACAATCCCGAAATGCCATATTATAGGAAATATCAGTCCTAAGAAAAAGGATATACTGAGAGTCTTGACGTAGGTGCGACTAAACATCTTGATTATGTCCTTTGTCTTTGCTCCGTTCACCTTGCGGATTGCTACTTCCTTTTGACGACCACGAGTTTCAAGTGCTATGGACGAATATACCGTCAGGATTATGCATATCAAGCAGGTTACTATCAGTATGTTGTATGTCTTTATCAAGTTTATTGCCGAGTTTATTGCCGACTTGTGGAATTGGTAATCCCTATCATAAATACACCCTGTCCCAATCAATGGATTTCCACTCATTGTCCTTATTTTACTGATTATTTCATCTTTAGCACCTTCATTTTTGATAGTGAACATACATTTGTGGCTTACACCTGGACTAAGACTATAGTTATTACGTTTGTAGTATTTGTCAAGGTCGGAAACCACATAATATGAAAATTCCTTCATATATAAGGGACTATCGTTGATTGGCTTGATGTAGCCTAATCTAACATATTTGTCACTATCTGGGAGCATTACTTCCTGCATCGATACCTTATGTGGTATGGCTTTCTCTTGGTTTATACTGCCAATGTCTTCTGCTTTAGCAAATACAGGTATCCTTAACGAGTCTTGGGGATTTTCAGGATCGGGATCTGGTGTTTCCTGTATCTTGATATTTGAGATAGATAATAGTGATGGTTCTATTATATGCATTCGGTAACTGTGATATTCTCCATTTATATCTTCTCCTGGTTGCCATCTTTTAAAATCAGGAAATTTACTACAATAGAAACCAGACTCCCTTATCAAGGCAACCTTATCCACTTCAGGTAATGAACGGAGTGAGTCGCGCATCCAACCAGTACATTCGTTTATGTACATTGTTTTCTTCAGTTGGTCGAAACTTTGTGTTGGATGGCTTTCTTTGATTGTGAGAATGCAGGATAGATAATTGACAATGACAAAGTATATTAGGCTTGCGGCAATGCTATATTGGGCTATCTGCATAATGCTATTCCATCGTGATTTTGATATATGTCCATTGCTGTTTTCGAGACTTGGTGTTGTATTCAAAACCTTACGGACTCTTAACCATGCTATGCCAATAGAGATTGCATAGGTTAGGATTATGATAGTTAATTCAATAGGCCATAGTGTTCCTGTTGAGATTGTGACATTGCCGCTAAAGATTTCTGTTGTAGAGGATGTATAGGAAGATAATCCTGCTGTTATTATTATAGAGGATGCAATGGTGAAAAGAAAGATAATTCCGAGTTCAGTGCAGAGAAGTTGGAACAGTTGTTTTGGCTTTGCGCCATTACATCTGCGAAGAACTATCTCGCGACTGCGAAGTGCAAATAATTGGAACTGCATTTTCAGATAACCAGATATGCCAATCATCAACACGCTTGCCCCAATGAACATTATTGATAATGCCAAAGAGAGCATCTTGAGGAAATCCATGCTTGTTGGTACATTGCCATTGGGGATATCTACGTCATATCTCGGGAATATTCTCTTGACGCAGTTGTAAAAATCTATTTTTGTAAAGCCATAGTTTAGAACCACATTGTTAATTGGCGATATTACAGGAGAATAAATTTTGCATGATTTGTAGGGATCTCCTGTGAAATCGTCCACTATTATGAAAGAGTGTGTCCTGTTAATTGGTGAGCATATAGTGTCGTATATGGTAATGTCTGGTCGGTTGTAGCATTTTGCAAAGACTTCTTTGATAATTGAAGTGTAGTCTTTGCCATAAAAACTTTCTACAAAAGTTTTGTCGAGAAGCAGAGTGCCATTTGGGATATCATCGAGGTTCTTGCCGTTAATAGATTCGTATTTTCTGTCTTTCAGCCATCTTTTGCTTACAACCATAGCTTGTATGTTGCTGTTTTCGTCGAAACGAACAGACGCACCATCTTCCACGCAAATGCTTAATTCCTTGACGCACTGTTGATTTTGCAGGCGTTTGATCTCTCTGATTGTAGGATGAATTTCATTTCCGTAGTAGGTGATATGAAATTCAATCTCATCGTTGAAATATTTTTCTGTAAATGGAAGGATCAGACTGTCTTTTACTGTAACAAAAGTCGCAGCAAAGAATATCACGCCAATAGAGAGGCATAGCACAGAAATCGTGTTCTGCACCTTGTATTTCAGGATGTTTCGCCATCCGGCTTTGAGGTTATGGATAATCATATTATTTGGGCCTCTCCCCCCGTTTTGCACATACTCCGATGTTATCAACATCGGACTTCCCTCCATAGGGAGGGAGCCGGAGGTCGGCGGGCCTGTCGCCGTTTTTAAAGGGTTTGTAGAGTTGAACTGCTTGGAAGGTGGTGGGTGTTAGGTGGTGGGTGTTGGTGGTTTGTTGAGATGATGCTATACTCCATCACCCAACACCTAACACCTGTCACCTAATTTCCAAGTGCAAAGGTAATATAATTATGGAATAAGACAAAGGCTTTTTGGCTTGTGAAATGCAGTTTGTATGATATTTATACACTCGTTTGTATGATTTTTTTACACTTTTGCTTTTCGTGGGATGATTTAAGGCTTTTTTAGTTTGTTTTTGATTGTTTCTTGTTGAAAAGTATTATCTTTGCAGTCATGAGTGAAAACAAGAATACAATACTGATCGTGGATGACAATACTGCCATCCTTACGGCTTTGAAGATATGCCTTGACGGTGTGTTTGACCGTATCATTACTCTTTCTTCGCCTGATAACATCCTTACGACTCTTCAACAGGAGTGTGTGGATGTGGTGTTGCTTGACATGAATTTCACCCTTGGCGTGAATTCTGGTCAGGAGGGCTTGATGTGGCTTCGCACTATCCATAAGCTGCATCCTGATGTGCCTGTGGTACTTGTGACGGCATACGCTGACGTGAAGCTTGCTGTTCGTGGCTTGAAGACAGGTGCCGTGGATTTTGTTACTAAGCCGTGGGATAATGATGAGCTGATACGAGTGCTGAAAGATGCTATTGACAAGAGTGAGGCGGTTGTGCCTCTCGAACAACTGGAGTCTGAGCATGTGCGTAAGGTGGTGGATAAGTGTCATGGGAATATGAGTAAGGCTGCGGAACTGCTGGGGATAACGAGGCAGACGCTATATAATAAGGTGAGAAGATAACCAGACCTTCCCACAAGCAGACCCACCCCCTTGCCCCTCCCATAAAGGGAGGGGAGTAGTTACAATTGAAGGCTATGGGGGAGGGGCTATGAACGCTAAACTTTCTGCTCTAACCCCTAACCTCTAATCCCTCCCCTCCAATCTCTAACCCTCAACTTTAAACTCTCAAATATATGACTTCCGTTATCTGCAATACTATCTACTCCCCTCCCTTTATGGGAGGGGTAAGGGGGTGGGTCTGTATGTGGTTGGTCTTCTTGGTGGTGTTGGTTCTGTTGCTGTTTTTCTTCTGGTACCGCCACCAATGCCTGCTCCGTGATAGGGCACACCTTATGCGTGAGGCTGTGAGGAATCGTGAGTTCACGTTCTCGTTGCCTACCAAGGGATTGTTCTTTGGAGAAAGGGCTTTGCAGGAGGCTCTTAATGATATAGGACAGGATGTCAGCAAGCTCGTGGCACAGAATGAGGTGGAGTCGTGGCAGAGATTGACGAGGGTGCTGACGCATGAGATCATGAATGCCACCACACCAATACAGAGCATTAGTCAGGCTTATCTCAGTAATCCTAAGATAAAAGGCACGTTGTATGAGGAGGGGATTCGTGCCATCTATGAGACGAGCACAGGACTTGCCAGTTTCGTGGATAGCTATCGTAAGCTCACGCAGTTGCAGAAGCCTGTTCTCGTGGATGTTCCGCTTGGTGCTTTTATCTCGTCTATAAAATCTCTCTTTCCTGATCTGGAATGGAAGGTGAGTATGCCAGCATTCACCACTATGCGAGCTGATGAGAATATGCTTCGTCAGGTGGTCATCAATCTTGTGAAGAATGCAGTTGAGGCTGGGGCAAAGACTATTGATGTTAGGTTTTCAAGTAGTTCTCTTGGGCATTCCGGCTCCCTCCCTACGGGGGAGGGCGGGGGGAGAGGCCGTATTTTATTCATCAGCAACGACGGTGCCCCCATTCCTCCAGATGTTAGGCGTGAGATATTCATTCCTTTTTTCACAACAAAGCGTTCTGGCTCAGGCATCGGCTTATCTTTATCTCGGCAGATGATGATGATGCAGGGAATGAACATCGTGCTTGCCGATACGCCTGTTAGTGGATGTCATGTTACGTTTGGGATAGAGGTAATAAACAGCCCCTAACCCAAACCCTTCCCCCGCTCGGGGGAAGGGAGCAAGATAGTATTTCTAATCAAAAACATATAGTAAAAGGCATAACTAAAAAATGTAACTACTCCCTTCCCCCGGGCTGGGGAAGGGTTGGGGTTAGGGACTATGAAAATAATCTACAATAAATATTTCCCATTTGGCTCTTTCTGGGCTATCAATCTGTTCGGCTATGTGTTCTGTCGAGTGGATAAGGGACGCTTGCCTGAAACGGCTAAGAATCATGAGTATATACATTCGTTGCAGCAGAGAGAGATGCTTGTAATAGGCTTTTACCTATGGTATGTAATTGAGTGGCTGTATCATCTCATTAGGCTTCATAATTGCATGAAGGCATATTATGCCCTCTCGTTTGAGCGTGAGGCGTATGCTATGCAAGATGACCTAAACTATAAGTATAAACGCAAGAGATTTGCGTGGGCGAAGAAGCAATTTCGGAAAAATCGTAGATGAAGAAAAACTTTTTTTCAGGAAATGAAGAGAGCTAAATTGTAATTTTAGTGTTAAAAATGAGCGTTTTTATGGTTGAAAACTGATAAAAATGTTCTTTTTCACAAGTTTTTTGCTTAAAAAATGCACTTTTATTGAGAATTATTGCACGTTTTCAAAATAAATTGTGTATTTTTGCAAACGCGATAATAACTAACACCATAATTGTTAAACTATGCTTAGAGAATACAAAAATTTCCTGAAAAAAATTCATCAGATCGTTCATGATCAGATGAAGATAGGTCACGTTAATTGTGATACGGTTTCCGAGGCTTTATCTATGACAAACCAGCATCTGCGTCGTAAGATTTTCTCAATTACGGGCATTACTGGTGCAGTGTATATTCTTGGCATTCGTATGGCCTATGCCCAGCAACTCTTGGATAGTGCACGTAAATATTCTATTGCTACGGTTGCACGCAAGTGTGGCTATGAGGATAGCAATAACTTCAGCCGCACATTCAAGCGCGTTGTTGGCATGACTCCTTCCGAGTATGCCAAAGGATCTTTAGCTTGATGTTCACAGTGTAGTGCATCTGCGCTACTATTGAGTGATAACGTAATTAGAGAAACGCTGAAAGTGTAGTACATCGATACTGCATTTTCAGCGTTTCTTTTTTATGGATTTTTATTTATTGCTTACCCAACCTTTATATCCAGAGTTTAGCTCCCCTACTGTATAGTCATTGGCTGTCAGAATCTTAGCGGCATTCTTGCTTCTACGACCACTACGACAATATAGGGCTATGGTCTTGTTCTTTGGAAGTGCACTTTTTGCCTTACTCTCAAAATCCTCTTTTTGAACGTCGATGTTGATAGCATTGTCGATGTGTCCTTCTGCATATTCCTCTGCTGTGCGCACGTCAAGGCGAATGACTGCTGTATCTGCTATTACTTTTGCAAATTCCTCAACTTCAACGCTTTTGAAACCGTTATCAGAATTAGCCTTCTCTGATTGCGCATTGCAACTGAATAGTCCGAATATAGTGCCTAATAGACTCATAATTATAATTTTCTTCATTGTTTCTGATATTTCTTCTTTGTGAATTATCTACTATTGCTGCAAAGATACGCAATTATATTCAAAACTCCAAATAATGTCAGATTTTTTTATTCTTCAACAAATTCCCGGTAATCTCATATATCCTTTGATAATTCAGGTTTGAGTATATCAATGAACCTTAAAGCATCATTCGGTAGATTATATTCCAATCTGCCATTATCGCGCAGTTCCATCAATAGTCTGCCTGTGAGGTTTGAACCTACCCACATATCACCTTCTTGTTTGGCACTCCAAGTATCTGCAGATTTCTTTGGATTGGCTTGCTTCTCAACAATGTATAATCCTTTTGTTCTTTCTAATTCTTGACGGAATGATTCACATTGTTCATATTTCTTCTGTATAGCGTATTTAAGAGCATCTACTATCATACTGCCCCAATCTGCACGTCTGTGTTCTGGCTCATAACTTTTGGCCGTCATCTTAATGTTTTGACTCATCTTGTTATTTGCCGTAACACCTTTCCAAACTTTCTTTGCATATTCTGCTTCATTGAATTTCATCATTTGGAATATATGTTCTGCACTTTTGAATTCTACCCCCTCAATGTTTATGGGAGTTGAAGCCATATTGCTCAATATCCCCCATTCCTCATTAGTTTTACAGAATACTGCACATTCTGATGCAGGGTATGACTGTATGCCATCATACTCTGGATAGAATTTTTGAATGAAGGGATAGACACAATGTCTGCTCATTATACGTCTTTTCTACTGACAAGAACCCATTTGTTCTTTTCTTTCTTGATTTCTATTTGTTCTCGTTTAACGATGCAAATATTAGAAACATCAAACACAGCAATATTCTTAGGTCCATCAGGCTTTGTCTGGGCTGTAGGCCATACATTATAGAGAACTCCTATGCTATTGAGAAATTCTGCACTTACTTTTTCTTCTGCAAAGCCTGCTTTTTTTGCACCTGTAAGGATTGTTCCTAACCATTTTCTGAACTCTTTCCCTTTGGTCATTACATTTGGTGGAACTGATATACCAAGTTTTTGCTCTACCTTCTTAATGATAATTGGAGAAACAGGTAATGCAGATACTATATGGTTGTCAACAGTCAATTCTGGTATCTCAACTGTGTATAGATAATGTTCTGGCATCAAGGCAAGGTTGCGTGGTTGAGAATAATGCACAGCAGATGCCTCAACTTCTGTCAGATAAATGCCAAAGCCAAACTTAATTCCAGTTCCATCACTAGCTCCAGAAAGGTCAAATTGGTCAAACAAGAAAGGAGAGCCGTGGAATAATGTTAAATACTTACTTTCCAAGGTAATTTTAGTTCTTTAAATAATTTTTCTAGTAATTCTTTCTTCCAGATATTGCTAGAATCCGTATCAACATACCACCCTTCGATTTTCAATTCTTTCATATTTCTATATTTAGCATAATCACTATGAACGTTTGAAATCAAAGGTTTGCCACCCTTTGCTTTGTTTGCGGCATTAACCACATTATCAATTCCACATCTTGCAATAGCTTCATTAACAGCATCTGCAAAGGTGTTAGCAGAAACAGAGCGTTTGATTATTGTTCCGTCAGGAAGCTCAACTTGTATTCTCCTCTTTTCATTGTTTTCTTAGCAATTACCTATAAATTGCGAGGTGTTTATTTTATTGTAAAGATTTGTAAAATTATAATTTAGGATGACTATAAATGTGGTTCATCTCGCAAATGCGGGGATGAACCATATTTATAGTAGGATTAACGGGCGAGACGATAAAAACTCATCATTGCTTGGATTTGCCCATATTCTAGGTGCTTGTAAGCATAATCAACTGCGTCTTTCCATTTAAAGCCTTTTATGGTTATAAGAACATATCCATCAAACATAAACTTGTAGGGAGGCTCTATATGAAAAGATTCGAAATCATTATCGTATGGATACCACCCTTGCAATGCAACCTCCTGCTTTGCGAGTTGTTTCAAATGCCAGCAACGTGAGAAAAGTTTAATATTACTTACATTAAGGACCAATAATCCGTGATTTGCTTTATATGCCGCAGCAACAAGTTTGTTCCAGCATTTTCTGCCTGTATCATTGTTGGCGCTTTCCTTTATGAAAGATGTCCACGATTCATCAATCGTTAACTCACAAACCTTCCCTGCCTTATTCAAATCGTCATATCTCAGACGTTCTTTAATCGAAGCAAGCATTTGGTTAGATTCATCATCGACATTTATTATGCCTTTCCGATTCCATTGATACATGTCTGAAGCGCAATCATGCATTATGTGATCATACACTTCTTGGTAAAAATCTCTTTCCATTGTTGTTGATAATTATTGTTGTTAAAAATATAGGTGCATATATGCTGTCTCATGGTAGAGCCTATTCTACCTTGTTGCCGAATTTGTCGATTTTGAACTCTTCACCATTCTGTTTGACTGTATAAGTTCCATCATCTCTGATTACAATATAACTATCATATTGTAGAGGAACTTGCTCTTCTCCTTTCTTGTTAACCAAACCATGAAGAGAATTGTTTCGCACCTCAAGTAAACCATTTTTGTCAAAACTACACCAAAAACCATCGTATTTGCAAGGCACAATCTGATTAAGTTGAGTATCTACAACTCCATATTTGCCATTACGACGAATTCTATACAAACCTTCTCCACATTCCTCTAAGACAGGTGTGTTGTCATGCTTATAGAAAGGTACACCTTTTACAATGGTAATACAGTTGTTTGCTGGAGATACCATTATAGTCTGTTCTGATAGGAGTCGCTCAAGATCATGATGACGGCGGCATATTGTAAAGTTGTCAGCTAAATAGATTCTTGACAATTTACTTGGGCAATGGAAGTCTACATACCAGTGATCAATCATGAAATAAGCATCATTATGCATCCGTCTATCACGCATCTCCCAATTATGATGACGGCCTCTGCTCCAATCACCATCAAGATATAACGTGTTGGTTGCCTTATCATAACAATAACGAGGTGGATTGTCGCCTAAGATATTTTTCCATTGTAGCCCGTTAATGGCGATAGAGGTATTTCTCTTTGGCAGAGTAACAGTTTTGTCATTATAATTGAAACTGAGCATGGCGTATTTGTCCAGTCCAATCTTATATTCTACCAGATATTGCTTAATGGCAGATGGAAATTCTTCTGCAATATACTGATCCATCAGTTGTGCGCCATGATGATAGCAACTTTTCTTTCCTGCTACATCATTATATGCCCATTTGTAGAAGCAACTTCCTGTCTTGTACAAGTAAAGGAGCATACCAAACTCAGCCAATGGCTCTTCCACGAAATATGCGTATGGATAGCCTTCATGCCCTGGACGGTTAAAGTATGCGTGCATAGTCTCATGAACCAAGGTAGAAACCAATAGCTCTTCCATGTGTTCTGCGCCCTCAGATTCAGCCATCATCTCTTCTGGGAAAAGTTCTATTGTTTTCTCATTTGAGAGATACCTGCCACGAAGAGAAGAATCCTGACATTCCTGATGGATTGTGTAAAGGTTTATTTCCCTTTCACGCCTTTCTTCTTCGCTTGCATCTGGATTTCTTAATACAGAATGCCAGAATTCCTCAGTCTCTTTCAGAAAGTCTGTAATGTCATTCTTTATTATTCCCTTACAGATACAAACCTTAACCTCCAAGGAGTTCAGTATGTCGGCAAGCGACTTGTATTCCTCTAACATGAAATACAAGGATGCACAATTCTGGAGGAGTTTTATTTGCGATGAGCTACAAAGCCCATTGTCATCGACAATCGTAATACCTGCCCTTTCGGTAGGTTCTTGAATAGGTGTGCTCATTGTTGTGAATAGTTTTAGTTTATGTTATTATTGTTTGATTCAAAAATCATCATCATCATCTTCTTCCCACTCATCTTCATATTCGCCAAAGACGATGCCGTCGCAAGCAACAACCTCAATGTCGCTTTCTTCATCAAGGTCTTCATAGAAGATTGTGTTGTCGTTTTTCACCTCGATATTGAGGAAGAGACCACGAGCGGCAACATATACCCTTGTGTCTGGATCATACTTATCGAGTTCTTCAAGAAGCATACCGACATTATAGTTCTCTCCGTCATCCTCTTTAAGGCTGATGCAGAGGTTGCCTTCCTCGTCAAGCTCAACACTTGTAGGGAAGCAAGGCTCTCTGTCGGGAGTCCAGCAAACTACATCATAGTCGGAGTAGTCTTCTTCAAACTCAGCCAGTTCCTCAAGCAACTGGCCAACGGTTAATAGTTCAGTGTCTTCTTCTGTTGTCATATTAGTCTTAATGTGGTTTTGTTATTAGTTATGTTTCTGGTATCTACTTGCTACCAAAGGGTTTTCTTAGAAACTCTTTAATATTTTCCAATTTATACCTCAAGTCTCTTTTCCTTTTTGCCTTTTCTAGATCCTTCAACTGCTTCTGGTAGAACTCCAAGGTATCTTTAATGCCGTATTCATGCTTGGTAGTCTTCTTTGATATGTACATACATACTCTATCAAATGCCCAAGGGAATACAAGTGCAAAAATACCAAATATAATCCAACCTAATACTGACATAGTTTTAATTGTTTTGGTTTATATGTGCAACATTTGAAGATATTATACCCCAAATGCATCATACTGTTCTATTGTTATTGGTTTCAGTTATTGTCCTTTTAGAAGGATTTTAAGTTTTCCACACAACAAAAAAGTGGTCACTCACATCTGAATTGTCAATTGAACTATATCTGAAAGTTTCTAAGTTTCAACAATCCAATTAGACAAAGCATTGATGACGCTTTTGATTTATGTCGTGTATCATCCATACATTTTGTGAAAGATTATGCAGAATGGATAATGATGCGACAAAAATAGTAAATTTTCTGCAAAAGAACAAAGAACATTCGAAAAAATGTTACTGCAATTGTGTTTTTTCTCTAAAATAGGTCTCGGAATTAGGTTTCCTGTGTGTTTATAACGTGAATTCGATGAGTTAAAGACTGCGATAGAAAGTGATGGCAATGTACCTACCAAGTAACTCCGTAGCAAATCCTAACCAAATCCCTTGCAAATCCCATTTCGTGGTAGGCCTTAGATTGGGCAAGAAAGGGGGTTGAGAATAGAGTGGGGGGATGACAATACGCAGAACATCACGCTAAAAATAGATAAACAGCGATATAAGCATATAGGCTATGTTTATATCGCTGTTATCTTGATGCTTGAGTAATTGGTAGAGGAATTAGTATTCCTCCTCGTTGAAAAGCACCCTATTATATTGAATATCAGTAACATAACCATTTTTTAACACGATTTCCAACAAACTTATTTGACGGTTAAAGGAGGTAAAAGGCGAAAGAGAACATAATATTACGATTATATAAAGTCTATGTATTTATACCTTAATTATTCTAAAATTTACAAACAATAATCATGTGGACTCGTTTTGTCGTCTGCGTTCATCGAAAACACAAAAACTTTATCGATAATGGGACTCACGTAACAAGGAAATATCCCTCTCACATAAATTATGGTAACGATATATATATTGGCACAATTTAGTCATAATCATTTGATTCATAAATTATTATGAAAATGTTTGTCAGTTTCAGAATTTTTTTGTAACTTCGCTCACAAATAAACATCCATCAATGATACAGGCTTACAGATATAAGATATTACCTGATGCTCAACAGAAAGTTGTTTTATCCAACTTCTTCGGTTGTGCAAGATTTATATATAACTGGGGTCTGAATATAAAGACTAAAGAATACGAGACAAGCAAGAAAAGTGTCTCATATAATCAACTTGCTAAAGAACTCACACAAATCAAGAAGGAAGAACGGTACTCATGGTTAAATGATGTGCCTGCAGTATGTTTACAACAATCTTTACGGAATCTTGAAACTGCTTTTTCAAACTTCTTCAAGAAAGGAGCGAAATATCCACAAAAGAAAAAGAAGAGAAAGTGTAAAGACTCTGTGAAGTTCATTAATAGTGTCTATTTTGATTTCAATAAATGGATGATAAAACTGCCTAAGACCGGTTGGGTGAGTCTTTGTAAGAATAGGATGTTTGATATAAACTCATGTAAAACCGGAACTTGTACTGTCAGCAGAGATGCTTGCGGTGAATATTGGTGTTCCATAGTGGTGGATGACAAGCATCTTGCTCCGATGAAAGCCAAATTGGAGAAAGATAATGCTGTAGGCATCGATTTGGGCATCAAAGACTATGCTATACTCTCTGACGGTATCAAGTTCCCTAATCCGAAATATCTTGAAAGGACAAAACGAAAACTCACATGGATACAGAGGTCTTTTGCAAGAAAGACTAAAGGTTCAAAGAATAGGGAGAAACAAAAGATTAGACTCTTGAGATATTACAGGCGTGTAACTAACCAGAGAGTAGATTATCTTCATAAGGTTTCCACGGAAATTGTCAGAAATTACAATACAATATGTATTGAAGATCTGAATGTGGACGGTATGATGAAGAATCATAAACTGGCAAGAAGTATACAATCTGCAAGTTGGAGTGAGTTCAGAAGGATGTTAGAGTATAAGTCTGAGTGGTATGGTAAGAATCTGCTTGTCATCGGCAGGTTTGAACCAAGCAGTAAGACTTGTAATAAATGCGGATACATCAAGAAAGACTTGACATTGAAAGACAGAGAATGGATATGTCCTGTATGCGGAGAACATCATGATAGAGATGTCAATGCTGCAAGAAATATCTTGGATATGTCTTTTGTAAAATAAAATGCCCATAGGTAAGTGGGATAAAGACTGTGGAGGGCAAAGTCACAAGACTCCCTATGAAGCAGTAAGATGTACGAGGCTTTGTGCCAACATGTATATTGTTACCTAAATTATTCCTCTAAAATGAGTGATTTTCTCAGATTTTATTTGTACTTTTGCCATGTCATTGATGATTTTTTGCTCGTCTTGAAACGGAGCACTAAGGTAAGTAAAAATCTGACTTGACAAAATTCTTGACAACTTTTTGTGGTCAAGAACTTATAAATTATGATAAATCAAAGTGTTTCGAGATTAAGGAGTTAAATAATTATGAGCAAAGAATTATCTATAACGAGGCGTCTTTTCGCAAATGTTATTGATGCAATTGTTGGGCTCGTATCAGCAGTTGTCATTTTCTTCTTGTTAACAGCAATCTTTGGGCCTGCTGTAACTGACTCTGGTTATTATATAGGTTCCATCAATATTCCGTACAGTAAATTGATGAATAATCCGTACACTAATGTTTCCGCGGCAACAGTAGGAGAAATTTGGACTATAATAATATATGTGCTTGGTTTTTCCCTTTCTCAATTATTGTCTGAGTTGAAATTTTCTTCATCGCTAGGCATTAAAATTATGGGAGGCATAGTGAAAAATGAATATGATAATCCTATCACAAAATCAGAAGCTTGTAAAAGATTTTTTGCACGTGTTATGTATTTGCCAACAGTCTTCTGTTTGTTTACACACATTATGGATATACGTCCGACATTTGCAATATTATTCATATATTTCATAACTTTTATTTTTCTTTTGAAAGACCAGAAAAATGTAATAGAAAAACTTACATCTACAGGAACTTTCAGTAAAAAGAATTAATGTTCTTATTTTGGAATCACACGTTAATACGGACAAAGTAAAATGAAGAAAATATTGTTTTTGTTTTTGTTAAATGCTGTTACATTCCATTTGTTTGCTCAAAAAAAGGTCATATTCCCTTATTTTGAGAGCATAGATTGCATATCTTTTGTTGTAGATAGTATTTATCTTTCAAAGGATTGTACAAAGGTATTCTGTACATATACTAATGAAAAAAACGATTGGGCTAATATATCATCAGAAATGTATCTTGAAGATTATAATACTCATTGTAGATATTCTATTCAAGGTTCTCAGGGGCTTCCACTTGCACCAGAGCGAAGAGAACTGACAAATGGAGAAATCGTAAAAACTGTTTTGCTTTTTCCTAACATTCCTGAAAACACTACAAATATAGATATCATTGAACATGAGGATAATAAATCATTTAATATACATTGTATTGATTTAACAAAAGATAACAAAAGGTTATCTGCGAATGAACATATATTTTTATCTGATGAGTTATATTCTTTATGTTTCAATTGTTATGAGCAAGGGAAATATGAAGAGGCTTTAGCTGCAATTATTAATTGTAAGAAACACCTGATTTATCATCCAAATAGTAAGTCATATAATACTTATTGTGAAAATTTATTAGGTTCAATTTTATATAAAGCAGGAGCGGAATCTGAGGCAAAAGCACATAGTGAATACTACTATTTACCACCGATTGACAGAAGGCTTACGCATATATCTGACTCATTAATGGCTGAAGCTATAAAACTTCAAGACAGCGGTGACATTGATGGAGCAATCAAGAAACTAACTGCTGTTTTGAATGTTCAAGTATCAGAAATTGGAGGTAATAATTATTGGACAGCAAATACGCTGAGCCATATTGCTTCCTTGTATGATTATGTTGACTCAATCATCCCCGCATATAATTACAATAATAAGGCTCTTGAAATCAGAAAGAACATCTTACATGCAAATCATATTGACATAATTTCTTCTTTGATATGTTTAGCAAAAGAAAAATACCTTTTAGGAGATTCTTTGCATGGAAAATCTCTTATCAATGAAGTTATGCAATTGACAACAAAAGACAGCGATGTAACTGAAGTCGTGGAGCTTATTCAGCGTTCTGCTTTTGACATTTACAATCATAAAAAAATTAAAGAAAGTATAACTCTTTACAATAAGACGATCTCTTTATTGGACTTAATAGACGAAACAAGCTATTCTAAACTTCTAAAATCAAAAACCTATGCACAGCTATGTCTTTGTTATGCATCTTTGGAACTTTACAATAAATCTATAAATTGGGGAGAAATGGCTCTAAAACTTAGAAATGAACTTATGAGTAAAGATAATTACTATTTAAATTTAAACAAGTTCAATCTGGGTTTTGCTTATTTAAATGCTGGATATAATAGAGAAGCTTGTACGCTCTTTTCTGAAATATTAGACGTTGCGCATACCTCTAAGGATGAGAACATTCTAAACTTAAAGGATAAAATAGAAAATCAATTATTAACAAATATTTCTTTCTTAAAGGACTTTTTGGAGATAATGGAGAATACTTTAGGGGAATATAGCATAACTTATATTTACTACCTGTCTACAATGCCAGCAAAACTATATAATTCAGGAAGAATTACTGAATCTATATTTTATCAAAAAAAGATTTTGGAAATACAAAAAAAACAATTTGGCGTTAATGATAGTCAATACATTGTTTCTTTAGCCAATTATATGTATTTGGTATACATTATCGGAAACAAGAAAGAAGCTTATGAATTATCTCTCGAATTAGAGAAACTGTTAGAGTGCAATGAAATTTCCAATATAGAAAGGAAAACGGCTTGCTATAATAATCTTGCTATAGTGCTAGGTGACATGGAACCTACCAAAGCATTATCATATTTAGAAAAGACATTCTTTATATATAAAGAGAATAATAGTATAGACTTTTATCTATTGAGTCTTATGTCTAATCTTTCTCTAGGTTATCTTCATAACAATGATATATATAGGGCCGATTCTATCAATGCAGAAGCTTTTAAGTTAGCAGAGTCTCATAATCTTACAGAAAACATTCATTATGCTTTTCTTGTTAGAGATAAAGCAATAATCAATAAATCAAATGGTATAGAATGTCTAAAAACATATTCTAAAGCAGCAAATCTATTTCGGAAATTTGGTGATTATAATGACGAGTTATATGCCATATACGAAATTATTCAAGGATATTATCAAGTATTGATGGAAAAATATACAGACTTACATAAAAATCAACTGCGCCATTATGAGAACGGAGATACGGACTTTACACCCAATTATAGTTCTTTATCAGAACTTGATAGTATTATAAGTTATTATAACAGGTATAATGAAACAGTTGATTTAATAGTAACATACGATTTCCCAAAGTTAAGTATAGATCAACAAAGAGCATATAGAGATAGGGTCTGTAACTTCTATGACATTTTCGGACCTGGTATCGCTGTGCAATTTGGATTGGAACAAGGTGCATATGAGGCTGAACTATTTGAACTAAAAAATAAAAGAATATTTGAAGCTTGTTATAATGGAATGTTATTAAACAAGAGTTTATTGTTGTACTCCGAAACAAAAACTAATTCTAAAACAAATGATTGCACTATCAACTGGAAATTGTTAAAAAGCAAACTAAATGAAAGAGATATCGCAATTGAATTCTTTGATTTCCACTATGTCTATGATACGTTATGTTTTGCATTTGTCACAAAGAAAAATTCAGATTATCCAGAAATGGTATCTCTATGTCCTATCAAAAATCTGATGACTGCTATAAATGACAAGGATTATACTTGTATATACGATTTAGTCTGGAATAAATTAGAAAAATGGCTAAAAGATGTAGATAATATATATGTCTCTGCATCTGGAATATTCAATAAATTTGCTTTTGAGTATGCTATTATGCCTAATGGTGAAGTGTTTTCTGATTATTTCAATTTGCATAGACTATCGTCGATGAAGTTGATTAACAATCAAATAACAATGGGGAATATAAAATCTGCATTACTTTTTGGTAATTTAGATTACGACTTTGAACTCCCTGTTGCTCAAGACCGATATGGTGGTGAAATAAGAACGCCTCTTAGAGAAGGTTTACTGAGAAGAAGTGGTTTTGACCCATTACCTAACACAGAATTAGAAATTAAAGAAATTAAGAATGTGTTAGAACATAATAATATTAGTGTAACTTGTTTTGAAAAAGAATATGGAACAGAGTCTAATTTTAAACGACTTGAACTTGGTTCATACGATATTATACATCTAGCGACACATGGTATGTATGTAACAACTGAAGATGCGAATACAATCAAAGAACAAAAAAATCTTCAATTTATAGAAGCAGATCAAGATGGGGAATTAAAGGATTACAGACATGATCCATTGTCACGTTCTTTCCTGGTTATGACTGGTGGTAATAAATTACCTAAAAGAAAAGAACTTGATAATGAACCAGATGATGGCATTTTAACGGGATCTGAAATTTCAAATCTTAATCTAAGTAACGCTAAATTAGTCGTTTTATCAGCTTGTGATTCTGGACTTGGCGATATTTCCAACGAAGGCGTTCTCGGATTACAATTCGCAATAAAAAAAGCAGGTGCTAATGCTATAATGATGAGTTTAGATAAAGTTGATGACAAAGCAACGAGAATACTGATGGTTGAGTTCTATCGTAATCTGATGAACGGAAAAACAAAACGACAGTCACTTCAAGATGCTCAGCATTATCTGCGCAAAGTCGATAATAGGAAGTATGATGACCCTAAGTACTGGGCATCATTTATCATGTTGGATGGATTGAACTAAAGAGAGCGTGCCAATAGGCACACCCTCTTGCAATCTAGTGCCACACATACATCAGCAGAGAAACAAGAAATGACATGAAACTCAGAATAATTTGAGCATAATCTATCCATTTCGGTTTGTCCTCATTATATTGCTGAGATACGTTAGCCTTTTGAATAAAAAATATATTCATATCTTTATCCTTTTTGGCTCCGTGGCTCTGGGGCTCTGGAGGAGTTAATAAAATAACTTCGTGGCTCCAAGGCTCTAGAAGGTGGCGATTTTCGCTCACGTTGCAAAGGTAGTAATAAAAGTTGTAATCGCCAAATTTTCACCCTGATTTTTGTTCTTTCATTATAAACGCCACGATAAAAGCATATGAACGCAAATGGGCATATGTCATCAGCGATTTCTTGAAAGAACCCTCTTCAGCCTGGCTCATTTGCCCTCTGAGGAATTTTTCTATTTGTTCAATATAATCTTCCATAATGTATCTGTTTTACCCTTGATACATCATGTAGGGGAAAGGTAATCGAAAAAGAAAGAGAACAACCTTGTGATTGTCCTCTATGTTTCTTTCTACAAGTTTTGTAGCTTCTTTATCAACTCGCTTGCCTTATTATATATAGGCATATCTGGATTATCTACTTTGAGTTTTTGCAGGACAGCAATGGCCTTATCTATTTGGTCATCCTTTACATATGCCAAGGCGAGATTCCATGCTATGTCGTTGGCATAGGCATTATATGTGAAGTCATTATCAAGTGAATTGTAAATAGGTTCCAATTCGTTGATGATGTTTGATACACTCCTATTTTCTTGTATCTGACTGAAAAGACCGTAAAGATGTGCTACCATAGCGGTATCTACGTTACCACGGGAAATGTCACTCATGTCATATCCTGTATAATATGGAGAGACCATTGCATCGAGCATACGGTAACGATGATCTTTGTAGATACCGAAGAAGATAGCGAATACAGCGGCAACAGAGCAAGCCCACCATAGTATGGGGCGTATTCTTGACTTGGCGGTGTTTTCTTTGATGATGGCTGCTTCTCTTGCGGTATTATGTTTTTGCAACCCCTTGATGAGTGAGGTCATAGCCATTGCACGACTGCGCAACTCAGGATTCTGTCGAATTTCCTGCGTAAAGGCAGCCTCTTCCTCTGCACTCATCTTGCCATGAAGGAATGTTTCTATTCTTTCATCGATGCCATCCATCAATATATCGTCGTTCTTATCCATAGATTCTGTTCATTAGTTCATTATACTTGCTGCGGAATTTCTGTAGGCATTTATATTTTTGCGTCTTAACAGAGTTAGCGTTAGCAAAACCAAACATGTCAGCAATAGTTGTGGTGGTTAGGTTGTCCCAATAGTATCCTTGGAATACGTTCTTACATGTATCCGGCATCGATTCGATGATATTTTGGACTATCTTTTCAGAATGGGATACTTTTTCTGCTTCTTCATCCTCGGTACAGAGTTGGTACAATTCATCTATCTTGTCTGGACGGAAAGAGTCTTTATTGGTAAGTCTGCTATCATCAAACAAGGGAACAACCTTATTCTTTTTACCCAAGAATTTCAAAGTCTGGTTGATGCAGATGCGGAGAAAGTAGGTAGAGAGCGTGCTCGTCAGATTTGACAACTTGCCGTTACGGATGTTCATGAACAGGGCAACGGATGCTTCTTGATAAATATCACATAAGTCATCGTCTGAGACAGAAAACGTCTTTCTCAGATAGGCCAGCACCTTATTCTTTTCATCAGCAATAAAGCGGTTCAGTTCCGTGTTTTGTAACGTAATCTCCTTTGCCATTTCAATAGCTTGATTCTGTGACAAGATTCTGATTGTTTGGCCATCGACCTGTGGTTAGCAGAGAACGTTTGATTCTCTCTACAAGGTCATTGGCATTATTGGTGATTGTAAAACTGGATAAAGTTTGCGCTATATTATACGAGAGAGGACCATAGCGTTTGCCGTCAACTTTTATTTCCGTATTCACTTGGTCGGGGCGGCAGGCCTCTAAGAACAGTACATTGGACTGCTTGGCAGATGCCTCAATCCGATAATGTGACTTTTTGCTCGTTGAAGGTTTGAAAACCCTGTTATTATATGTAAAGCCTACGTGAGTTCCTCGAATAGTTTCATCATTAGCTCTGGATGATGTACCTGCATGGCAGGCATCGATGACGACATACAGAAATCCTGTTGCTCCAATCTTTTCACGGAGTTTCCTGACATATTTGTTGAGCATGTCATCAGTTAGGTGCTTCTTTCCTTCATAGACATCGCGCTTATATATCTTGTAGGCATCAATAGGCACTATGGATTCGTCCCATCCATCCTCTTCATCACCACTGAGGTCTTCTACTGGCTGACCATGCGTTGAGAAATGAAGATATACTATATCGCCTTTCTTGGTCTTGTTGGTGAACTGCGTTATTTGGCTGATGATGTTATTAAAGGTCGCTTGTTCATCTAACAAAGTTGTTGTGGTGAAGCCTTGTTTCTTTAATACCGGGTTTAGAAGGTTGACATCCTCAACACCATTGATATTGTTCCATTGATAGCCGGTAAGTGCTGTGTCGTAGTGTGAGATTCCGACCAGGAATGCCCGTTTCCGCTGGGCATAAACAGCAGAAGAGAGTAGCATTGCTACTATTGTCAGGTATAGTCTAAATCTCATATTCATATATTTTTTCTGCAAAAATACATTTTTTTTTCGATATAGCAGTTACCTTTTCTATTTTTCGAGTATAAAAGGGCAAAGAAAACAAGATTGTGAAACATTTTAAAGTAAAAATTATGGCACTATTTGGATTATTCGGCACAAAGCCAAACGAAAATGTTGAGAAGATTCCTGAATTGAAAGAGAACGTTCAGGGAGAAGGCAACGAAGAAACCGTTTCTCAAAAAGAAGAGAAGGTGGATGAGAAACGCTTGATAACCATCTCTTGGGGCACAGGGATGCCTATTGATGTAATCTTCAACTTTATCCACAAGAACTTCGAGGAAGAAGGTTTCCAAGACGCGCTAGTGAACTGCGACATCACCTATCGTGACTCAAAGGAGAAAATCATCCGTAACGATTTGGAGATGCTGTTCAAGAGAATCATTCTGAAGTATAAGTGCGATATCAGGGTTGTCAATGTGAAAATAGAGAATGCGCATAAAGCCTTGGCTCTTTCAGCTGCTGCTGATATGGAAGCGTTACGCACAACCTACGAGGAGCATTTGACTGAGATACAGGAGATGCAATCGCAGTTAGAGGCCGACGACCCAAAGATGTTGACAATGATTGAGTCGTATCGTAGGGGCTTCCTTAAGGGAATTTCTGCTAATGCTGTGAACTTTATCAATAACAAATAATATTGGGAGGTTATGAATATGTTAAGAAATATAGGTTGTTTCCTTATCGGTTGGGATAGGAATATTTTGAATGAGTGTGGTGAGGCCAGCTATCGCCAGTACCGTAAACTTCTTTCTGCTATCTGTATTATGATGGTGTTGTGGGGTACCATTGGTTACTGCTTTGCAGACCGATATATAAATATCGAGTCGTGTGCACTTAAGATATGTGTTTCGACAGTCTTTATGTTCATCGTTCTTTGTGTGGAACGAGTTATTATATTGACAGTAGGCAAGGCCCGATTGATGAGCATTATGAGAGTATTGCTTGCATTGTGCATGGCAGTCTTGGGTTCGTGCATCTTCGACCAGATTATCTTCCGCAATGACATACATCAGGCTATTCAGGAACACCGGGAAGATGTAATTAGTGCAACTATTACAAAACGGTTGGCCATCTACGACAGCGACATACAACGTATTACGCAGGAGATGGACTCGCTGAGTAAGGCTACCATAGCACTAAACGAAGAACTACAACAACGACCGGTTATCAAGGGTACAAATGTCTCTACACAAGAACAAGTGGTTGGAGTGGATGAGAAAGGTAATCCCAAGAAGGTAAGGACGCAGACGGTAAATACTGTGACTTTGGCAAATCCATTAGCGGAACAACTGAGGGCAAATAATGACCAGATCCAAATATATTCTGCACAATTGGAGCAACTTCGACTTGACAAGAAAGAAGTGGCAGAGAAAGTGAGAGAAGAGATGAGCCAACGTGCGGCTGGATTTATTGAAGAATTGGAGGCAACATTAAAAGTTGTATCACAAAGCAAGGTGTCGCTGGCATTCTACATCATATTATTCTGTTTCCTGACCTTCCTTGAATTGTTCGTATTGACTATCAAGATGGGAGAAAACAAATGTGATTATGAACTGATTGTTGAGAACCAACTTTACCTGAAGAAGAATCTGATGGAACAAACGGCACAGAGTGTCTTAGTGAATAAATAGTAGTATTAACAATTTAAAACAGTAAGATTATGGCAAGAGATTTTTATGATGACTCTTACGAAGAGTACGATGATTATGAGTGTGAAAGCTACGATGATGGTGGCTATGAGTGGACTGAAGAGGATTCCTGGGATGCTCTGACAGACGGAATGTATGGAGATATGCCAAGCAACCCAATGGAGTATGATGCAATGATGGATGCTATGGGATTCTAAAATGGCGTTACGATGGAAAGACAAGGATATCTAAAGGTGTCAAAAGAATTGGAGCAGTTTTATTGCTCCATTCTTTTGGACGAAGTGAAGGAAAAAGTGCGCAAGTTGAAGGCGTATGGGGTAGATGATGCAGAAATTGTGGCTGCGATGAACGAGGAGAATCTGTTCCCACAATTGATTGTGACAGAGGAATACAAGATAGTATTGGCTGACGGAAAAGACACTGAGGTCAAAATGGAGCCCTTGGTTAAGGCAATATATTTACTGTTCCTATCACATCCTGAAGGAATCGTATTAAAATGTCTCTCCGACTACAGAAAGGAATTGACCTTGCTCTATCTTCTACTACGCCCTGCGGGGCTTACCGATCGAGTACTACAAAGCATTGAAGATGTGACTAACCCGACACAGAACTCTATAAATGAGAAATGTGCCAGAATCAGGAAAGCATTTTCCGCATTGTTACCCAGAAGCGTGGTAAGATACTATTCTATTTCTGGAAAAAGAGGTGAAGTGAAGAAAATAGATCTTTTGCGTGCCAATGTGGTATGGAAATGCAAATTACCAAATCCGCAAGGCTTGTGAATGGAAATGATGAGATAAAAAAAAGAATAAAGCGTATCTTTGCAAACAAAAAGTATATGAATATGAAAAAGAATGGAAAAGTGGTGTACACACCAGAATTTGTGGAAAGCCTCAGGGATGGGCAAGTGTTTGTGTTTGGCAGCAACTTGATCGGATATCATTCAGGAGGAGCTTCATTGATGGCCATGCAGCGTTTCGGTGCAGTTTGGGGACAGGCAGAAGGAGTTCAAGGACGTTCTTATGCGATTCCGGTGGACATCCGCGGCGAGGCCGTCGAGAATGTCTCTGCCTATATGAAGAGGCATATAGACAAGTTCTTGTCGTATGCAAAAGCTCACAAAGAACAATCCTTTCTTGTTACAAGAATAGGATGTGGTGTTGCAGGGTTTGATGATGAGTTCATGGCATCATTTTTCAAAGAGGCTATGAAGATGGAGAATGTCTGCTTGCCCAAGTCGTTTGTGGATATCCTTGAAAAAGGAGAGAATGCCAAAAAGGACGATTTTAAACAGAGAGTATTCAACCTAATCATTCTTGATGAGAGTGGATCGATGGCTACCATTTCGAAGCAGGCTGTGAGTGGTCTGAACGAGACGTTTCAGACCATCAGAAATGCCCAAAAAGAGCATCAAGACCAACAGCATTTCATCTCGTTTGTTACGTTCAATAGTGCAATGATTCGTAATGTGATGAACTTGCATAAGGTTGTCAACGACGATAAACTGAAATGGACGGATTATAACCCATGTGCTTGCACACCATTGTTTGACGCTATGGGCAGGTCGCTGAACGAACTGAAATGTCATGTAACTGAAGAGGATGTTGTACTAGTGACTATCATTACAGACGGTTACGAGAATGCATCACGAGAATACAGTGGTCATGATATCAAAAAACTTGTGGCTGAACTAAAAGCAAAAGGCTGGGTGTTTGCATATATCGGCACCAATCAAGATGTCGATGCTGTGGCAGATGATATAGGAATTCGCAGCAGGATGAGCTATGAGTATTCAGACAGAGGTACCGCATGTATGTTCAAAACAGAACAAAGCAGTAAGAGGGAATTTTACAAAAGGCTGCAACGTGAAGGAAAAAGATTTCTGTTTGATGAAGACTATGACTACTTTAACCAAAGCAAGCAAGATGATGAGCCAGAAGAAGAGTCTAATAAGATTTTGAACATGGATGATGATAACCAAATTTCTTCTGTGGATGCTGATAGTCGCGATGAGGACAATCAGAATGCTGACGGCGACAATACACATCAAGGTTCAACGGAAGTTGATTCAGAACCAGATGGTTTAATGCAACTTTGGATAAAAATAAAGAAGTTCAATTTCAGTAAGTTTCACTTCTAAAAGAGGTCAAGAGTGAGTCCGTTTTTTTGTGGACTCAGTTATTATACATCAACATGGAACATATCAAATCAGTAACAAATAATGAAATCAAGAAGAAAGAGAATCCAATTAAAACGGGCTTCAATTTTCTTGATGAAACTCTGGAAGGATATTACCCCGGAGAAATGACCGCTATCTGTGGTTGCCAGAACAGCGGAAAGACTGCGTTTGTTATTACACAGTTAAACAATATCGCTGTTGATCAACATATCCCCACTCTATTTGTTATTAACAGCATGACGGAAAGGAATTTCCTTTCTTCTATGATAGCATATTATTGTAGTATAAAGACCAAGAATATCCATTCTGTTTTAGACTCTGATTCACATAGAGATACAGTAAAAGAGTATTTGGAAAAACTTGGTGATGCTCCGCTTTATGTTGAAAAAGCAGATTGGTTTGAAGACGAAGACTATTTTGAATCACTTGAAAAAGTTATCATAGAGAAAGACATCAAGATAGTTTTTTTTGATGAAGTAATTCATACCCAAAGTTTGAATGAAAGCTTTTTCGTGAGTCAGACAAAGACTCTTGCAATGAAACTAAATATTCCTGTCGTAACGACCTGTTGCATCTCACATGATGAATTCGGAGTTGACGCTCTTACATTCCCAGACCTAAGTAAGTACGTTGAGATTCACGGTCATGATGTTGCGATTAACTTAGTTAATTATGAACATAACAATGTTTATCAAGATGAAGAAGGTCGTGACTTGCACAACATGATAGGAATTATAATTCTCAAACATAAAGGAAGTACAGAGAAAAAGAAATGCTTGTTACCACTGGAAAGTATGTATATAAAGAACTATACTTGTGGTAAGACACATATTTAATCCTGCAATAGTGTTCATAGACCCAAGTCTAGTGATATCCGGCAAAATGAGTAGAGTTATTCATGATTACATGTAATTTATGTAAATGTATTGAAATCTCAGCTTATTGGGACATACGAAATATAACAAAAACAATAATAATTAATTTTTTCGCAAAGTATGATGAAGAATCTATTGATGAGTGCAGCTGTTGGTGATTATGCTGGCAGTGCCTACGAAGGTAGAAGTCATAGAACCAAGGATTATAATGCAATAAAAATGTTCTCGTCACGTGCTCATTTCACTGACGATACGGTTTTGACTTTTGCATGTGCAGAAGCCTTTCTGCATGACATTGACATGTCGCATAATATATGGATGTGCGCCAATCAACATCCTCATGCAGGTTATGGACATCGCTTTAAGGAATGGATGAAAGACCATTACCACTTGCCATACAACAGTATAGGTAACGGTTCTGCCATGCGATGTTCTTCTGCCGGATGGCTTGCCACCTCAGAGGATGAATGTATAGAACTTGCAACAAAGACTGCTGCTCCTACTCACAATCACGAAGAGGGCATCAAGGGGGCTGTTGTCACTGCATTGACAATCTTTCACCTGAAGAATGGCAAAGACAAGGATTTCATCCAAAATGAAATTTTGGCAAAATACTACCCTTATTGGGCAGACAAGACATACAAAGATATTCATGATGGGTTTCAATTTAATTCTACAAGTCCAGGAACCGTAGGTCCTGCAATCCTCAGTTTCCTTGCATCCGAGAACTATATTGACTGCGTAAAACTCGCAATATCCCTAGGAGGTGATGCTGATACCCTTGCAGCCATAGCAGGCCCCATGGCATACGCATTCTATAAGGAAATGCCTGAGCCTTTAGTCTATCAGGTATTGAAACATCTGCCAGATTGGATGCAAAATGTGAACGAAGAATTCGACAATCGGTGCAATGGCAAGTGGTAGAATATTGCTATCTCAATATCTTATCTCAGTTAAAATGCACTCTAAATCTGTCTATTAAATATATTTAGAATTTAACACATTATCATTCATTTTAGGGCAAAAAGAACTTTTATTTTATTCTACTCCAAAACAATGAAATATATCCACAATTCAGAGTTTTTCTGTAACTTTGCCCCTAGTTATCCATTAATTAAAAAATTATATAGCAATGACAGCACAAGAACTAAATTCAGAAGGAGTAAAATATTGGGAAGGAACTGAAGTCGAGCAAGACTTTGGTAAAGCTCTTGAATACTATCATGCCGCCGCAAAACTCAATTATCCCAAAGCATTCTTAAATATTGGTATTTGCTATATGAACGGACAAGGAGTAGAGGAGAATAAGGAAAAGGCATTTCAATATTTTTGTAAGGCTGGAGAACTCGGAAATGCTGACGGCTTGTATAATGCAGCCGTCTTTATGCGCAATGGAACCGGAACTGAAAAAAACGAGGACAAGTCATTGGAATGGACACTTATGGCAGCCGAAAAGGACAATGCTTATGCCTTGAACTATTTAGGTGACTGTTACTATAGAAATGACAACAAGACAAAGGCTTATGATTACTATTCACGTTCTTCAATGTTAGGAAATCCATTAGCCACAATAAATACTATTGCTCGTTTCTTGTATCGAACAGATCGTGAAACTGCTTTGGCTGGTCTTAACAAGGCTATAGAGCAAAATACTAATGAACAATTTGCTGGTATAATATCAGATGAAAGAATATTACAAGCAACTCGTGTTTGTTTTGGATTAACGAAACTGAAGCATAGGATATGTTCTTTGGAGGAAATATTATCAAAAACTCGCGAGGAATTATGTGCGAAAACAGTGGACTGGTATTCAGAAAGATATCCTTTAATAAATTTTTCTATAATAGATTTCGAAAAAGAAATACCTGTTTTTACAGCAATAGACATATACAAAAGAGGAAGTTCCTCTTTTGTCATGCCTTATAATAACGTGCTTAGAGTCGACTTGTTTGATGATTTCCCATACAAGAACAACATAAGGGAGTTTATCATAGACAGAAATTTCGATTATGACGATGATAAATATTCTCATTTTCACTCCCTTCCTTACTTAGAGAAATTTACAGTCATTCAGCCCAGTCCGTTCTCTGTTGAAGATGGTGTTCTTTACATAGACAACTGTGATGAAATGGAAGGAAGCAATATATTGTTTGATTTTACGGAAAAACCACAAGGACGAGTGCTTGTGGCATTTCCGCCGAATCATCCTGCCAAGAAATTTGTCATACCATCAGACGTAGTAGCAATATGCAATTCTGCGTTTGCCTTTTCAAAACTGGAAGAATTAACGATACCTGATTCTGTTGAACAAATAAATTATGTTGCATTTGAAAAAATGGAAAAACTCCAAATATTGAGAGTTCCCAACAAAATGATAAAGATGTATTTAGACCACTATGACACGGAACCAATAGATTTTGATCTTTATTCAAACAATGAAGACGTCTCTCTTGATGATGAAGTTGTAAAATTCTGGAATGAGGTGAGAAATCTTGAACCGCATTTTGACAGGTCACATTATTGGTTTATACTTCCAAGTATAGACGATGTCGATGAAGATGATACATTTTAGTATATCTCAAATAAAACACATATTAATGAAGGAAATTCGTAATCATTGTCCTTTTTATTTCTATTCACCTCATTTATAAGGATATTAATTTTTCAACGAAGTATTGATCTAGAAAGAATCGTATTGAAATGTCTTTCCGACTACAGAAAGAAATATACCTAGCTCTATCTCCACAAGGCTTGTGAATGGATTTCATTTGGAAGGAAATAAGATTAATGTTAAATTTGCAAACAAAAAAAGACTATGATACGTAAATTAATTATCTTGGGGATTGTTTTAATCTACCTGACGCTGTTCGTGTTGTTCTATTTTTATGTTCCTATGTTATTATTCCTGCGGATGCTTCCCCCATTGGTAATAGTAGGACTGCTCCTGCGTCACACGCCTAAGTGGGTAAAGATAGTCGTGGGTATGATGTTGGTTGTTGCTTGTGTTTATGTTTTGTTTAATAATGACATTAAAGGCCCTATGGAATTTGCCCTTTCAGACCGTCCGTTTGATATGCCTGCTCAGTTCCACCACTCATGGCGATACTTTTGGTTGGTGGTCTATTTGCATGAAGTGCCATGGATGTGGGGTATCACATCTAGCTTGTTTTTGCTAGGCTACAAGAGTTGGCGTTGTCTTGCAAATTGAAGGCCCGGGAACAAAATGTAATCTTCGCAAGGCTTGTTTCTGTTATTTTCCATATACATAGGTAGAATCACAACTTTTGTAGCACCTTAATATGGCTTATAGCAGTTCACATATGTATAACAATTAACAATAAATGGAAATATATCCTACATTTGAAAACGCAAGTGATATGAGGAATATAGTAAGATATGTAACAATCTTATTGGGATTAACAACCCTCTTTTCATGTAATTATCTGCGTACAAAAGATAAACTGCCACAAAAGAGGATTGAAGTTTCAAAAGATAGTGCCACATCTATTTCACCAACCGATGCTATTGCGAATTTGGATTCTATGCCTCAAAAAACCGAAATCGAAGAGAAACAAGATGTTGCAGGTGGTACAAAACATATTGGATCCATTATGAAGAGCATAGCAAATGGAGATGCCGAGAAATTGGTCTCTCTCTGCTCTTTCCCTATAGAGAGGAAATATCCTATGCGTAATATTAAGGATTCAAAGGATATGTTAAAGAAATTCGATAAGATATTTGATAGAAAATTCAGGGAAAAGATAAAACATACCAAGATATCAGACTGGAAAAGTCATGGATATAGAGGTTATAGCTGGGGGGAGGAAAATGCTTCAATATGGGTATATGATTCACTGACAAAGATCGATTACTATTCTCCACAGGAGCAACAATTATATGATGAATTGGTAAAGCAGGAAATGGAAAGCTTACATGAATCCCTAAGAGGTAATGGTTGGCATCCGTTCTGCTGCTACAAGGACATTACCGATAGATCCATAATGCGTGTAGATATCAGAGAGAGAAAGGTGAAAAAGGAAGAAAACTTTCACACGGATGGCTTTTTATACTGTACTCCTCAACTTCAACCATTCAAGTTAAGAGGTGATGAGGAATTCAGACTTGCTGTTTTCCCTAGGAAATACGATTTAAAGGGAAAGCCTAGGTTTTTATTGAACGGATATGTAGAAATTGGCGGCTCTGCAAATATGAGAGGATATTATTTCAAAAAGGGCAACCTGGAAATATATCTCGGTGATATATACTATGAGAGCGAAAAAGAACTGCTGAGTATCACAAAGGACGGAAATGAGTCAAAACATGATGTTGAACCATGTTATTGGCTAGATTTGGTACAATAAATCACATCATTTCATTTTTATTAATTGAGTCCAATTGAAAAAGTGAAGCATAAAATTGTGTAACATTTTTTTCAGCATTGTGGTTAAGGACGGAATATTTAAGAACTAGGTTATTAATATTGTAATCACAGTTATTGATAAGAGAGGAGCATATCCTTTCAATAACTGTGATTTTTTTCATCGACGAAGACCGTACTTTCTCTGTGCAGAACAAGCACTCTTTACTACCTTACCTGCATGAAGCCAGCAACGGAGGCGGAAGAGATTGTCATCCTCGTCTTTGTCCTTTCCACGCCAACCATCGTGGCTGCTGACAGAACCACCGCCTGAGCAAGGGATGATTACAGGACCATTGCCGAGAATCAGAGACAAAGCAACTTCTCGCATTTTGTTAATAGTCTCTGCGCTAAGTTCTGTTATATTATTGAGTAGCGATACGGTTTCCTTTGCCGTAAAACAATGTCTGTCAATAGCAATTCGGAGATCATCTGCAAGATCGAGCTTTCTACTTACGTTTGCTCTTAGAGATGTCTTGGTATTTTGTAGTTCTTTCTCCAGTTCATATTTTGTCATATCCCACTCTGCTTTGTCAGTATTGTATTTCTTGGCATAAAAGTTACACTTCTTTTTAAGAGTGGCAATCTCTTCATCCTTAGTCTTGATAGTCTCGTTAGCTTTGGCAAGATCTCCTGCACCGAAGACATTCATGACCTTAGCGGTAAATCCTGCTTTAGTTTTATTTTGCTCCTTGCGTTGCTCTGCAACTTTAGCTTCCAATGCGGTGAGTTCCTTGGTTGCCGTGGCAAGTTTTGCCTGTTTATCAGCGATCTTTGCTTCTATCTCCGCAATATTAGCCTCACCGTTAGCCATAGCCTCTGCTCGTTGAATCTCCAGGTTCTCAATCATAATAGAAAGTCCCTTAACCGCCTTCTGCTTTTGTTTGTACTCGGCATCAAGCATGTCACAATTGGACTGAAGCATAGACTGTTCCAAATTCAATTGCAGTACGCTATTTTCCAATGTACTCTTTTGCTCGTTGAGTCCATTCATCTCTGCCATGGCGGCATTGTAGTCGGCAGGATTAACGTGCTTAGCCTTGGAACCATGTAGCCCGCGTTCAAATTCAAAGCCTCGCTCGTGCATGAACTTTACAAGGTCATCCTGCCACTGCTCTGCCTTCTCTGGCGTGAATACCTCTTTGGCACATAGACGCGCATTGACCTCCTGCTTCTTGTAGTTCCGTTTAGCCTTACCATTGCGTGCCTCATGCTGCTTCCTCGTATCAGGGCGTTCGGAAGCCTGTCCCATGACGATAGGCACAACAGTGACGTGGAGATGGAATGTTGTCTCGTCATAGTGAGACACTGCAGAAACTACATTTTTATCACCAAACTCCAATCGGGCGAAGTCTATACAGGCGGATGCATATTCATCAGCTCTACCAGCCTTGACAATTCCCTCCATTGTCTTCTTGTCACTGGTGAAAAGAAAAGCAAGACTACGTACCTGATCCTTACGAATTTTTCGGGTAATGCCAGCTTCTTTTATGCGTCTCTCTATTGCCTCACTTCTGCTCATGTCAGGAGTGAGGAGATATTCTTTGTTTCGTATAGTCAGTTCTGGATGAATCACAGATTTAGGTATGAACTTAACCATTTTCTGTTGCTTGGCATCCCATATTTGACGTTCAATGTGGGCAGAAAGACCGCCTTCAGCGGCTGCCCCACCTTTGCCCTTGGTGCATGTGAATACAGCGTATCCCATAATAAATAAACGTGTATTAGAATGCGCTAAGGTTGCTTGCTACCTTGTGCTTTCGCCCTCCATGGAATGGCTTACTACCACAAATTAAGTACCTTGGTGCGGTACAGAGTGTAATTTTGGTATAGTAAGCTACCTCAAAATATATATTTTGACGAGAGCAGCATGCAAGCATGCCTTAGCGAGTTTTATTGTTAAACATTTTGTTACTGTTATACTGGACCAAAGCCTTCAAGAACAAGATCCAGTTTTTCTTCAAGAATCTTGAGTGCAGGTTGCATCTTTTTCATTTGTTCCCAGATTCCTTCTACTGGATTTATGCGTAATAGGAAATCAGCAATATCAAGTCCTGCCTCGCGCTCCTCTGAAGTAGCAATACGTTCCAGTTCCCCGTAAAGAAAAGGATTCGCACCAACTTTTGAAAGCAACTGCATCTTACCTCTCCAGTCTTTCGTACCTTTAAGATCAGGGAAGAGAATCACCTGCCTATCACGAAGAACCTCTAGTACTTCTTCATGCCAACAAATGTCTTTGCCGCCAGTCGCTAGCCAAAGATACTGTGGAAGATAGAAGGAAGCAATAATGGCAGTCTTCTCACTTTCAACGATTGCGACTTGCTTGTCTGGTTCCGATGCCAGCAAGTGTTCACCAAAGAGACACTGCTGAAGATGGAAGTCTTCAAGCTTGAGAATGCTGTGTACCCAATTAATACGACTGACAGGTTCCTTGACACGATGACCATTGGAGTCATACTGCATGATCTTACCTGTACGAACCTTGCCTTGAACATCAACCTGCCAAAATACCGTTGAACCTCCCCATAGCTTTGCTGTGCCTACGTTATAGCTAAGAAATAAATCCTTTGTGTTTGCCTCACCAAACTTGTCACGAAGGAAAACAAACAACGGATTGGTATCGTAAGCTGTCAGGCTCTTCTGCATGATGGACGAATCTACGAATGAAGGAGATGTAGGCTCAACTTTTACCTTATGCGCCAATACATTATTATTTATGTAGGTATCGCCATCATTCTCAGGCTTTAGGTTTGGATGGTCAGCGAAGAACTGCTTGGGTGTATAGTGATAGCCGCAACGGTTTTCATGATCACATCTGCCGACATCATCAGGAAAATGCACCTTGCCTTCCTCATCAACATACCTACGGAAACATCGTTTGCCATGGCATGCGGGGCAATTACTCTTATTCATTGCCGTTCCGCGCTGAAGATGAAATCTGTATTCCATTTTCTTTTGTAATGTGGTGGACTTTATGACCTTTTTGAACTTTTACACTATGTAAAGTCCGAAAAGTTCATAAAGTCCATAGGTTATACGGTTATAATTCTCTGATATTTACCTTGACTAAGACGCTTGAAGAACATGCTGTCATGCAGAAAACGCTTGACAGTGCTTTCTGACAGCCCCGTCTTCTTCCCCTCTTCGTATGCCATTGCAGTGTCAAATTTCTCTGGCAATGACTCCAAAACTGCCATGTGCTTCATATCAAGTTCCTTGCTTCTTACAGAACCATGAACACGAATTGCCTGTTCACGAAAATACTCTACAAGGAGAGTTGCAGAAGTGGTTGTAGTATCATCAATAGCGTCCTTCGATGCCTCACCACAAGCCCAACGAGTAAGTTGGAGTATCAGGCAGAAGCGAATGATGTATTTGTCGAGTTTGCTGCATATCCCCTTGACAGTACTGTTGGAAGTGCTATCGCTGATGCGTTTGTTCTTGACAAACCAATCCCGAAGTACCCCCTTGGCTTCATCCGTAAAGTTAATAACCGCAGGCATCGCATCACCATAAGAGTTTTTCTCAAATGGCAGATCAAGCAAGGTCTTGATAGTATCACGCCACTTGTCATCCACCACCTTTGGCAATTCCTTCATGCTCGGAAGAGCCTTCGACTGAATCTTTGGATAAACAAAAAGAATACGTTCAACGAAACCATTCTTTGAGAGTTCACCCTTCATCATGTCAGCAAGGATGCCTGGCTGGATAGTACCGATGACCGAACAGAAAGGGTCACGAATCTGAACACGTTCGTTGTTGGTCTTGCGGTCGCAACAGATACGGCTTCCATCAAAGAGCTGAAGCCAGAACTGTACATCACTGCCAGAACGATAGCGGTTGAGATTGTTTATCCAGCGTATAAGTTCGTCAGAATGCAGACAGATGCCTCGGCGGTTAAAGTCAATGATGTTCTGTACAGCCTCTGTGGTTACATCGCTGACGAGGTAGCACTTATACATAGGTGCGTCACCCTTCTGCTGTTTCTGTTCGCCCTTCGCATTAGCCATCCGCTCATTGTAAACCTTCACTTCTTGATTGTATTGATACAGGAACTCTGCATCAGCATCTTGAAAAGGTTTGATGAGGAAGTTAAGCGGATTACTCTTGTTAGTACCTGGTTCGCCCACGAGAGCCATGTTAGTTATAGCCATGTCATCCCAGCCTTTCATAAGATGTATTTTGTGGGTAGCACCTATGGCAAGTCCGAGAAGGCTTACCATTGATGCTGCCGTATACTCGACTGGGAAAGCATTGTAATCATTGAGATCTATGACCACCTGTTGCAGTCTCTTTGGCAAAACACTCAGTGGGAACTCGATTCCTTTGAGGGAATTGCCGAAGTCAACGGCACTGTTTAGTAATGCCATTGAGGATGAATTGATACTATCCATGCATACCTCCTTCCATAAAGCTTGCAGGTAGAGATGACAACGAAGAGAAGTCGTTGTAGTGGAATCGTAATAGGAACTTATCCACATCTGCCTGCGTGTACCAATATTTGTCTCCAAGGTGTGAATAACCAATGAGACCTTCATCACGGAGTTTTTTGAGAAGCTTGTCTCCTATGTTCAAATACTCCATCAATCCCTTGTTGTCATAGACATGGTGGGCTGTGGCTGCTAATTTCTTGGCAGCCTTTTCAATGAGGCGAGTAATGTTGTTTTCTGCGTTCGCCTCATTTGGAATTGTCTGTGCATCTTTTTTCATGCTAATTCCGATTTTTATGAAATAATGTTACTTGGTTAGTGTCCGTATGCACATTGGGACACGTCACCGTTGCCTGCAACACAAAGGTGGTTGTGCAACGCCATCTCGTGAATTGCAGGTGCAAAGGTAAAACATTTGGAAGCGGATGTCAATAAGGAAAATATTAGGTTATTAGGGTTGAGGTAGAACCATGTTAAGACTACTAAAGATTAATGGTCGTTTTATAGTAGGATAATGGTAGGCGTATATACACAAAGAGGTTCGTAACCAGATAGTTACGAACCTCTTTGTAAAAGCTCAAAAATAGTTCTATTTTTTATTCGAAAAGTTTGTCAATGGCTTCAAATCCCAACGGGACAGCAGTACCGACTCGATTATATCTCGCTTGTGCGAGACCATTCTCGCCAAACAGTTTATTGAGGTCGGTTTCTGGAAATATTCCTTTCCCTTGCTTCCATGCGTATTCTGTCGTCTCGCCAATACGTTTGCTTTTATCACCACAATATATTCTTCCACACATATACGTCAGTAGTGCCTTGGACATATTTTTCCTTTTATAATGTCCATCAACCTCTTCAATGTAACCTTCTTTTATTGCTTTGGTAAAAATACTGTTAGCAAGTGTGGTATTGAGACGTGCAGTAAAGACAACATGTTTTGCTCCTTCTGCGATGGCTGATTCTTCTGAGATAATTATTTTTTCCGTGTCATCTGATGATTCTGTAAAAGGTTCCACCTTGACTTGCTCATGATTATTTTCCTCTGAAATCTTTGTTTGCGTACATTTATGTATTTTTTCTGCAGAATAAGCAAGTAGTCCTGGTATTACCAAGCCAAGAATACAGGTAAGTAACTGAGGTGAATTATGCATTGATGGAGAAAGAATACCGAGAGTGATACAAAGCATGGTGCCTTCAAGTATAAATATAGCGACAGCCCATAATGTGCCACGGTCGTTAAATTGTAGTGTGCCTTGCTGACGCTTTTTGATAACAGTGAGTATTGTCAATAATGCGATAATAAATGCACAGAAAGCAAATGCCACTCTTAGATGATCTGATGCCATCGTTTCAAATTGCTCTTTCATAAAATGTTATATACTGAATTTATTGAAATCATTTTGAAGTTTATCAAGTTCGGAAGCAAGAGTCTCAGGAAGGAACTTTGCATACACACGTTCTGTTATCTCTGTACTTCCATGACCAAGAAGGCGACTTACAACATTGAGGGACATTCCCTTATTGAGTGATTGAACAGCAAATGTGTGACGTGCTACATGCGCAGTAAGAGGAAAATCAAGTCCCAACTGTTCGCCCACGACCTTCAACGATTGGTTAATGCACTTTGTTGCATTGGTACGAGCGCGGTAAAGTTCATCCTTATTATCTAGGTCAAGAGTTTCTTTGACAAGATCAAATACAAAGCGGCATCCCATTCTTTCTTCTCTCCACTTGTGGAGAATAGCGAGAGCCTGATTTGTAAGTGGTATTATATGTCGCTTATTTATTTTTATCATTACTTTGCGGATTGTCTTATCCTCAAAGTTAATATCACACCAACGTAGAGTCATAACATCTATGATACGAAGTCCGCAAGCATGAAAGGCAAACATAAACATTTCAAGAAACTCTTTTCTTCTTGGTTCCTGACATGTCTTGTAGTATTCCATCACCATAGCCATCTGTCGCTCAGTAAGGAACTTAACATCATCATCCTCTGTATCTTCATTGAGTGATTTTTTGATAATGATGCGCATGTTTTGTATCCTGTTATTGATGGCAGGCTCGATATAACCCAGTTCGCAAGCATACTGACAGGCTTTGAGTATAGGAGCAAGAGCATGGTTGATTGTTTCGTCACCGTTCTGCTTTATATCCCTTCTCCATGTGATATAGGCATCTAACAATTCTGGAGTTAGTTCACCTATATATATACTGTCAGGCTTATATGTTCCTTTCTTTGTTGAACGCAGGAATTCTGCAAACAGTCTCATACAGCTCTTGCCATTTTCATAACGGCTTTTTCCTATACGGTTCCTACTATAATCAGAATCAAGGCGCTCTTGGGTGAACTCACCAAGATCCTTACCTTCATCAACTCGTGATAATGGTTTATCTTGAAGAAAGCCTGTTATCACTTCTCCGTTTATCTGGTTAGGATGTTTCTGATTGTACTCTGCCAACTTTAAGTCTGTGATCTCCACCTTTTCTAATAAGAATGCATTGACACGCTTGTACTCGGAACCGTAACTTGCACGCACTTCACCACGTCCATGATTACCTTCTTGGTTCCAATCGGAAGGATTGATGACTATGTTGACAGATTTACGGTAAATCTGTCTATTCCAACTGTACTCTAAATCCAAAGGATAAGCCTTTCCTGATTCTGGAACACGCGGTAATCTTAACCTGTACTTCCCTAAAGGATATTGTCTCTTTGTCCTTCCCATATACTTCTTCTTTTGATAAACACTGAGGATTTCTTACATAAATCAGTATCTTTTAGGAGAGCAAAGTTACAAACTTTTATACAAACAAATATACTTTTTAGGGTTAAATATTGCAAATTACACAAACAAATAAGGCTGTAAAACACCATAAAAAACCAACGATACAAACAAATAATTTTGATTTATATCGTTGGCTATTAGCAATTTAAGTATTATTTCTCGTTCTAATACTCCTCTTCATCGAAAAGGAAGTCCTCTTTTGAAGGATAATCAGGCCAGATATCTTCGATTGATTCATAGACATCGCCTTCGTCTTCTATCTCTTCGAGGTTTTCAATTACTTCCATTGGCACGCCTGAACGAGTGGCGTAATCAAGCAATTCATCTTTGGTTGCTGGCCATGGAGCGTCTTCAAGTTTTGATGCTAATTCGAGTGTCCAATACATTTTATTATAAGATTAGTAGCCCCTTTATAGGTGATAGGTAATCAATATCTAGTGCCCTTTAAGGGGTAGGGTTATCATTTCGCGCGCAAAGGTACTATTTTTTTTCTAATTTGCAAGTTTTTTTCCATATTTTTTCATCTTTATGTGCAAGAAAATTGAGATATCTTGCCAAAACGAATAAATAATCGCTTAATCTGTTGACAAACTTGATTGGTTCGTCTGCTACTTCCGACTCTCTCGACAATGCAATGATGCGTCTCTCCGTGCGGCGGCAAACTGTTCGGCATACATGACATTGTGAAGCTGCAATAGTGCCTCCTGGAAGTACGAAACTATGCAGCGTGGGAAGTATCGGCTGTATGGCATCTATCTCCTGCTCAAGAAGTTCGGTCTCTGCAGGAAGTTGTGACAGAATGCCATTGATATGTCCGTCAAGCCACTCTGGCTTCTCCTCAAACAAGGAGGCATCAGTGGCAAGATATGAGCCTACATTGAACAGGGTGTTGTGTACACGTCCCAACACTTCAAGTATATGCTCATCATTAATGTCCTGCTCTATGTATGCAATGAGGAGTCCGATATGTGATGAGAGTTCATCAATAGTGCCGTAAGCATCAAGGCGAGTGGCAGACTTGTCTATTCGTATGCCACCAACCAAAGAGGTCATTCCTTTGTCTCCTGTACGGGTATAAACTTTAGTTATTTTCATAATTACAACCGACCCCTTTCCCGCCCTTCGGGCACCCTTTCCCCGTAAAGGGGCAAGGGGATAGTATCAATCCCTGTGTGGTTATCCTTGTGGGCGGCACTCCCTTCCCCATCACGGGGGAAGATGCCCGAAGGGCGGGAAAGGGGTCATTAATAGAAATTAATAATATGACTTTCCGTATATCTCTTCTCATCATAGAATGCGATGCCGAGATAGTAGAGGTCGTATGATATTATATGTTCTTGACTAATGTATTCATGCCATTGTTCGTTTAGTTCAGTAGCGATGAGAAGAAGACCCTCTCCCCGCTCTCCCTGCGTAGGGAGAGAGCCGGAGGGTAACGGAAGTCCCCCTACGCAGGGGGATTTAGAGGGTCTCACTATCTCACTTTTCCTACACCCTGCCTTCAGATGTGCTTCCATAACAGGAGGGAGATTGCCGATAACTCCGATTCGTGATGCCTGTGCATAGTTAGATACGCGGAGAAGCAATTGCGAGAGCTTTAGCAGGAAACTGTCAGTTCCATAGTATTTCGCCTCAAGTTCTGCATATAAGGCATACGGCCACCTCTCATAGATAACCTCACGCACAAAGGCATAGTCGGTAGGCGATTGAACACCGAAGCCTGCACAATGGCGAATGCGCTTGAGGAAGATGAATAAGCGAGAGAAAAACGACAACAGTCCCTCACCCGTCTTGCGAACACCCTCTCCCCTTGGGGCGAGGGAAATGTTAGTATTATTGCTCATGGGCATTAGAGGTGGCATTAGGCTTCAACTCCGGATACATAATCCTCGTGTGATACATACTCTTGAGCTTGTCGATGAGCACACGCTTTGATGTCGCTATATCGCGGAAAGTGATAGGACACTCACGGAAATATCCATCAGCCACCATACCGTCAATAAGGCGATTCACAAGTGCAGTGATGCTCTCCTCTGAATATTCCTTTAAAGAACGGGAAGCGGCCTCCACACCATCAGCCATCATCAGGATAGCCTGCTCGCGAGTGAATGGGTTAGGTCCAGGATATGTAAATTGAGTCTTGTCAACCTCCACATCTGGGTGCGCATTCTGTTCGGTGATGTAGAAATATTTCGCCATTCCCTCACCGTGATGAGTGCGGATAAAGTCACAGATAACATCTGGAAGTCCCTCGCGCTCTGCCATCTTCAAGCCTTCGTGAACGTGATTCACAATAATCTCCGCACTCTCAATAGGGGTGAGACGGTCATGCGGATTGGTGCCTCTCTGGTTTTCCGTAAAGAAGGCAGGGGCAGACATCTTACCAATATCGTGATACAATGCTCCCACACGCACAAGCAATGACTTTGCTCCTATCTTAGATGCAATCTCAGCACCAATGTTTCCAACGGTAATGCTATGCTGAAGAGTTCCCGGTGCCACTTCTGATAGTCTGCGCAACAGGTTCTTGTTTGTATCAGAAAGCTCGAAGAGGGTTACGGCAGATGTAAATCCGAACACCTTCTCTACGAGGAACATCAACGGATATGCAAGCAACAACAATATGCCTGAGAACACGAAGTGCATCACCATAGAATGGTTCAGCGTGTATTCCTCTCCCGGTTGCATAAGCTGCAATGCGTAATGAGCAGCAAGAGCCGCAGCCGATGTATAGACAGCTGCCGTGAATATTTGTGAACGCTTTGAAAGTTCTCGTAGTGAATAGATTGCAACGAGTCCCGATGTTATTTCTATAAGGAGGAATTCGTAAGGCATGGTGAGAACCAGCGAACAGATAAGCAGCATCGTGATGTGTGCTATGAATGCTGTTCGGGAATCAAGGAATACTCGCACGAACATTGGCAGCATAGCCAGTGGCAGTACATAGACCGAGAACAGATTATACTGAACCATCAATGACACCAGTATAGGGAACAATCCTATAAGGCAATACACCATTGCCAGTGAACGTGGCTTCTCAAAGTAGTCGGCACGGAATAGGTGCAGGTATATGGTGAAGATACTGAGTATGATGAAAATGAACATAGCGCGTCCCCACATAGTGGTTAGCTTGCTACGGTCGCTCAGGTTCTTCTCCATCTCCGCCGTATAGGCATTCAGCTTGCGCAGAGTCTCGTCGTTCACAATGTCACCTCGGTCAATGATGCGCTCACCCTTCTTTACCTGTCCGCACTTGGCGGCAATAAGGGCAATCTGACTGCTCAGTTCCGTATTGCTACGGATACTGTCATATTTAAGGTTAGAGACGAAATACTCGTTGATGTTACATTTCTGCAACTGCGTCCTTACTGCGCTTATCTGACTGTCGCTGAAGAATTCCTCATAAGCCATCATAGGTGTGAGCAGGTTACGCACACGATGGCTTTGCGACATCTTGCCTGTCACCACACGGATATACGTTGACGTATCGCGGTTAAGGCGGGCATAGTCAGTCTGCGGAATGATACCCATAGAATATAGCTCTGCGAGTTTCTGAGCCACGAGTGATATGTAGCTGCTTGGCAAACCGTCAATGCCGTTCTGGTTACGGGCAATGAATCTCTTAATCTGAATCTGGGCAATGGTAAGGTCGTTGATGTAGTAAGGAGCGAAGTTCTTCCTTACCGAGTCACATTCAGCCTTATAGCTTGCCGAGTCTTTTGGAATATCAAAGTCGAATGTAGCGGTGACTGCTGTCTGAGTCCATGGAGACCCAACCTTCGAGTTGTACTGAGGTGCCGAGCTTTGCGGCATCGCAATGACAATAACGATGGTGCAGATGGCAATGATTCCGAATCGCAGAAGAATACGTTGCCATGACAGTTCGTCGCGTGATTGGAGTGTTGACATAATGAATATATTTCTACCCCTTTCCCGCCCTTTGGGCACCCTTTCCCCGTAAAGGGGCAAGGGGATAGTAATAATCCTTGTAGTGTTCTCCTTGTGGGCGGCCCCCCTTCCCCATTACGGGGGAAGGGTTGGGGATAGGGGTCGTTTATCCTATTTTTTTCTTAATTTGAGTGCGAAAATACTAAAAAAAAATAGGATAATGGCGAAAATATGAGAAAAAGTTCGCTAAAGTGCGATTAAAATGCTAATTTTGCACGGAAATTTAGATAATTTAATATAAGAATGGATAGAAAAGTAAGGGTGCGCTTTGCGCCAAGTCCTACAGGTCCGCTTCATATCGGCGGCGTTCGTACTGCATTATACAACTACCTTTTCGCTCGTCAGCATGGCGGCGATCTCATTTTCCGTATTGAGGATACCGACTCTCATCGCTTCGTTCCTGGAGCTGAGGAATATATCATTGAATCTTTCCGCTGGTTAGGCATCAAGTTCGACGAGGGCGTCAGCTTTGGTGGCAACCATGGTCCTTACCGTCAGAGTGAGCGCCGCGACATCTACAAGACTTATGTCAAGGAGCTTCTTGCTAATGGTAAGGCATACATCGCATTCGATACTCCGGAGGAACTCGAGGCTAAGCGTGCCGAGATTGAGAACTTCCAGTATGATGCTCATACCCGCTTGCAGATGCGCAACTCCCTGAGCATGCCTCGCGAGGAGGTTGATCAGCTTATTGCCGACGGCAAGCAGTATGTTGTACGCTTCAAGATCGAGCCAGGCGAGGAGGTTCTCGTTAATGACCTGATCCGTGGTGAGGTTCGCATCAAGAGCGATATCCTCGACGACAAGGTGCTCTATAAGAGTGCCGACGAACTGCCAACCTATCACCTCGCTAACATCGTGGACGACCATCTCATGGAGGTGTCTCACGTTATCCGTGGTGAGGAATGGCTGCCAAGTGCTCCGCTTCACGTACTTCTCTATAAGGCTTTCGGATGGGAAGACACCATGCCACAGTTTGCTCACCTCCCTCTCTTGCTCAAGCCAGAAGGTAAGGGTAAGCTCTCAAAGCGTGATGGCGATCGACTCGGTTTCCCTGTATTTCCACTTGAATGGCACGACCCTAAGACTGGCGAGATCAGCTCAGGATACCGTGAGAGTGGATATTTCCCAGAGGCTATCGTCAACTTCCTTGCCCTTCTCGGATGGAACCCAGGCACAGAGCAGGAAGTATTCTCTCTCGAAGAGCTTGAGAAGGCATTCGACATCTCACGTTGCTCAAAGGCTGGTGCTAAGTTCGACTACAAGAAGTGCCAGTGGTTCAACCACGAGTATATCCTCCGCAAGAGTGCACAGGAGATTGCTGAGCTCTTTGCTCCTGTCGTAGCCAACAACGGACTTGAGGAGCCAATGGATCGCATCGTGAAGGTTGTCGGCATGATGAAGGATCGCGTCAACTTCGTAAGCGAGCTCTGGCCTCTCTGTTCATTCTTCTTCATTGCTCCTGACAGCTATGATGAGAAGACCGTGAAGAAGCGTTGGAAGGAGAACTCTGCCGAGGTAATGACTGAGCTTGCCGACGTGCTTGCAGGCATCGACGATTTCTCTATCGAGGGACAGGAGCCTGTCGTTATGGCTTGGGTAGAGAGCAAGGGCTACAAGCTCGGTGACGTGATGAACGCCTTCCGCCTTGCACTCGTAGGTGAGGGCAAGGGTCCTGGCATGTTCGATATCTCTGCTTTCCTCGGCAAGGAAGAGACTCTTGCAAGATTGAAGAGGGCGGTGGAGAAATTAGGGTAAAAAAAAGACCAGCCAGCCCCTACAGCCCCTCACCTGCCCTACGGGCATCCTCTCCCCAAGGGGCGAGGAAAAAGTTAGTATTGTTCCTTCAAAGGACTCCTCATAAGCGATATGTTGTAACATCCCCCTCGCCCTTAGGGGAGAGGGTGTCACATAGTGACGGGTGAGGGGCTGGTTAGTTTAAGTTTTTATTATGTATAACATCATAATGTACATAGTGCAACTGGGAGTTGCAATCGCAAGTCTCTTCAACGACAAGGTGAAGAAGATGTGGCGCGGAGAAAGAGACTCTTTCCGAGTGCTACGCGAGAAAGTTGATCCCAATGCACGATATATCTGGGTGCACGCAGCATCGCTGGGCGAGTTTGAACAAGGTCGCCCTATCATCGAGTACCTGCGTGAGCATCGTCCAGAATACAAGATACTGCTCACTTTCTTCTCGCCTTCAGGATACGAGGTGAGAAAGAACTATGAGGGAGCTGACATCATCTGTTACCTCCCTATCGATACTGTTACAAATGCTCGTCGATTCCTCAGAACAATACGTCCAGAGATTGCTTTCTTCATAAAGTATGAGTTCTGGTATAATTATCTGCACATCCTCAACCATCGCAAGGTGCCTGTGTATAGCGTTAGCAGTATCTTCCGACCAAATCAGGTATTCTTCCGTTGGTATGGAAAGGAGTATGCGCACGTTCTGAAGTGTTTTACAGCTTTCTTCGTGCAGAACGAGGAATCTAAACAACTGCTTGAGAGTGTCGGCATCAAGAATGTAAAAGTAACGGGCGACACACGCTTTGACCGAGTGATGCAGATTGCTGATCAGTCAAGGACACTTGAGCTTGTGAAGGCATTCAAGGATGATAAGCCTACATTCGTTGCTGGCAGTTCATGGCAGCCTGACGAGGAGATCTTCATTCCTTACTTCGAGAAGCACAAGGACTGGAAACTCATCATTGCGCCTCACGTCATCGGCGAGGATCATCTTCAGCAGATACAGGCGTTGCTCAAGGGCAGGAAGGTGGAGAGATACACCGACATGATGGCGATGCAGACACGGGGGCAGCATCCTCTCGATGATGAACTCGTGGAGCGTCTCAAGAATGCCGAGGTGTTGATAATCAACTGCTTCGGACTCCTCTCTTCTATATATAAATATGGTGACGTGGCGTACGTGGGAGGCGGATTCGGAGTTGGCATTCACAATGTGCTTGAAGCTGCCGTGTGGAACATGCCTGTCATTTTCGGTCCTAACCACGACAAGTTCCAGGAGGCGAAGGAACTCATTGCCGCTGGTGGTGGGCATCCTATCAATAATGCCTCTGATTTCTCTCGCATCATGGATGGCTTCATTGCCGACAATGCTTCTCTCACTGCTTCAAGTCAGAAGGCTGGCGAATACGTCAAGAGTGCATCAGGTGCCACCGACAAGGTGCTTGATGCGGTGAAGCTGTAAGGAGTGAAGAGTGACGAGTGAATAATTTAAGTTACACTCTAACCTCCAAACGTAAAGGCGTTCTCTACTTCCTCGGCTTCAAGGACAGCTATCTGGATGAGAAGGCGCAGTAAGAACCCACACAAACCTTCCCCGAGGGAGGGCTGTTATATAGTAATGCCGCTCATAGATTCCTATGTGGATTTCCTATGAGCGGCACTTTTTATTTGTATTAACGTGAGTTCGATGAATTTGAAATAAACGCATCTCCGATGCTGAACTGACAATAATTACCAATCTTACCAATCTTCAACCAATAAAAAAGAGATAAAATTCAAAATTATTGGACTAAGATTGGTAAGATTGGTAATTATTGTCAGTAAAAAACAGCTTGCTGTTTGCCATATAGCCAATTCGTCGAACTCACGTTGCATTACTATCTAAATTCTCCTTTTCCTTTGGGAAAGGATGGGGGGGAGGCTTTAAAGTGTGTCATTTCCTCCGCCACCGTTTCCACCGCCACCAGAAGGTGTGTCGTTGCTTCCGCTTCCTGTGCCTTCGCCATCAGGTGCAAGGAATACGTCGATGCTTGAGCCGTAGCTTGATTTGGCAAGGTTATACGCGAGGTCGCCTCGATGCTCTGCAAGAAGCGTATCATTTGCGGCTACGAGAGACTGGGAACTGACGAGTGTCTTGCCACCAGTCTTGCGAGAGTGAACCCAACCGAATGCACCCACGAAGTTGGCGTTGGAGTGTGCGAGACAGCCGTCTGAAGTAGCGAATCCTTCGCGTGCCACGATGTCCCAGAGCTTTGTCTCTGTATCAGCAGCATCGAGAACCACCTTCCATGCAGAGAACTGGCAGTAAGGGATGCTTGTCTCTGCATTTACCTTCTGCTCTACCTTGAAGAATGAAATCTGATCGCCATATTGATAATCTGGGTTGTGATCCACAACCGCCTTTGCGAACTGTGCCACAGTGGTAGCGTTGGTGATTGAGGTTACACCGAGATGAATGTCGGTAACTGCGCCATTGCCTGTGCCAGTGATTACGATTGAAGGGAGCGAACCTTGAGTGATCTGATAGTCGGTAGCCACGCAACCGCCGCCTGCAATCTGTTGCTTAGTAAGATAGACGGGAGTCTGTTGAGTGTTGAGTTTCACGAACATATTATAGTCGGAATTGTTCGCAGGCTTGTTCTCAAAGCCAGAATTGATAAGTGGCTTGATGCCTTTGTACATCGCGATTATGTTACCCCACTTAGTGCGTTGCTTCATTTGCGCATCAGTACGTGGATTAGTCATTTTTGTAGGTTTCTCGCACACGATAGTCTGGTCTCCCACTTGCTTGAACACAAGATCGCCTGCCGAACCCTTCATTTTTGAAATTATACCATTTAAAATTGCCATACTAATAAGGTTTTGTTTAGTGTGTTAGTAAAAAAAATTATCTTTCGCAAAATGTCCGTTCACCTTAGCGGCCGCATATCGGTGTCACATCGGACCTATATCTGATTTTCATTATATTCAAATATAGTGTTTTTCCCCGAATTTCCAAAGTGCTGAGTGAGTGAAAATTACCTTTTTTTTCGCCAAAAAAAATTTTTTCATTTTTTCCTAAAATAATTTTGGACTCTCAAAAATTGAGTATATATTTGATATAGAAATTAAGGGAGATGAAAATGGAAGTCAAAAAAATTCTCCGAGACTTCCTTAGAAGTAAGATTTTTTACTATAAGATTTTGGACTTCCGTGCTTTATGTGCGCACGAGCCTATGATTTTTCAGATTAGTTTTTTAAAATTTAAAAATAATAATAATATGGTAAAAGAAATTATCAAAATCGGTAGCAATGTTCGCTACCTCAGTAATTTTATTTCCGATGATGGAAAACGTTTTGAACTTCCTAATGGCATTCTTGCCAAAGGTGTGACAGGATGCGGAGGAACAACTCTCGCGCTGGAAGATAGCCACAAGACGATAATAGCGTCACCACGAAAAGCATTGATAGAGTGCAAGGCACGACAGTATGAGAATGCGTTGCTTGTGATGGAGGGCGTAGGAATGTATGACGTGAAAAAATATCTTGAGCAAACGGAGACACCTAAGATTTTGACTACCTACGATTCGCTCTTCAAGGTGGCAAATGTCATTAATGATATGAAGGAATGGAGAGTGGTGGTTGACGAATTTCAGTGCATCTTGTCCGATTCCAGTTTCAAAAGTGATACGGAGCTGAAGTTGATAAGTGACTTGAAGAAATTCCCTTACGTCACCTATATGTCAGCTACTCCGATGCTTGACGAGTATCTTGAGCAGATTGATGTTTTCAAGGATATTCCTTACACCGAACTCGTTTGGGAGAATCAGGAGCGCGTTGCCCTCAACCGCATCCATGTGGCAAAACCGATAAATGCTGCAGTGCTCATCGTGAAGACTTACTTGAACGGCGGATTCCCGGTAAAGCTGGTGAACGGCAAAACGGTTGAGTCGAGGGAATGTGTCATTTTCCTCAATTCCGTTCAGAACATCGCAACCATTGTGAAGAACTGCAATCTGACTCCCGAACAAGTGAATATCATCGTAGGCGACAATGAGGACAACCTTCAGCTACTTCGCAAGATAGGTGACGGTTTCGAGATTGGGAGTGCACCATTGAAAGGAGAGGAACACAAGATGTTCACTTTCTGCACCTCAACTGCGTATATGGGAGTGGATTTCTACTCAACGAATGCAATGACCTTTGTGGTAAGCGATTGCAAGAAACCTAACACTGCAGTTGATATTGCCACCGAACTTGTGCAGATAGTTGGCAGACAGAGACTTGCGGAGAATGCTTTCCGCGATGAGATATGCTTCATCTATAATATTGACGACAACAGATTTGATGATGACGCATTCATTAAAGGCCTGGAAACAAAGATGGAGTTGTCGGAAAAGAAGGCATCTTACTACAATATCCTTGTAGAAGAGTCTCGCGAATTGATGATTAAAAACATCAGGAAGGAGCAGAAAATGCTGAAATATGATAACGATTTCGTGTACTACGATGAGGCAGAGCAGCGTTTCAAGGTAAATCAGATGGCATATCTCAGCGAGAAGTTCTCGTTCATGGTTCAGAGGAAGACGTATAGGGATAGCCTTTGCGTAAACCGATTGATTGAGGAGACGAAACGTTTTGAGCAAGATGCACCGATAGCGTGTGGCGATTATGTGAAGGATGTCATTACGCGCACCACGTTTGAGGAAAGGATGCGCACCTATATCGAGTATCGAAAATCGACTTTCGGCCAGATTTTCACGGAAAGCATGGAGCGTCAGCATCCGGAGTTGAGGCATTACTATTATGCTATCGGTCCTGACAAAATCGTTGCGCTTGGGTGCAAGGAATCCAAACTCAGGCAAAAGATAGAGGTAGGCATCAAAAAAAGGGATATTCAGATATTGCTTTGCCGCCGTCTTGTGTTGAAGAACAGAGGCTACACCACTGAAGAATTGAAGGACACGCTCAACTCCATATATCGTGAGCTTGACATAAAGGCAAAGGCAACGGTTCCTAAATACATGAGTGAATATGATTTTGAGCTTGAAAAGCGCAAAAAGCAGTTCCCAAATACGCGTAAATATGTGTATTATGTAATGAAAAAGCCTCTCGACATAGTGTTTGACCCTGAAAAACAGGGTTGAACACAGTGTTTTGAGCTGTTTTTTAGCCTAAAACACAGTGTTTAGTGCAATTTTTGCACAAAATACTTGCATGAATGGTAAATAATTACTATCTTTGCAAACGTTGGCGTTAATGTAAGAAGTTTTTAATTAAAGTCCGCATTAAAGTTGAATATCCGACGATTTTGTCGGACAACAATTAAATTCTTTTACAAAAACCATGACAAAAGAAAATTTGTTAATGAACGCCAATGAGCGTTCTATCGAGGCTATGCCTCAAAGTGTTGCAAAGTCAGCTAAGGCTGGCAAGTCTACTAACCGCTCATACTTCTCTCGCGCTAAGCAGAAGACGATTGACATGTATCGCAAGGTATATTCAACCGGATTCCTTGATTCCGACGAACAGAAGGCCGACGAACAGAAGGTTAAGTGCCTCCGAATGTGTCTGACAAAGACACTGGATGAAATGAAGGGCTACAACGAAGAAGGCTTCAAGAAAGACCTGTCCATGCGAATGGCTCGTCTTATCAATGACAAGCGTTTCGATCGTAGATGCGAGCGTGCTAAGAAGTGCCTTTATGAAGAGGCTCAGCGCCTTGCTTGGGCACCAGAGAAAGTCTTTCAGCAGATTCTCAGTGACGGAATTGATCATGTTAAGGGTTTCTATACTCCTGATCTTGTGATTTTCAAGCTTGAGGATATACGGAAAGATATTCTCTTTAACGATGTAGATCCCAAAGATCTCGATGGTCGTTATTCTAAGGAATGGTGCAAAAAGCATCCTGCTAAGGCTGCGGGCAAGCCTGCTGTGAAAACAAAGCAGAAAGACAAGTCAGTCAAAGCTACTAAAACTGCATGAGAACGCAAAACCCACCCTTGACTTCGGTCTCGGGTGGGTTTACTTTTTCTATTTAACGTGAGTTCGACAAATTTATTCAGTTGTATATTGTTGACTATCATGTGGTTGAAAGAGCTCTGAAGG
>CAMKEM010000009.1 GCA_946411565.1 uncultured Prevotellaceae bacterium | reverse complement strand
CATAAGATAAACAGCTACAAATTCAGAGATGAGAACCCCCTATGAATTATGCAGGTTAAAACATTTCAGAGCGCAAGCCCCTATTTCTTATTGGGTTAAGATCGGTAAGATTGGGACTCCGCATAGCGCCTGAGCCTTGCAAAGAATTATTGTCAGTTAAGCATCGGAGATACGTTTATTTCGCATTCGTCGAACCTAACTAATTGTTCTGCGGGGAAACGTCGAAAGACATAGGGGGAAACGTCGAAAGTGATTTTGATTACAGCCCATTTCTTCATACCTTTGCACCAGAAAAAGAACAAAACATATCGTATAACAATTAAAAACTTAAGAAATATGAAAAAGATGATTTTCGCCCTCGTGGCAATGTTCGTAATGACAATGAGTGCTAACGCAAAGAGTAACAACGACGCTTCTCTGTTCTTCAAGAGAGTGAGCTGCTATCTGGAGCTCGACAAGAGCCAGATGGAGACAGTCAAGGTTTCAATGGCACAGTTCAACGAGTCAATGGAATCTCTCAGCCAGCATAGAGGTCACGGTAGAGGCTTCAGAGCAGCCAACAAGATCGTGGATCGCCACAAGAAGCAGATGAAGCAGATCCTCAGCGACAAGCAGTACAAGAAGTACGAGGAGATTTTCGACCTTACCGTCCGCAACACCGTTAAGATCAATATCGACCGTATGGTTTCATCAAGAAAAATGCCTGCTGGTTTTGCTAAAATCAGATCATAAGCAACATTTCCCGATGCGGTTTCATAAAGCCGAAACCACATCGGGAAAATGTTAATCTGCAATAATTTGGTGGTTTCATATTAAAATTGTATCTTTGCACACAAATGAATAAGAAAATTGAGAATAAAGACCTCTGGCTCCTCGGGGCTAACGTGGCAGTATGGGCAGTAGTTTTGCTTGTGCTGCCATTAGCCACATTCCTGAGCACGGGGGACGTGACATCCATCGGAACCTCGTTTATGGTGGCGTGGAGGCAGTTCCAGTCCTCGATTGTAGTATATTTCATCAATTTCTATCTGCTCGGCCCTTACCTTTTTTTCAAGCGTCGTAATTGGTGGTTTGTAATCTGCAACCTCATACTCATTCTCGGCCTCAACTCACGTTTTTTCCTACTCTATTTCAACAGGCCAAACATACCTCCTCACCTCCACCATCATGTGCCAGGTATGGATTCTCGTATGTGGATAGGCATATTCTCAGGCTTCCTTATGTTCTTTGTGCTCAACTGCGTAATGGCTGCTATCGCTATCGGCATACGCCATTTCGTCCGCATACGCCAGATTAAGCAGCAGTTGAAAGAAGAGAAGGCAAAGAATACGGAGGCTGAACTTGCGTGGCTGAAAAACCAGATAAACCCTCATTTTCTGTTCAATACGCTGAACAACATCAGCAGTCTCACGCAGATTGATTCCGATGCTGCACAGGATGCTATCGCACAGCTTAGCGACCTACTTCGCTACGCAATGTACGAAACGAACAAGAAGATGGTGCCAATCGACGGAGAAATAAATTTCATGAGCAACTTCATCGACTTGATGAAACTACGTTGCAACGAGAAAGCCATCATCAATGCAAAATTCGACATTCACAATCCCAAATTGGAAGTAGCGCCGTTGTTGTTTATCTCACTCATAGAGAACGCTTTCAAGCATGGCGTCAGCAGCAATCGCCCTTCCAATATTGATATTTGTCTGAAAGAGGAAGAAGACCGACTCGTATTCACCTGCGACAACACCAATTACCCCAAGAACGATACAGACCGTAGCGGTTCAGGCATAGGATTGGAGAACACTCGTCGCCGACTTGAACTGGTTTATCATGGTCGCTATGAATGGGAACAAAGTATCACTTCCGACAATATCTACCACGTCAGAATCATCCTGAAAACAAATCAATAATATGAATCAACTAATATCATGTATCATCGTCGATGACGAGCCGTTAGCCGTCAAATTGCTTGAGTCGTTTGTCACGAAAACCCCAGACTTACGACTGTTAGGCTCGTTTACCGATTCTGTCGAGGCTATCAATGCCATCAAGGAGCAGAAGCCCGATCTGCTTTTCCTTGACATTCAGATGCCCGACCTCAACGGTATGGAATTAGCACACATGATTCCTTCAACCACCCGTGCAATCTTCACTACGGCATTCAAGGAATACGCTTTCGAGAGCTACGAAGTATCTGCACTCGACTTTCTGCTAAAGCCTATCCGATACAACAAATTCCTTGCAGCAGTTGAAAAGGCGAAGCAATGGTATGAACGTGAAAACCAAGATGATGCAAAGTCAAAGAGCCTTTTCATCCGTGTGGATGGCGAACTGCGCAATGTCTCGATTGAAAATATCACATACGTCAGCGGAATGAAGGATTATGTCATGTTCTACCTTGACGGAGAGACCAAACCGCTAATCTCTCACCTCACCATGAAGGCGGTAGAAGCTATGCTTCCTACGGATAAATTCCTGCGCGTACACCGTTCCTACATCATCGCCGTCGATAAAATCAAGAAAATAGACCGCAACGACTGCATCTACATCGGTGAGGAAATCATCCATGTGCCTGAAGGGTATCAACAAGCATTCCGTTCTTTCATCGAGACACGCTCATTCTAATTATTACCCATACTTTGCATAGCAAAAGAACTCAAATAAAGCAATAGAAAAACTCCCCACTTGCAAAAGCAAGCGAGGAGTTTTTAATATTTTGTATTACAATAAGATAATCAGAACATCCATTATTCTGCCTGACCATTGATATTGTATTTCTTGCCGTTCTTTACAATCACGATATTGCCATTTTCAATATACTTTCCATCCTTATTGCTGTCTTTGGTCTCTACACTAGCAATACCAGTAGTTTCAAACTGCTTGTAAGCATTTTCTGCATCAACAAGAGCGTTGAAATTCTTTACGAGAGCCTGCTGTTCCTTTGTTAGAGCATCGTATGCAGAACGAGCAGCTGTAATCTTTGCTTTGCTTTCCTCTGTATTTTCCACTTTTCCGATAGCAGCAATCAGGTCATTAACAGCTATTACCTCTGCAGGTTGATTTGCATCCTCCACAATAGTAAAGTTCTTCCATACATCAGCAGCCTCGTATGCAGCCTTGCAACCAGGAAGTACATGAAGAGTACCATATTTTGAGAATGTTCCGTCAGGTATATTCTGTGGCGTCTTAGAAAGATTTACAACCGTTATCAGGCTATCACATCTATCAAAAACATTCTCATCAAAATCAGTCAGAGATTCTGGAATAGAAACAAATTTAAGCCCAGAGCAACAATCAAAAGCCATTTCGCCAAGACTTGTCACAGAATTAGGAATTGTTACAGAAGTGAGAGCAGAGCATGCAGAAAAAGCTTGCATCTTAATACTTGTCACGGAATTAGGAATTGTGATAGACTTAAAACCTTGACAAGCAAAGAAAGTCGCTTTTTCTATACTTGTAATTGTATTAGGAATTGTGATTGAGGTAAGACTTGTACACAGCGAGAAAGCAGCTTCTTCGATATTCGTTATGGAATTTGGAACTGTTACAGAGGTAAGATTCCAACAACCTGAAAAAGCTCCATGACCTATGCTCGTTACGGAATTAGGAATTGTAACGGAATTTAGATCTGGGCAACTATAGAATGCATACATAGAAATTCTCGCCACTTTATAATCTTTGCCATAAGTTACTGTTGCAGGAATAACAACATCGCCTGAATATTTTTTTTCACCATCAGTAACTTCCGCTTCACCAAAAATACGACTATTTTTTTTGAAATCAAAATAATCAAGATTATAATACAAACCATTAATCTCTGTTTGCTCACCATTAACCTTTTGAGCATGTCCAGCCACTGACACTACCAGTGTCAGCATAAGCATTAAGAATTTCATTGATTTTGTCATCATCGATGTTTTTTTAGTTTCGTTATTATACCATTTTTATTTTCAGATGCAAAGTTACAATATTTCGTTGCGGTTCAAGACATTCCTCCCGATTTTCTTTATTGCACTTAAGATTTTTTAACCTTACGATAAGGTTTCACAAGTCAAGTAATGCATGGGAGAGGACATGTGGACGCAAATTTTCGCTGACATCCAAACATTAATCAGCATTAACAAAAAGGTTAAAAGTACGAGGGTCGAAATTTCGGCCGACGTAAAAGCATTAATTAGCATTAACGCCAACTATCTCTTTCTGAGATTGTTAAACAACCATTCATTATACGTGGTGTCATAGGGTCATGGTGTCATTAGTGTCATTAAGGTTTTCTAATTAAAAAGAGAGGGGGGAAGTACTCATAATAATATATAAAAATATTTTTATATATTATTATGGGGATTCTCCGCACTCCGAAATGCTTAATGACACTCGTGACACCGTGACACTTGACACTCATGCCCTTCCTGAAAAAATCAAAAAATTTTTCGCGAAACATTCGTGAACCGCAATGAGAATGTTGTAACTTTGCAACGAAACCAAGCCCACCCAGTCCCCTCCCCAATGGGTAGTCCGATGTTGATAAGATCGGAGTATGTGAAAAGCCCCCCCCTCAAGGGGGAGTAGTTAGACAAACTTGCGCAAGGGTGGGTTCGTTATAAAGCCGTTGTAAGTCCGTTCCACCTCCGTTTCAGGTCCGTTACGAGTCCGTTCCCCATAGCGAACCTAAGCCCTATCCGGAAGGGCGAATGAAGGAAAGGACAAAGAACTACTCACCGAGCAACACCACGCCGAGCTGCTTCATGCCGTCCATCATAATCTTGAGAGGCTTAGGGAACCGCACATGACGAACATACTTCGTTTCCTCAACGGCTGGCATAGCGTCAAGTATCTCCTTGCGGAAAATACCTTCACCACGATAAGGGTTGATGGTGAAATAACCTACACCGAGCGAGGTTAGGTTCTGGAAGAAATGAGTACCCTGCGAAGGATCCACACGATAGTTGTCAAGCCCTACCTCCACTATCAGCTTTGAGGCACTAATATGAGGCCACTTAACAGGCACACCGAGCCACAAGTCACTTGAGCCCCAGCGTCCAGGCCCTGCAAGGATATAGTTCTCGCCACGAGCAAGGAATCCGCGGTTGATACGCTCAATATCGTCTGCAACGTATGGATTGTTTGAAGCTGTGAAGTTCTCATCTGTCTTTACATAGACAACATCCATCACATCCTCAGAAACTCCATGACCAAGTGAACTTGATGTGCGGATAAGGCACTCGTCATCTGAATACTTCGTGAGGTCTTCGTTGAGTTCCTGCTTCGAGTCAACGATAGGGCGAATCTGAAGGAGATAAAAATCCACGGTCTTGTCGCCTTTGATATTCGCCGCAAACTCGATCTCAACAGGACGACGCATAGCCTCTGAGCCGAATTTCATCGACATCTGCATAAGCTCTGGTATAGGCGCAGCACAATTCTGAAGTACTCCAACGAAGGATATCAGTTTTCTGCCCTCATCATACTGACCGTCACGAATGACGTTATCGTATGGGTCGTAGGTAGAGACAATATGACGCATAGAACCATCATTATAATCCGCTTCCTTAACCCTAACACGCTTAATGTTGAAGCCATCATCCACCTTGAAATCCTCGTCGGCAGCACTCATGTCAAGGGCATAGAAAATGGTCTGTGTCTCTTTCAAGGCAATCTCCATTTCGCTCATCTGCAACACCTGACGAGGGTGATAAGGACAGACACGAAGGGTACGACCACCATCCACGATGTACTTGCCCAAGCCCATTGCCAACGATGCAATGCCCTCCTCGGAAGTCTCGTCACCGATAGGGTAATAGTTGAGCGAACGAAGCACGCCCGACATATTCGGATAGTACAAGGTCTTGCCATCACAGATATGCGGCATACCCACTACCTCCTGAAGCACAACAGCCATTTTCTCCTGGTCGATGACATTTGAGGTGGCAGTCATATAAGCCTTAGAATCCTTGTAATAGACAGAAGCATACACGCTCTTGATAGCCTTTGCAAGCATACTGAGCATCACCTCATGGTCAGCGATATAAGGTATCATATATGTGGAATATACACCTGCAAACGGCTGGTAGTGGCTATCCTCCAGAAGAGAGGATGAACGTATGGCAAGCGGACACTTTGTGGCACGTATGAAAGTCTCGCAGTCACTACGCAAATCATCAGGGAACTGAGCCTTCAGGAAAGCCTCAAGAATCTCCTCGTCGGAAGCATCGCTGAGTGCGATAGGATAAAGGTCATTCTCCTCCATGAACTTATCGAAGATGTCGGTACAAAGCACCACAGTCTTCGGAATTGATACCTTCACACCCTCGAACTGGTCAAACTCAGCCTTGCTCTTTATCACGTTGTCAAGGAAAGCCAGACCACGTCCCTTACCTCCGAGAGAGCCTTCACCGATACGTGCAAAGTGACTGTATGAGTCGAACTTCAGCCTATCGAAAACAGCCACCGTACCGATGTTCTTCATGTGTCGGTACTGCACAATTGCATCGAAGATAATCTGACGATGGGCATCCACATCCTGAAGTTTATGCCATGTGATATGCTTCAGGAAGGCAGACACAGGGAATATGGCACGAGCTGAGAGCCAACGAGATACGTGGTTTCGGCTAACATGATAGAGCATTGACTCACGAGGAATAGAGAATACATGGTCCTGCAATTCCTTTAGGGAACGCACACGCTGGACCACCTCATGAGTCTTCGGGTCACGGAATAGGAAGTCACCGAATCCCATGTGTTCCTCCATAGCCTTACGCAAATCCACGCTTATCTTCTTAGAGTTCTTGTCGAGGAAGAAATATCCCTTCTGCTTGGCAATAGCCATGTTCTCCTGTTCCGAACTCTCGATAATCAGAGGAACATACTCATCCTGACTGCGGATATAGTCGAGCAGTTTGAAACCAGCATCAGCCACTTTCTCACTTTCGCCATTGAGCTGAGTGTAGCCAGTGATAGGGAAACGGCAGTCGGAAATAACGCCAAGCATATTCTCCTTGTACTTGTCATAAATCCTCACAGCCTCGGTATAGTTTCGTGCAAGAACCACCTTCGGTCTTCCTCGCATACGAAGGGCAGACGCATGAGGGTTGAGAGCCTCTGTGGCAAAGCGCTGGCTCTGGGCAAGGATGAAGCTATAGAGATGAGGGAGTATGGATGAATAGAAACGAATGCTATCCTCAACAAAGAGGATAACCTGCACACCCTCGTTCACATCATGCTCAAGGTTCATGCTGTCCTCTATTATCTTGATGATAGAGAGGATGAGGTTTGTGTTTCCCAGCCAGCAGAACACGAAATCGAACATGGAGAGGTCCTCGTTCTGCATTCTTCGGGTGATACCGTGGCTGAACGGTGTGAGCACCACGCAAGGCATGTGAGGGAAGTCGGCCTTCACTGCACGAGCCACATCGAAAGCACCATTGTCCAGATTACCTGGCATACAGATAACGAGGTTCACGTCAACTGACGTAAGCACGGCACGAGCTTCCTCCGTAGTACTAACCTGAGTAAACGTAGGAGGATATCGAAGACCAAGTTCGGTGTATTCATTGAACAGTTTCTCATCTATACGACCATCGTCTTCGAGCATGAAGGCGTCGTATGGATTAGCGATGATAAGCACCCTGTAGATGCGTCGGTTCATCAGATTGAGAAACGTGACGTCACGTAGTGGAGTTGAATTCATATTTTAAAAGCCCCCTATCCCCCCAAGGGGGAATTCTTTATAGCTTTTTCCGCAGAGGGCATTGCGGGGATAATCGTTTCTTGACAAACAACCCAATTATCTTGTTGAAACGCAAAGACGCAGAGACGCAAAGTTTTCTTAATTTATCAATATCTTAATCTCTTAATTTTTTAATCCCTACCCTCGCGTTCGGAATAACAGAAAAAAGATTCCCCCTTGCTTCAAGGAGGAATCTTCTTTTTGCATTTTCCTTGAGATTATTGGTTGTTTACGTTTGCTGAGTGCAAAGGTAACAAAAAATAATCAAAATGCGATATGTTTTACAGTTTTTTTATTTCTGATTCTTTGTTTTGCTGGTTGGCACCTCAATCAACAGTTCCTTACCCTGCACTCTGCCGTCCAAAGATACTGATATCTCGAAAGTTGCCTTACCATCCTTCAGACTTCCGTCAGCAGCAACCATTGCCGTATAGCGAAGAGTCTGTCCAGGGGCAATATTCTCGATATGAGCAGAAGGAGAGATAAGGATGTGGCTGTTACCTGAGCTCTCAACAACAGCAGGGATAAGGTCGTACTGAATCTGAGAAGTAACATTCTTTATCTCGAAAGAAATCCTTCCAACCTCAGAACGCTGTAATATTCCATCATTATTAGCATCGGTGAAGTGCTGGTTCTTCAGTTCAAAGACTGTGGACTGGGATTCAGCCACACTTGACTCAAACTCAATGCGGTCATCACCAGAATTCGTAGAGTCAAAGCCGCTATCATAGTCATCATCGTATCTTCTATCGACATTTCCACGACGTTCAATACCGCGATGCCTATGCCCACGATGACGTTGCACGCGCTCACGACGAGCCTCCTCGTATGCCTCAATGCGTCGTTCCTCTTCCTCTGCACCATTCTGAGCACCGATCACAGCACCAGTTGCCATTCCGACCACAGTACCAACATCGTGACCGTAATGCCCACCTATGATGCCACCAATAGCAGAACCGAACCATCCGCCAAGCATAGCACCATTGAAAGCACCTTCTCCAGCAGTTGATCCGCAGGATGTCAGTAGCAATACGCCACAAGTAGCTATAATAACAGACTTTTTCATATCTCTTGAAAATTACATACCTTTTATTTTCTGAGTGCAAAAGTACAGATTTTGTTCAAGACGAAAAAGATATAATCCCGAAAGCAAGGTAGGGATTTCCCTATTTCAACCTCGACACGCTTCCGTTCTTCTTGAACTGCAAGACACATTGCTGCAAGCAATGGTTGACGTGATCGAACACGTAGGCAGGATCAAAAGCACGACCTGCTATGCGAATTTCGAAATGCAGATGCTCGGTTGTGGCACGACCTGTACGACCTGTAGTGCCGATAACATCACCTGCCTTAACCTTATCCCCCACGTTCACATAGTTCTTGCTATTGTGAGAATATCGAGTCTCAAGTCCGTTGGGATGACGAACGGTAACGCACTTACCATAGCCAGAGAAATTTCCCGACTGCACCACAAGACCATCAAAAGCGGCATAAACCTCCTTGTTAGGTGCATTCTTTATATCCACACCCGAATGATGTCGCCTGCCACCATAGCCGCTGATTACGTGAGAATCATCAAGAGGATAGCGCCACGACTTGATGGAAGTGAGATCCAGACGATATACGGAATTGCCACCGAATGGATCGTTGGTATCCATACTCATCCCTTCAGGCTCCTTCTTCTTTCGTTCCTTTCGAGCACAGACAACCTCAATACCCTTATCTACTTTCTTGAATGTAACAACCTGACGATGAAGTGCATGAGCATCCACATCAAGAATCGTTTCTGGGTTTATCCTACGACCATTCACCATTATGGCGAACAGTAAGCAAGTACGGCCACCCTCACCTCCTACAATAGCGATTGTCTGACCAGCCTTAACGCTCTGCCCTACTTTTACAAGGTTCTGCACATTATGGGCATAGACAGTTTCCAAACCATTATCGTGACGGACAACAACCACATTGCCAAGATGTGGGGTGTTACGTGAAAGTCGAACCACGCCACCGAACATAGCCTTAACGGCATCGCCTTTGGTTGTCTCTATAAGAATATCAGAAGGAGTTACATCAGCAATCTTTCCCACAGGAAGAGGAAAGGAATATTCGCCCTTAGCCATCTGGGCAAAATCTACCTGAAAGGCATTGGATTGCATGAACAATCCCGGTGTCTCAACGCTTATCTGTTGTTGCTCGGTCAGCGTAAAGCCTTCCTTTGAAAAACTTGTTAAACCAAGCACCAATATACATGCACATATTATAGTTTTAAATGTACGATTTACGCTCATGACTGCAAAGATACGAAAAAAAGTCGGAAAAACAAAACGATTATGGAAGATTAACGCTATTCGTCATAAATTAACGTAGCCTCAAAATGCTCGTTTTTGAATATAAATAAAATTCAATAGTGATATATATTTAGGGCAAAATACGTTTCACACATTATTTACTATCAGGAATTAAAAGGTCATGAAAATTTGGTTGTTCCGATAATTCTTTGTACCTTTGCAAATGATAAAAACAATAACAGGTTCACATCATCTGTAATGGATATAAAGGAATTTGCCATAAAATGCTTCAAGGACGAGGCTCAAGCCATACTGAACCTCATTCCGCTGCTTGATGATAACTTTCAGAAGGCGGTGGAGATGATTTATAATTGTAAGGGAAAGCTAATCGTCACAGGCGTTGGCAAGAGCGGTCACGTGGGAGAAAAGATTGCCTCCACACTTGCCTCTCTTGGCACTCCTTCGTTCTTCCTCAATCCTCTTGACGCCTATCACGGTGACCTCGGAATGATTGACGGGAACGATGTGGTGATGGCAATTTCATATTCTGGTCTTACAGATGAGCTTCTTCGCTTCATACCGCTTTTGATAGAGCGTAAGGTACCAATAATCGGTGTTACGGGAAATCCAGATTCACTTCTTGCACAATACTCTATCTGCCACCTCAACATTGCTGTTGACCACGAGGCAGACCCCCTGAACCTTGCCCCAACATCTTCCACAACCACCACGATGGTAATGGGTGATGCCTTAGCTTGTGCTCTTGTTCACATGCGCAATTTCAAGCCAAACGACTTTGCGCTTTTCCACCCTGGCGGTTCTCTTGGCAAGCGATTACTTACTACTGCTGAGGACGTTATGTTCAAGGAAAACCTTCCTGTCATTCCTGCCGATATGCGACTTGGTGAGGCAATTATTGAGGTTAGTAGAGGAAAGCTCGGAATGGGAGTATCATTGGATGAGGAAGGACGTATCATCGGACTTATAACCGATGGTGACCTAAGACGTGCTACCGAGCGTTGGCAAGAGCAGTTCTTCAATCATAAGGTGAGCGACATCATGACCACTACACCAAAGATTGTTTTACCTACGACAAAGATTACCGCTATTCAGGCAGTAATGCAGAAATACAAGGTTCATAGCGTGCTTGTAGCCGACAAGCAGAAGCATCTGCTCGGCATTGTTGACCACTATGGATGTATGCTATAAAAATTACGAGTTACGAATTACCTAATTTAGTTTGTACACTCCATGTTAATTGTTAACTGTTAATTTTAAGTTGGAATACCAATTTTCAGAAGAAGATAAGAAAAGATGGAACGACATCCTAATGGGATGCCTTCATAAGTTCGTGGAAATATGCGAGGCACATCAGCTGACATATTTCTGTGTAGGAGGTACAGTTATAGGTGCTGTACGCCACGGAGGTATGATTCCTTGGGATGACGATATTGATATTGCTATGCCCCGTCCCGACTATGAGCGTTTCCTAAAGCTCTGCAAGACTATATATCTCGGGCACTACGAGCTTGCCACACCAGAAATGAAAGGCTACCCTTTCTTCTTTTCGAAGTTCTGCGACAAAGACACCTCGCTAATAGAAATTGAAAACGTTCCATGCCTCTACGGCATCTACATCGACATTTTTCCTATTGACGGCACATCATCAGACAAAGCAGAGGCAACTCGCATGATGAAAACCTTCAAGCGAATTTCTAACAAAATAGACGCAACAATTGGGCATCTTACCTTTGGAGAATACATCAGTTTGTTATTCAAGCCCAAGGAATGGGGACGTATGGCATTCCAGACAGCGGCTTTTATCTTTGGAAGAGAAACTATCCGTAAACTGCTTATAAAAAAACTCCACGCAATAGCCACATCCCACGACTTCAACACGTCGGTAAACATAGCTAACTATGGAGGCGCATGGGCAGAGAAAGAGATTCATCCTAAAGAATGGATTCTCCCTCTCACAAAGAAACCATTTGAAGATACCGAGGTTTATATCCCAGGCAACTATCACGACTATCTTACCCAAATGTACGGCGACTATATGCAGCTTCCTCCTGTAGAAAAACGCGTAAGCCACCATAGCCACGCATTCGTAGATTTATACAAGAGGGTGAAGCCTATGTGATTTCGTTATAGCTCCAATATGAAAAGGAACCAAACTCGGTGAAGGTCCGTTCCAGAAGCGGACTTAGAACGGACCTTCACCGAGTTTGGTTAGGAAGAACGACGGAGGATGAACGATAGAGAAGCGAAGAGAAATACTATTTCCTTAGCTTATTCAAGAAGAATTGTTCGCACTCTGCAAGAATCTGAACCTTACAGAGTTTCATCACAAAATAGTAGATTGCAGCAGCAAGGACGCATCTTACGATGAGAAGAAGATAAATGTTAGTTATCGTTTTCGTAACGTAATAGGTTATTACCATAGTAACAGCCGCCGTTAGAGTAAATGGCGCTACATCCTTAAAGGCTTGCCACCAACTATATTCTATAAGCCTTCCTGCATAAAGATGCCACGGGAATAGCCACAGAATCATCATAGCAGAATAAGCGGCAACCATAACGAACATTCCATAACATGAAAAAGCAAAGACTATGGCTATCTGTAATGCTATCTGACCAATATTTAGCCACATGAAAATATCACTTCTACCACGACTGATTGCAAGGTTCTGATACATTGTGTGTATAGGCATAAAAGCACCAGAAATACAGAGAACCTGCAATAGCGGAACACACTCTATCCATTCATCCTTGATGGTAATGAGTATGAACTCCTCACTTACTAAGGCGAAGCCGAACATAAGTGGCATAGAGAAAAAGCACGTGAAACGGAGCATCTTACGAAAAGCCATATTTTTTTCCGACTCCACAAGAACAGGTTGAGCTATCTGCCCAACGGTATTTGCCACAAGCGAATACGCCATAGTATTCCACTTGAATGCCTGACCATAGCTTCCAACCTCATGAATAGCAAACTTACGGCCAAAGATAACGGTAAGAATATTGGTAGAAATAGTATTGATTATCTTCGTGACAAGAATCTTTAGCGCAAATGGAGCTAATTCACGCACAGGTCCAAAATCGAGCGAAAGGCGTGGTCGCCAATCGCGAACATAGTAATAGCGTCCAATATTAACCACCACCATATAAGTGACCTGTTGCCAGACAAGTGACCAATAGGCAAAACCAAGTAATACAAGCGTGATACCAACAGCACCCGAAATGATAAGGGCGAGAGCACCAATGATAGCAAGTTCCTTATTCATCATATTCTTAGCCATATATCCTCCATGAGCAATACCAAGCGAAGAAATGAAGAAAGTAAGAAATACCACACGAGAAACATACGTGAGGCAGGGCTGATGATAGAACTGAGCAATTAGTGGCGCACAGAAAAATAGTATCACATACATCAGCATCGACATACAGACATTAAACGAAAAAACAGAGTTGTAATTGCGTGCCGTAGGACGCTTGATATTGATGAGTCCTTGCGTAAATCCTGCACTTTGGAGGTCAGCAGCAATAGCCGTGAAGATGGTGAGTACGGTCACGACACCATAATCGCCCTTAGTCAGATGACGTGCAAGAACGATACCTATTACAAGATTGAGTATCTGGGTAGTTCCGCTATTCAAAGCTCCCCAGAAAAGACCTTTTGCCGTTTTTTGTTTTAATGATTCAGACACTTGTATTAATCACGAATTAATAATTATGAATTACAAGTTCGCACAACTCTATACATCAAATCTGCTATCTTCCGTACCACTTTTGATTTACTGTGGAATAACCAACAAAGTAATTGAGCCGTAAAATGTTCTGGAACATAACCTATTATTTCATCAGCCTTGCTTACAGGAATATTAGACCTGCCACACTGACGATAGGCATTGAGCACTCCAATTTCAAGAGACATTGGAAGATGCCCCTTGCGCTGATGATAGAAAGATAACACCACAGACATAGCACGGAAATATGACAGGACGTTTTTCTTCGTTATGTTTCGCGTATAGGAATTGATGTTATCCGTACGATAGTAATAGACGACATCATCCGTCCAAGAACGCGATGTTACACAAGCCAATCTGCTTGTGGCACAAATATCCTCCGCAAAGTCAATTCCTTCGAAGAAGAGTTCCTTAACCTGCTGTAACACAGAGACTTTATAAAGTCTTCCCCAAACACGAGGCAAGATGATATTCTGACAAAGAATCTTATCAAGATACTTTGACGGCTCATCGTGTGATGGCTTTATAACCTTTCCAGCCTTCTCATCAACATAGACAGCATAAGCTCCATCCACGATATCAGAATCAGTTTCTTTCATTTTATTGACAAGAATAGCCACAGCATTGTGAGGCAACACATCGTCACTATCCACAAAGAAGAACGCCTCTGTCAATACTTGTGAAACGAGAAGTGATCTGGTATAACCAATTCCCTTGTTGGAATCATTGTGGATGATGTGCACATGTGACTTACGATCAGGATATCGCTCCATAACCTCATGCAAGACCTCTATACTTCTATCAGGAGTACAGTCATCACAAAATACATACTCTATATCAGAATATGTCTGCAAAAAGAGTGATTCTGCACACTCAACTATGTATTTCTCCACGCAATAGACGGGGACAAGAATCGTTATGGTCATAGTGGGATATGCTTGAATTTAGAGTTTAGAAAGCGCATAACCTTTGCCATAAGGCGAAGTAATGGGAAGATGCTTTGAAAGTGCGAGAGGACTATGAAATCATCAAGCATGCTATTGTTTATGCGAGAGAAACGTAGATAGTCCTCACTATAATATGGCTCTATCACTTCTGACACTATGCGACGGCTCTCTACAAGGGTATCCCGCCATTTCTGCTTGCTTATACCACCACCCTCGCAAACGGAAAGCATAGAAGGGATAGTGGCAATAGTAGCCTTATCTCGTGCCATAGGCTCAACAACCGACTTCAGGTCGGCTATCAGTCGGTAACTCTCATCAAAGCCGTACTTACGAAGCAAGTCCGTGCGATAATAGGTGGATTGATGATTTATGCCGAGCGAAAGGACATCATACAATGTCATCTTCTCAGGAACAGGACGGTCTGAATCCCCGTATCTCGCACCACCGAGAATGATATCTGCATCACACTGGCTAACCATAGCAAGGACATCGGGAGTGGCAAAGCAGTCACCAGCGTTCATAAACACGGTATAGTCTCCTGTGGCATAAGCAATGCCCTTGTTCATCGCGTTATAGATGCCATTATCCTTCTCAGAGACAAAGATTGTGACGAGTTCACCAAAGCCCTCCACAACAGTCTTCGTAGCGTCTGTACTTGCACCGTCAATAACTATCACCTCATGGCACGGATAACTGAGGGCACTCACACTCTGGAGAGTCCTCTTCAGTCCGTCGGCATTATTCAGCGTGACAACGATGATTGAGTATTTCCTATTGCTCATTTCCATAGATTTCGATATAGCGTGAGGCAACGGCTTCCTCTCCGTAGCACTGTATTATCTTCTTTCTGGCATTATCGGCAAGACGCTGATGATTCTTCTCATCAAGCACATATAGTATGCCTTTAGCCAAGTCCTCAGAATCCTTATAGTTGGCAAGATAGCCGTTCTCAAGATGGTCTATCATCTCAGGGATGCCTCCTACACGGAAGCCCACACATGGCGTACCACAAGCCATTGCTTCCATGATAGTATTTGGAAGGTTCTCTGAAAGGGAAGGGAGCACAAAGGCATCCACGGAGGCATAGAGTTTTGCCATCTCACGAGTGTCGGAGATATACGGAATATCCCTGCCAAGGGCTACTATCTCCACTCGACCGAGCCCGGTCGAGTTGTCATTGATTATCCTTGCGGCCTCGTCAAGATATTGCATCCCCTTCATAGGATTATTGACGAACTGTGCCACAAAGAGCACCCGACGATGATTAGGATGTGGCTCAGGCTTAAAGATGCTCGTATCGAGAGGATTAGGAATTGCAACCACCCTCTGCTTTGCCATCAGCGGACTCGTCAAAGCCTCATTTCTCAGCCACTGACTACAAGTAACGAACTGAATCCTGCCACCTGCATAGAGTGCCTGTTTCCGCTTTCTGGTACTGCGTTCAAGATAGTCATCCTTCTGCTGTATCTTGAGATGGTAAGCCCCCATAGCGTTCCACGCATCGTGCATAGTCCACACCACTTTCTTACCGTCATCAAGCATCTTCTTGATAGAGGCAAGGGATATGAACCCCTGATTTACCCAATGAAGGTGAATGACATCAGCCTCCTTATATTCGCGTGTATGGGTGATATCCTGCCCAAGAAGGGCAATATCAGTCGCCCATAGGTTGCGAGTGGAGAATCCGTTACACATCCAGATAAAGGCACGCTCGAAGATGCTTGTCCACGACTGCTTCCTAAGTCCCGCAGGACCGAATGATATGTTCTTCCTGCAAAGCATAGAGACCTCCACGCCATTCTGCTGAAGAGCGTGCATCAGTCGGGTAGCGGCTATTGCTGCACCGCCCGATGACTGGAATGTGCTTAATATCAGTACCTTCATCCGATGATATGCTGAATGATGATTTGAAGATTATGCCCCCACATATAGAGGGTGAGGAATAGTATGGCACATACCACCGCCATATTGACCTTTGGCACGGAGGCGGTTCTCTTAATGAGATATGCCACGGCTATCGGAATGACGAATGCCCAATGGGCTGTCATTATATATACATCAGCAGAGGCGAAGTTGAGACCTACGTGCAGAAGCATGTCAAATAGGAACATTGACATCACCATCCACATGAGGCGTTCTTTTCTGCCACACCACACACCAGCCACAAAGAGCGCAACTATCAACGCCTCAAAGGCATAGTTCCACCAATACTTGTATCTCACGAGTACCGGACGATGATTCTCCTTATTCGCATCACGAAGCGGATAGCGATAATGAAGGATGAATCCCTCACCAAATACATTCTCCACAAGCGATGGCATACGGTCTATCTTATAGTCGGTGTTGGTGACGAAATCAAGGTGAACGAGTTGCTTCTCCTTGCGTATCTTATTGTCAGCCTGTTCCTTCTTCCATTGCACGGCAAAGACGGAATCACGCTGCATACGCCTGTTCACAGTCCGCTCTATGTTACGTTTCTCTTCTTTTTGAGTATTCTCCTGCTGATAGGTATAGAAGTAGCCAATCACTCCGAGAGGAATGAGATAGATAAGGAAATGAAGCACTATCCTTGAGAATGGCTTCCTCCCCCATTGTGTAAAGAGGTCTGCCAATCCTATCTTTACGCAGTTGGTCGTGGTTATGCCTGTTGAGATGAAGAGCAACGGCAACGACTGCCACAGAGGCATAGTCCTACCCTTCCTGATGGCTTTTCCTGCAAGGTATATGGAGAGAAGGAGTAGCGGAAGTGTGAATGCCATGTGGTCTTCCACGAAGATGGTGAGCATAACGTGGGAGAAGGAATAGAAATAGAAGGTGAGCAGTAGGCTAATCTTAGCCGACATATTCAGCAACCTTCGCATTATCCTATACATCAGCATCCACGAGCAAAGACTGCACACCACGAGCAATGCACCCACAATGAATATGGCGCAGTTGATGCCAGTCTCTTCCATCAGCCAACCGTTGAGCTGTGACAACGGCCACATCATCCCTGCAAGCAGCGGATGACGTGAAAGAACATATAGCGTGCGCCATTTTGATACCACGATATATGTGTATGGGTCGAAGCCCGAAATCTCAAATCTGTTCCAGAAAGCACTCCAGAAGCCTACCTTCGGATTCGTCCACGCCGCATAGTGATACTGAAGCATCATTATGTTGAGCGCAACGATGATGACAAGTCCTGTCAGCGCCACAAGCAAGGTCTCCCTATGTCTGTTCAGAAACTTCTTCATAGACAATATCCAATGATGTTAATTATGTTCCACGCAAAGCACCACACCGTGGTCAAGGCACAAACTGTATAGATAGCCACAGACAGCCTTTTCCGCGTTTCTATCGCCTTAAACAGATAAGCCATACCAATAGGCAACACAAAGAGATAGTGAGCCGACATGATATATATCTCATTGATGCCGAAACCAAGTCCCATGTGGAGAGCCATATCCATTAGGAAGAAAGACAAAGCAGTTAACAGGAGGCCTCTCCCCCCGCCCTCTCCCGTAGAGAGGGAGCCGGAGTGCTCATGGCGTTTACGAACAAACGCACAGATTAGTCCTGCAATAAACAGCAGAATAATAACCACCTCTGCAAGATAGTTGATATATCCCGAAATATAGTTCGTGTCATATCTCACTATCAACGGACGGTTACGAAGCACATCGCCAAGAAGATAGCCCCTATGCAACTGTATTCCCTCACCAAAGAGGCATTCCACAGCCACATCCCAACGCGAGGTGGTCTTGTCAGTCCAACGCATGAACTCACCCTGTGCTATCGGCTTACCCGTGTTCTTGTTCCATATTTTTTTGTGGTCACGACGATATTTCTCCACAGCCTTCTGCTGCTTTATCTTCTTCGTCAATGCCTCAACGGCGGCAGAGTCCTTTGAACCGATTAAATCACGAACCTGTTGGCGAATCTTCTCCGTATATTCACGGTTCTTCTTCGCCTTAACCTCATTACGTGCCATCTCCTTCGGCCATACGTATGTGCGGTATTCCCACCGTGCAAAGCACCATATCATGGCACATGGCAATACGACTGCAAGAAGCAGATAACGCCACTCGAAGAATCTCTTCCTACGGGTTACAAGAGCAGCAAGGAATATTTTTAGTCCGTTGTTGAGCGAGATACCAGCCGTGAGGATGAACATCGCTATCGTCTGCCACATATTGAGCGCAGAACCGTTTCTCAGTTTCTTGCCCGATAGATAGAGAGTCAGGGTAAGGGCGAACATCGACATGATGAAATGGTCGGGCACCATTGCCGAGAGCATGATGAATGCCATGCTGAACGTGAGAGCCGTGAGCAGATAAGCCTCACGCATCTTCACCATAATTATGTCCTTAAAAATCCTGAACAGAAATATAGCGGAATAAAGAGAGCAAAAGATGACGATAATAGCGGTGATGACCGTGGCGAAGTTCTTGCCCGTCAATGTCATCAACAACTGGTTCAACTGAGCGAACGGCCACATGAAGAATGCCAATAGCGGATGACGATACACGTTGTATGCCGTGTCCCAGTAGGATATCACCTCGTATGTCAGAGGGTCGAACCCCGAAATTCTGAACCATCTCACGAACAGGCGGTGATAGTGGCCGGAAAGCACGCTGAACCTTCGCCAGTACATATTGACTGTCAAGAAATTAAGGAACGAGAATACCACGACTGACACCATTGCTAGCCATCGCTCGTCCTTACGTATCTTGAATATGTCTGTTATACTCTTCATCTATATTGGCTTAAATATCTGCTCATCAGCAAAAGCAAGCATCTCCCTGTCGCCTCGTGAATCACCGAATGCCGTGACATGATAGGCTTTTCTATCGCTCTTCAGCTGTGGATATGCAGCAAGTATTCTGTTCACCTTCTCCTGTGCATAGCAGTTGGGCGTTAAGAATCTTCCCGTGAAGCAAGGATTGAACTCCATCTTTGTTCCCAATACCTTGAATTCAGGCACCAATCTGCTCACCCAGTTTTCAGGACTTGCAGTCACCACCACCACCTCGTCACCGTTCTTCTTTGCCTCCATAAGCCTATCATAAACGCTCTTACGAAGTATCTGTCTGTGACTATCGGCAAAGCTCTGACAGAAGTCATTAAACTCTTCCTCGGTCATCTTTCCGAAGCAGTTGTGAAGAAGTCGCTCCTTTGTCCGCTGATTTGAATATCTGCCCATGAACATGAGTATTAGCCAGGGCAGTATGCGGAGCAAGGAAAGAGCCAATCCCAACTTGCCACGCTGGTATATTATTATCGACATCATCGAATCGGAGGTGGTCAATGTGCCGTCGAAGTCGGAGAAAAGTATTCTGTGGCCTCTCCCCCCGCCCTCCCCCGTAGGGAGGGAGCCTGTCCGCGAAAAGTCATTTTTTTCTTTCATTGTCAATCTTTATCAGTTATTAATTACTATCTAAAAAACTCCCCCTTGGGGGGTGGGGGGCTTTATACATATATTATAATAAGGTACGCGGCGAACCACATCGCGATAACCAACTGTAGGAAGTGGTCGGAATACAGCATCTTCGTCGGGTCACCGCTCTTCTCGTCAACAAGCGTTAGCTGCATGTATCTCAGCAAACCGAGAATCACGAAGACGGAAGTGAGATAAACATAGTCAGAACCTATGCGCTGGGTGACGGCAGGTGATACCGTGTACATTATATAGCTCACCACCGTGACCGCCGCCGTGATAGTCACAGCCTGATTGATGAAAGTGAGGTTATATCTCTCCGTGTTGTGTCGAGGTGCCTCACCCGTTTTCAGCATCCTCACCACATCATCCCTACGCTTGGCAAAGGCAAGGAAGAGGGTTAACAGGAAGGTCATCATCACAAGCCAGTTTGAAGGCGTTATGTTCGTGGCAAAGCCTCCCGCAAGAATCCTCAGCACGAAGCCGAATGACAACACGCACACATCAACTATGGCATAATGCTTCAGCAATCGGCAATAGAGTATGTCGAGAATGAAATATGCTACCACCACACCACCGACAAGCAAAGCCCTGTCGCCCATCAACGCTATGATTACTGCTGATAGCACCATCATCAATGCCATGATGACATAGCCCTGGGCAACGCTCAGCGCACCTGATGCTATCGGGCGATGGCACTTCTCCGAGTGCTTACGGTCGTCCTCCACATCAATTATGTCGTTATAGCAGTAGATTGCAGAAGCAGCAAAGCTATACGCAAAGAAAGCCATCAGAGCCATCTTGGCTGACGATAAATCAGTAAGAGCACCACCGAAGAACATCGGCAACAGTATGAAGATATTCTTAGCCCATTGGTATGGTCGCGTAAGTCGGATGATATTTTTCATCGTGCTATTTTTGTTTGCAAAATAAATATTTCAGGATGACATTGTTAACCAAGAAATGTAAAAGCCATGCCAAAGGCATTGTTACGGCAACAGTAATGAAGAATGTCATCCAATATCCAAGATCTGTGTTCTTTTCAAGTGGCTTGAGTACAAATTCTATATGAATAAGATATGCCTCAAGACTCAAAACGCCAAACCACGCCACGCTCTTATTAAACCACTGTGGAGTTCTACGGAACACACGGTTGAGAAGAATGATGGTGGTTACGGTGAGTGGGATGTAAAGCATTCTCTCAATGAAGAGAGGGAACTTTCCGTGTATCTCTTGTTCGAGCCAGATACTCGTACAGAGCGACATAAGGAACATTATCCACACCATCCAGATACATTGTCCGTCAAGGCTTTTCTTCTGCCTGACCATCTCACCCATATTGATTCCGAGGAAGAATATTGGCACACGGCTCCAGAATATCTCTATATGACCAACAGCCCGATGTATAGGCGTTACCCATTGAACGAGTATGCACCACATCACCATAACGAGTACAAGCCAATGATAAATGGGGTGACGACGTATCAATTCCATATATGGCGGTGCAAAAATATACAGCATCATAGTGGCTGGAATATACCAGAAGGTCAACTCATCATGCAGCCAAAAATCCCAGTTGATTAGGATATCACCAAAAAGATCAATCCAATGCTCTCCGTCAAATCTCGGTATATAATATAAACACGCTATTATGAGCCATACAGGATAGATGCGCTTTAAGCGGCGCATATAGAAAGAGAACCAATTTTTGAAAAAAAGGCCTCTCCCCCCTCCCTTCCCCATAGGGAGGGAGCCTGTCCGCAAAAGCGAGGTCTTTGCCCATGAGAACCACAGACCAACGCCAGAGAGGAACAGGAACATATCCACACCGAGGTTTCCCATTCTACGGAGACCATAGAAATCACTCCACCTTGGTAATCCAACGTGGAAGAGAATGACGAAAAGCATCGCCATTCCCATGTGCTCCGCTCTAAATCGAGAGACATTTACGAGGTCTATGTCCTTTATTTTCAAAATAGTTACAAATTATTCGCAAGCTTATCGAGCTACGCAAGTTCCTAATTACCTAAATTGTGCCATCACCTTCTTAAATATCATCGCCAGAACGATGGTGGCAACGAGATACAGCAACAATCCAGCAAAGAGGTCACCATGACGTGATATCGGGATAATCACCTTTCTTGTTATTGGATGGCACACGAACATAGCCGCAGATATACCGCCAACCCATGAAAAGATATTCAGCAGGGATTGCGGAAGAAGCTTGACGATTGCCACCGTACCTATGCAGATGAGGAAAGGCACGATAATCCACGTAGCGAACCAAAGGCTGAACAGGAATATCAAAGCCATGCTTGCAATGGCGAGACCGATGAATGTGGTGCGTGTAGGTTCGTTGAAACGGTTATGTCGGGCGAACAGTAGTCCTGCTATGAAGACAGGCAGAGAGCCAAACACATTATAGCGATACCATTGAAGAGACAATCCTTCTGGCAAGAAGAACAACTGCGCAAGGAGGGTGACGGCGAACAGTACACCGATAAGCCATTTGTTAGTCCGCAGTTTCTGGGGATAGAATACCAAGCGATATACTATATATATTTGCACCATTAAACCAAAGTACCAATAAGGTCCTGGCCAGATGTCATGATCGGGATCCTTGTAGAGATTACTGAACATACCTAACTGACCGACTACATTCCAGAACTCATATCTACGAGGTGCAGGTGTCATATAATCAACCATGACGTATGCGGAATATCCTACAATCATCATCAGGAAAAGCTTCTTATAATGCTTCCAGATGAAAGTCCAAGCCCCTTCTTCATTAGCGTCAACCACTAACGGAGATTTCTCATACTTCATAACCAATCCGTAGGCACTAAGAAACACGAACACAGGCACACCATAATGACCGAAGAAAGAGATGAGATGAGCAATAAGTTCCCAGGAAGGATGAGCAACCTCAACCATCAATCGCCTGACATTACGCTCATAAAACTGGTATTCATTCTCCTGAACCATCTTACCGAGCCAATGACAGTAATTATGTAATACGATAGCGAGGATGGCAATTCCACGCATCGCCTGAGATTCCGTTTTACTTATTTTTATCATTTATCCTTTACTACTTCATCATAATCCACAAGATGCTGCATCAATCGCTGTCTCTTCTCGTTATACTGCGGACTGAGCAAATCCAGTTGCGGACGATAATCCTTGCATTTTATTCCAGCAAGACCAAGCAGAAGATGCGATACTGCATCGGTCATAAAAGGTTTATTCTTTGCCTTCCTTATTGAAGACACCACATCAGGATGACTCTTGGCATATTTCTTTGTCCAATAGAACCACATCGGTATCTCATATTCCTGTTGGGCGATGTTTTTGGTGATATTCGTCGTGTGATTTCGTCCACAATGATGCAAAGAGCCAGGTCCATATACCTCATCCCCATGATCTGGGAAATAGATGATTATAGCATCATCATTCTTGAACCTATCAACGATAGCACCAACAACTGAGTCATTATACCACACAGCACAATCGTAAAATGCAATATTCCTTTTCTCTTTCTGCGTATTCTGCGGACAATCATAGTCTTCTGGGAAGAACTTCATCTTCTGCTTCGGACATCTAATGCGATAATTCACATGTTGTCCCATAAGATGGAAGATTGTAAGAGAAGGAACCGAGGCAGTATCAACAACACCTTCTGGTGGAGCCACAAGTCGAGCATAATCCTTCAACAGATCCTCATCCCAGAGGTGTGTCTCTTCATTCCTTACATCAAACTGCACCTTACTCAGCATCTCGTCGTTGATGAAGAAGCCGCCGCTGAAGTCATATATTGCATCCTTGGCATGAGGCAAGAACTGATTGGTGAGGAAATTGACCTGATAGCCAGCCTTACGGAACAACTGACAGAAAAGCGGATAGTCGCACCAATCGCCATCATCGCCAACGGTATAGGTAGTCATAAGGTGCTTGAAGACGAAGCTCGTGAGATTCCACGGTGCCATGACATCGGAGTACTTCACCAGTCGTCCGCCCTTCTCAAGCCTCACCTGACGTGGAGTATTCTTCTTTTCATAGCCATAGAGCTGAGAATGATACTTGTTGAAGCTCTCGCCAATGATAAGGACGATATTCGAAGGTTTGGAATCCTTCAAATCCGAAGGAATTCCAAGTTGTTCTGGAGTCATCCGTTCTACCTTCTCTGCCTCCTCCTTCAATCGATCAAGCTGAAGAGCAACAAGACGATTGGTAAAGATTGCATCTGTAAGACGATAAACGGGTTGATACATCATCACCATCGGACGAATATTCATATCCTTCTCCACATCGCCAACAGTCTTGCAACTAAAATGCCTTATCATACATTTCTTATTAATGACACAGGCATCCCAACCTATACTCAATACGACTAATGCGAAAAGACAAAAGGCATAAGGGAAAAGGCGATTAGCATAGGACGAGAAATGAAAGATAGCCGAACTACCCCAAATCTTTGTCAAAAGCTTTTCCCCTTTAGACTTCAGGCATTTCCAAAGAATATGCACCAGCAATACGAGCAACACCCACCCGAGTTCTGTTGTAAACACAAACTCAAGATTAACGTATGTGCTCAGGAACTCAGCGGTCTCATTTCCCGTGGTCTCTCCGACAAGCAACAGCATCGAAGGACTAATAGTATTGCCAAACTGTACCATACAGAACGTATCTATAATGGCAAGCAAATAGGCAATGGCACAGATAATGCCCCTGACAGTTGCACGCAAAGGAAATTTCCCTATCTTCCGTGGAACAAGAGCAACAAAAAATACAAGTACCAGCAAATCAAGGAAAAGTTCATAGTATAGGTTTTCATAAACCTTTGCTCCTTTCCAATGCGAAAGAACCGCATAGCTTTCCACTATGCCAAGAGCATACATGAACACGAGAAAGCCAAGACTATCCTTAGAGAATAGCGACTTTCCCATGCTCATTATTCCTTCTATGATTCTTTTCCTTAAAGACATTACCAATATTACTTATCCATGTAAGGATCAGTTCCGAGAACTGTCTTTGCAAGGCGCTTTGCCTTCTCACGAAGCGCATTAACATCTGCATCTGGAGCACCATAGCAAAGGGTTACGCCCATACGACGACCGAAATGTCCTCCTGGCTTTGCAAAGATACGAACACGAGTACATTCCTCCTTCAAGGCATCAACAAGGTTATACTCTGGAGCCTCTTCATATTCCTTATCAGCAAGAATAACCGCAGAACTTCCTGCATGTTCAAGACGAATATCATGGATAGGAAGTCCAAGAACCGCACGAAGATGAAGCTCAAACTCAGAGAGGTTTGTTGTATGAGCAAGTGTAACCATACCTGTATCATGTGGACGTGGAGAAAGCTCAGAGAACACAACACCTGTGTCTGTCAAGAAGAACTCTACACCCCAGATTCCATAGCCAGTCAAAGCCTTTGTCACCTTGTCCGCCATATCCTGAGCATCCTTCAAATCCTTCTCAGAAATCTGATATGGCTGCCAAGACTCACGATAGTCACCACCCACCTGAACGTGTCCGATAGGAGGACAGAAAAGTGTAGGACCATTCTTCTGAGTAACAGTAAGAAGAGTAAACTCTGAAGTGAAGTGGATAAACTCCTCGATGATAACCTCCTTAACATCACCACGAGCACCAGCCATAGCAGCATCGAAAGCAGGCTTCAAATCCTCAAAGGTCTTAACCGTGCTCTGACCATGACCTGAAGAAGACATAAGAGGCTTGATAACACAAGGGAAACCGATCTCCTTGCTTGCCTCTACGAGCTGCTCGTATGTCTTAGCATAGAAATACTTTGCGGTTCTAAGTCCAAGTTCCTTGGCAGCAAGGTCACGGATTGCCTGACGATTCATTGTGAAGTTCACCGCACGGGCAGAAGGTACAACCTGGATTCCCTGCTTCTCAAAGTCGAAGAGGCGCTCTGTACGGATAGCCTCAATCTCAGGTACGATGATATCAGGCTTATGCTTGTTAACCACAGCAGCAAGTGCATCACCATCGAGCATAGAGAACACCTCACGCTCGTCTGCAACCTGCATAGCTGGGGCATTATCATATTTATCACATGCTATTACGTAAACGCCCTTACGCTTTGCAGCAAGAACGAACTCCTTACCAAGTTCCCCGGAACCTAACAATAAAATCTTTTTCATTTGTCTAAGTATTTAAATATTGTATTAAAGAAAGTTTCCACTCACTTTTTTGAAATCACATCACGCACAAACCCAGAGATGAGCCTTGCAGTACCCTCTATTCCTAACAGCGAAGAATTAACACAGAGATCGTAGCTTCTGGAATCTCCCCATTTCTTTCCTGTGTAATAGTTATAGTAGGCTGCTCTTTCCTCTTCCTTTCTCTCTATGAGCTTTCGAGCAGTTTCTTTATCGCACAGCTTCACCTCTGACACACATGCTATGCGATCTTCCATATCTGCATGGATGAAGACATTGACCACATTCTTCATATCCCTGAGCACATAGTCAGCTGATCTGCCAATAAACACGCATGAGCCTTCACTCGCAGCTTTTCTGATAGCATCGCTCTGAAACTTGAACAATGCCTCTGGCGAGAGTTTGTCCTCATAGAAGTTACCTGAAGTAACCGTTCCACGGAAATGGAACAGATGATTAAGGAACCCTCTATGCTCATCGTGCTGTTTGAATAGCTTTGCCGAGAAACCACTCTCCTTTGCAGCAAGGTCAAGAAGTTCCTTATCGAGCAAACGAGCATCAAACTCCTTTGCAAGCAACTGGGCAATCTCTCTACCGCCACAGCCAACCTGACGACCTACGTTGATAATTACTTTTTCCATACGCTCGATTTTTTCATCATTACTGCCGCTACTATTGTAGCAAGGGCATCAGAGAACGGCATTGCAATCCACACGCCCCAAAGCCCCCATATCTTAGAGAAGATTGCAAGGGCAGGAACAAGGAACAGCAACTGACGAGACAGAGACAAGAACATACTCACCTTTGCCTTGCCCGTACTCTGGAAGAAATTGGTTACTACTATCTGGAATCCCACAATAGGGAACATCATCATCATCATCCTTATGGCTGTCTCTGCAAGGTTTATCAACTGCTCATCCTTAGTAAAGAGTCTTGCACAAGGATATGCAGCAAACATAGCAACAAGGAAACCTATCGTACAAACAATCGTTGCACAGATTATGGCAAGCTTAACAACCTTACGAAGACGGTCATAGTTCTGCGCACCATAGTTATAGCCTGCTATTGGCTGCATTCCCTGGTTCACACCCATTGTCACCATCACAAAGACGAAACCTATTCTGTTTGCAATTCCGTATGCGCCAACGGCAAGGTCTCCACCATACTTCATAAGGCAGGTGTTTATGAATATCACCACCAGACAAGCACATGAGTTCATAGCGAAAGGCGACATGCCTATACCTATGATATTCTTCACGATCGGCTTGTCTATTCTGAACAGGCTATAGTCGAAATGCAGGATATCATTCTTATTAGAGAACAGTTTCCATTGCCAGCAAAGAGCTATAACCTGAGAGAGTATCGTAGCAAAGGCTGCACCACGGATTCCCATATCCAAACCATAGATGAAGACAGGGTCGAGAATCGTATTGAGCACAACCGTAAATATCGTGGCATACATCGCATGGCGAGGCTTACTTGCCGAGCGAAGTACGGCATTCAATCCGAAGTACAGATGCGTAAAGGCATTACCCAGAAGAATTATCTGCATATAATCCCGAGCGTACGGAAGTGTATTGTCCGATGCTCCGAAGAACCTTAGAATAGGATCAAGGAACAACAGGCAGAGGCCTCCGAAGATAACGCCTACGACAATATTCAGCATCACACAGTTGCCAAGCACCTTGTTGGCAATACCATAGTCACGCTGACCAAGTTTGACACTTATGAATGTAGAAGAACCCACACCAATAGCCGCGCCAAAGGCAGCCGACAGGTTCATGAATGGGAAGGTGATTGCCAATCCCGAAATAGCTAAAACGCCAACGCCTTGGCCAATAAAGATGCTGTCCACCATGTTATAGAGCGAGGCTGCAACCATAGCAACGATAGCAGGAAGGGCATACTGCATTAGCAATCGTCCAACGGGCTTTGTGCCCAGCTCCAAAGTGGCTTGTTGATTATCCATTTACGTACATTATTAATTTAGGGTACAAAGTTAGTATATTTTTAGTTCATTTCAAAATAAAATCGCCAATTTGTTTTGCCGAATCACTTTTTTCTCATAACTTTGCGCCAAAAATCAAGTTAGTTCATAGTGTACGGTTCATAATTCATAGTTAGCGTTCGCCCACAACTATGCACTATGAACTATGAATTATGAACTTAATAAACTCCAAATATGAACCTCACTCTCTACCAACTCAACAATCTCGTCCGACAGACCATTGACTATTCGCTTTGCGAAGCCTATTGGGTGGAAGCCGAACTCGCGGAATGTCGCGAGTCAGGTGGTCATTGCTATATGGATCTGGTACAGACAGAAGACGGTGAGGCCTCCCCACCCGCCCTTTCCCGTAGGGAGGGAGCCGGAGCGCGAATGGGTGGCACCATCATAGCCAGAGCACAAGCACGATGCTGGAGAAGCACATGGAGCTATGTCCTTCCCAAGTTCATGAAGGTAACTGGCGAGCGTCCGCATCCCGGAATGAAGGTTCTGCTTTTAGTTAAGGCGCAATTTCACGAGGCTTATGGTTTCTCTTGGATTGTTCAGGATATTGACCCAAACTATACCCTTGGCGATATGGCCCGCCAACGCCAGGAGATTATCCTGACCTTGAAGCGCGAGGGTGTTTTCGACCTCAACAAATCGCTAACTATCCCGAAGTTCGCTCAAAGAATTGCCGTAATATCTTCCCAGACAGCCGCAGGATATGGCGATTTCTGCAACCAACTTCTCAATAACGAGTACGGATTTCAGTTCACTACCCGACTCTTCCCTGCCATAATGCAAGGCGAACAAGTTGAGCAGTCAATTATAGCCGCTCTCAACAAAATCAACGATTCCATCGAGGATTTCGACGTTGTAGCCATCATCCGAGGAGGTGGTGCGACGAGTGATTTCTCAGGTTTCGACACACTCGAACTTGCCGAGAACATTGCAAACTTCCCATTACCTATAATAACAGGTATCGGGCATGATCGTGACGAATGCATACTTGACATGATTTCTTGCGTAAGAGTCAAGACTCCAACGGCAGCCGCCACTTGGCTTATTGACAATCTTATCGAAACGCTCGATGAAATCGATGATTTCTCGCGAAGAATAACAGATTACGTCCGCTCACGAATGGAGAAAGAACGTCTCCGTCTTGGTAGAATTCAAAGCTTCCTGCCTGTTGCCTTTTCTCTCAAGAAGACGAAGGAAGAGGCAAAACTTACGAATCTCAGTACCCGACTCCTGACTTCCGTCACGCATTTCATCAACATAGAGCAGAACCGCATCACAAATGTCGAGCAAAGGCTCCCTCTCATCATAAAGAACAGAATCGAAAGAGCCTCGTACCAGTTGGAGATGCTTTCACAACGCACAAATGCCGTTGATCCAATCCACGTTCTAAGAAGAGGTTACAGCATCGCGCTTCATGACGGAATGGCAGTTAAAGACCCGAAATCACTCAATAAAGGCGACGAGGTTACCATCGTTATGGCTTCTGGAGCCATCGATACAATCGTCAAATAACGCAGCTCGATGAATTTTTATCGAACACAAAGACGCAGAGACGCAAAGTCCAAAAACATTCAAGAAAACACTCAGCGTCTTAGCGTCTTTGCGTTTAATTTAAACTAAAGAAATATGAAGAAAACACCTAATTACGAAGAGGCAGTCTCACAACTTGAGGAGATTGTAAAGAAGATGGAGAGTGGCGAACTCGACATTGACATGATGAGCACCGAACTAAAGAACGCCCAGCAGCTCATCAAGCTCTGCAAAGACAAGCTAACAAAGACCGAAGAGGAAATCAAGAAGATCCTCGAAAGCGGCAAATAATACCGTCGTTCGTCCGCTCTTCCTCCCAAGATACTCCATCGTTACTCCATCGTTACTCCATCGTTAGTCCATCGTTTCGATGGAGCAGCGATGGACCAGCGATGGAGCAACTTCGGAGAAGAAAGGGAGGAAAAAGAGATTAGAAGTGGAGATAAAAACAGGAACGGATTTATCAAAAAAGGCAATTCACAATTTGCAATTCGTAATTAATTTCATTTATTTTTGACTAAAAATGAAAAAAAAGCCTACTTTCTTGCAAATTTAAAAGAAAATTTATACTTTTGCATTTTGAAATTTGATTTTTCCGAACTAAAAAGTAACAATATGAAAGATTTAGATTGGTCTAATCTGGGGTTTGGCTACAGACCTACAGACTACAATGTTCGCTGTTACTATCGTGACGGCAAGTGGGGCGAGATTGAAGTTTGCTCCAGTGAATACATCAACATGCACATGGCTGCAACATGTCTGCACTATGGTCAGGAGGCTTTCGAGGGACTGAAGGCTTACCGTTGTCCAGACGGCAAGGTGCGTGTGTTCCGTACCGACGAGAACGCTGCTCGTATGCAGTCAACAAGTCGCGGAATTCTCATGCCAGAGGTTCCTACAGAGCTTTTCAATGAGATGGTGGACAAGGTGGTCCGTCTGAATCAGGATTATATCCCACCTTACGAGTCAGGTGCAACTCTCTATGTTCGTCCTCTTCTCGTTGGTACAGGTGCTCAGGTTGGCGTACACCCAGCCAAGGAGTATCTCTTCATGATCTTCGTTACTCCAGTAGGCCCATACTTCAAGGGCGGTTTCTTCGCAAACCCATACGTTATCGTTCGCGAGTTTGACCGTAGTGCCCCTCTCGGCACAGGTATATATAAGGTTGGTGGAAACTATGCAGCTTCCCTTCAGGCAAACGACAAGGCACACAAGCTCGGCTATGCTTGCGAGTTCTATCTCGATGCCAAGGAGAAGAAGTATATAGACGAAGCTGGTGCAGCTAACTTCTTCGGTATCAAGAACAACACCTACATTACTCCAAAGTCAACCTCTATCCTCCCATCTATTACCAACAAGTCACTTATGCAGTTGGCAGAGGATCTCGGAATGAAGGTTGAGCGTCGCCAGATTCCAGAAGAGGAACTTGAGACATTCGAGGAGGCAGGTGCTTGTGGTACAGCAGCCGTTATCTCTCCAATCTCACGCATAGACGACATCGAGACAGGTAAGAGCTACGTCTTTGGCGAGAAGCCAGGACCTGTTTCCGAGAAGCTCTTCACTAAGCTCCGCAACATCCAGTACGGCATTGAGCCAGACATTCACAACTGGACTCGCGTCGTTATTGAATAATCAGCCTCAAATGCGAGGATGCAAATAAGAATGCGCATTCAGCACAGAACTGACATCACCAATCTTGCCAATCTCTCACCACAAAAAATGTTAAAACACATTTGTTGGATGAAGATTAGTAAGATTGGTAATTTGTGTCAGCAAAAACTGCTTGCTACCAATAAATTAAAGAAAAATTATTGTTGATATGTTCTACAAAAATCCACACAAAATCACTAAAATCTTCCCAGTTTTTTACACCGAATTACAAAAAAATGTTACTTTTTAGCAAAAAAAGTCTGCAACATTTCGCTATTTCAAAAAAAAATCTTAACTTTGCCCCCAAATTCGTGCTTACGATAACATAAACAAAGAAAAAATAGCGTTTACACCTTGAGAATTGCGGGAAACAGGATACAAAACAAAGACGGTTTGCAACGCAAGTGTGTAGAGTACCCAACGGCTATAAAAATAACTTTAAAACATTACACTGATTATTCAGGGATAGCTAAATCAGTTAAAAAAGGATTATGAACAAATCTACTCGTAAATTCTTGAGCTTCATGCTCTTACTCCTTACAGTAAGCGCCTCATGGATGGGTGCTAAGGCTCAGTATGGGGACGCCAAAGAGGAAAAACATGCAAACGTCAATGGTATCCACTTCTTAATCAATGGATTTGGTACTGCCACTGTAACCAACACCCAGTATCTTGGTGAAGGCTATGGTTACTATACCAATACAGTACAGATCCCTTCTACTATTAACGTGGAGGGCGAAACATATACTGTTACAAGCATTCAGGAAAAGGCATTCTACAGATGTCCAAACCTCAAAAGCGTACAAATCCCAAGCACAGTCAGCACTATTGGCGCACAGGCATTTGACGAGAGCAATGTTCTTAAAATTACCGTAGATCCTACAAGTGCATATTTCTATGCTGATCTTAATGGTGTATTGTATAACAAGACTCAGACAGAGCTTATTTTCTGTCCAAAAACGATTTCTGGTTCTTTCATCGTACCAGAAGACGTAAAAACGATCAAAAAGTTCGCCTTTAACGGATGTAGCGAAATAACAAATATTGTTATGCCAAACAGTCTCAAGCAAATCGAAGATGGAGCTTTCTGGGACTGCTCTAAGTTGGCAAGCGCCAACATCCCATCAAGCTTGACTCTCCTTGGCAGCGATGCATTCAGAAATGCGGCTTCATTGTCATCAAACATCGTACTCCCTTCTACTCTTTCAGAGGTTGGCTCTAACGCATTTAGAGGCTGTACCAACCTGACACATGTCGCTATCGAAGATGGTGTAGGTATCATTGGAAGTTCTGCATTCAAAGGATGTAAAGCTCTTACTAATGTCAATTTGCCTACATCTGTATATGACCTTGGAACTTCAGCTTTCGAGAACTCAGGTCTCATAAGCATTGACATTCCAGGAAGCATCACAGAGATTCAGGCTTCAACCTTCAGCGGATGTAAATTGACAAACATTACACTCCCAGAAGGTCTGGAAATTATTGGTGCACAAGCATTCTACAACAACGGAACAACTATCAACAAAGTAGAAATCCCAGAATCCGTTACTTCAATTGCCACTAATGCATTCAATAGAACTAACGTTGAGAATTTCTACATCAACAATATCCCAAGCAAGATTGCCCTCAACGATAATACTCCTTTCCAAGTTACAGATGGCACAAAGATTCATGTGTTTACTCTGATGAAGAGCATTTTTGAGAATGCGACAAACTGGTCAAACTATGCAGGCCACTACGTTGCCGACATTGATATCGTACATGTTGAATCAATCGAGCTTGACAACACATCCAAGGTTGTACTTACAACAAAGTCTGGCAAGTTGGAAGCAACCATCAATCCCGATAACGCTCGTGTAAAGGATGTAATATTCACAAGTAGTAACGACGATGTAATTACAATTCTGGATCCAAGCACAGGTACATTTATCGCTGGAGCTGAGGAAGGTTCTGCAATCATCACATGTACTGCTGCCGATGGAACAGGCAAATCAGCAAAGTGCGACATTTTAGTAAGAAAGTCATTCGTTCCTGCAACCAGCGTCACACTCAATGTGACAAATGCAATTATGGAAGTAGGCAATAGCATCCCTGTCAAAGCTACAGTAGGTCCTTCAGATGCAACATATAAAAATGTTATCTGGATTACTACTGATGAGGCTGTAGCAAAAGTCGAGAATGGAAACATTATCGCTGTTGGTCCTGGCAATGCAACACTCACAGCAATTTCAGGAGATGGCGCAGCACGTGCTAAGTGTAGTGTATCTGTTTCATTCGGAACATTCACAATGGTAGATGGCACAAAATACGACAGAAAGGAAGATACAGCAGCTAAACAGATTGTTTATTCAAGAACATTCACGAACACCAACTGGCAAAGTCTCTACGTTCCATTTGATATGTCATACAACGACTGGAAAGGCAAATTCGAGGTTGCTATCGTAAATAACATACACCAGTTTGACGATGATGACAATGGTACTATCGACCGCACACTCATCGAGGTTGTAAAACAGAAGGATGGCAAGACTATCAAGGCTCACACACCATGTGTTATAAGAGCAAAGCAGACATCCGACGATCCACAGACCATAGTTGTTAACAACGCTATTCTCAGAAAAGCAGAATACAACTCTATAGACTGCGCTTCTGTTTCAACAAAATATGTTTTCTATGGTACATACAGACCAATGGATGGAAATGAGTTGGTAGCAGGAAATTATTACGCAATGGCAGGCGGTGGTGTCAAGCTCGCAGAAAAAGAGGACTACCTGAAAGCAAACAGATGGTATCTTGACATTATCGACAGAGAGTCTGAAGGCAAGTTCGCAAACACAAAGATTTCTATCATGTGTCTTGACGAAGACGAGATGACAGAAGAGACTACTGGCATTGAAACCGTAGGTAACGACTCTGAAGAAATCATCGCAATCTACGACATCAACGGTAGAAAGCAAAATGAGCTAACAAAGGGTATCAACATCGTTAAATACTCTAATGGCTCAACAAAGAAAATTACAAAATAAATATACAAGATGAAAAAAAGATATATTTCACCTGAGATAAAAGTTGCCACCTTCACTGCATGGAACAACATTCTCGAAAGTTCATATATCGGCCCTGGTCATGGAAAACTTGACGCCAAAGGTTCAATAGGATTCTGGGATTCAGAAGACGAAGAATATGATGAATAAGTGTATATTTACTAATAAAACCAAAAGAGGAAAGCACGTCTTTCCTCTTTTTTGGGTATAATAGTACAAAGCACCGGACATAGAAACCACACAATCGTTTCTTTTTCATATTCAATGTTTTTGTTAATTTTTTCTTTTTTTTTTACCAAAATTTGGTCAGTTCGAAAAAAAATGTTATTTTTGCACCCGAATATGCACATATCACAGGATTCTATATGATGAAAGGGATATAGATACATTAATTCAACAGGAATAGATAAAAAAATACATAATATGAAGAAAAGATTATTACTTTTAACAGCAGTTCTTTCTGCAAGCGTAAACGTTTTGTTCGCGCAAAGCAAGACTTCCGCAACTGTCACTGACAAATACGGAAACACCTATTCTTATGACACCGTGAAAGATCTCGATGCCAACTCAGAAAAAGGTGACACTCTTTATTCAAATGGACGTTCATTTGACATAAACACCGACCAGTACAAGGTTACTTTGAAAAGTGACTTGAGAGTTACGGTCAGCGACTGTAATCTCATTTACAACGTAAAGCTGACTAATGCCTCAGCAACCTCAAGTAACATTGCACCATTTACAGAGCGTGTTAAATCAAGCACGACTATCTATGATGTAGTAGTAAAGGAGGAGGATATTGTTTATACAAAAATGTCTGGTAACTATGTGAGCGCATATACTCCAAATAAGACTTCAAAAGAATTTGCAAAATACATAGTTGCATGTACTGAGATAAAAAACATCCAGCCTGCTATCATTTTCACTGGTACAGAACTTAAATCAGCAAAATGGAACAACACAGTAATAGATGAAGATGACGATGGTGTAGAAATCGTTGACGAACTCTATTACATGAATTTCCGTAGAAATAAGTTCCTGCCAATTCTTAATATTGACGGTGACTATGCACGTGGTACTATATACAACAACTGTTATGTTACATACAACCCAACTGCAATTGCAGAGGGATATGAGTCATACACAGTAACAGGTGATGGCAAAGTAGGTTTTGTATCTGGAGTTGTTGATAACGGCAAGGTAGAGGCTATTCTCAATGAACCAGCATATACATACCTTAACTATGATTTCAGCAATGCAAGTATCCTCGGTGCTGTATCAACAGATATCAACGACAACCGAATTGCATATTTCGCAACAGGAGCAAACGCATCTGGCAAGAATATCGTAGTAGGTCAGAATAGTAGCAGCTATGAGATTTCCGACAATGGTCAGGAGATTTATGTTTATAAGAACTTCGTTGCAAGCACAACAAAATACTATCGCAACTTCAAAGCTGACGCATACGGCACAATAGTAGTTCCATTCAACATCTCAAGCGCATTAGACGTGTTCAGAAGAATGGGAAGACTTACTGGCTATGATGAGCAGAAGAATGAGATTTCAACAATAACGACAGATGTCATCGTTGCAAACACTCCATACTTATTGGAAATCGGTAATAACGCAAGTGAGCTGACTGGTGATATGGGTACTACTGTGTGGGCAACAAAGGATGTTAAAACAGCAAGTTACAATGGTGCTCGATTCTGTGGTACATTTGAGCCAATCAAGGGTTCAGACGCTAAACTCGCTGACCACGGATATATTGTAGCAGAGAATGGTCATTTCGGCAAGCTCAATAAGAATTCTACAATGAAGCCAGGTCGTTGCTACTTCGAATATATTCCAACATCAGGAAATGCGAAGCTTGACAACGCAATTGTTCTCTTCATTGATGAAGATGGTACAGTTGAAACCATCAATGCCGACTTTAACAATGCAGAGACTACTGCTATTGACGGTGTTGTAAACAGCAGCGACGTAGTATCTGTTCAGTACATCTCAGCAAATGGTCAGATCTCTAACGAGCCAGTTAATGGTCTTAACATCGTAAAGAAAACTTACTCTGATGGTTCAGTTGAGGTATCTAAGACAGTAGTAAAATAATAAGAAAGGGCATAAAATATGAAAAAAGAATATAAAGCTCCATATTTCCGCGCAAGATTCATGAAAGCAATCGAGCCACTCATGGTGAGCCAGCCAGAAGAAAAAGATCCATTCAATGGAGGTTTCACCGATGAGGAGTACGATGATGCACAATAATATGTTGATTGCATCATAATCAAAGAAAGATGAACGGGTATCATTACAATAAATAATGGCACTCGTTCATCTTTTTTTTGTTTTATTTTGAAATCTCAGATTTATTGATTAATTTTGCATCTGGAATTGTATTCCGAAAAATATATTTAATCAATGGGAAAAGGTAAACTTGCAAAGTTCGCAGACATGGAACGCTATGAGAACGTGTTCCAATATCCATTCTCTGTAGTGGACAATGTTCCTTTCGAAATGAAAGGTCACTGGAGAGAACAGTATTTTCACAATGATAATCCTATCGTGCTTGAATTAGGGTGCGGTAAGGGTGAATATACTGTGGAACTTGCTCAACTATATCCTAATGTGAACTTCATAGGCGTTGATATCAAGGGAGCTCGTATGTGGACAGGTGCAACCAAGGCTTTGGAAGCTGGTCTAAAGAACGTGGCTTTCCTTCGCACAAACATTGAGATTATAGACCGTTTCTTCTCCCAAGATGAAGTACAGGAGATTTGGCTCACCTTCTCTGATCCTCAGATGAAGAACGTGCATAAACGCCTTACTTCAACCTTCTTCCTTGAGCGTTACCGTCATTTCCTTGTGGATAACGGTATCATTCACCTAAAGACGGACTCTAACTTCCTGTTCACCTACACAACCTACATGGTGGAGCATAATGAGCTGCCAGTTCTTTTCCGCACAACAGACCTCTACCATACCGAGGGAATTGATGAAGAGACAAAGAAAATTCTATCCATACAGACCTATTACGAGTCTATGTGGATTGAGCGTGGTCTTAACATCAAATATATGAAGTTCCTTCTTCCACGTGAAAAGCAGCTCACGGAGTCAGAAAAAGAGATAGAACTGGATGATTATCGCTCTTATCACAGAGACAAGCGCAGTAGCTTAGATACAGCCAAATAATGATTGTTTGCATAGCCGAGAAACCGAGCGTAGCTCGTGATATTGCCAATGTACTTGGAGCTACAACTTCAAAGCAAGGATACATTGAGGGCAATGGGTATCAGGTGACATGGACTTTCGGTCACCTATGCGAGCTCAAGGAACCCGATGACTATACTCCAACGTGGAAAAGATGGTCATTGGGGGCTTTGCCTATGATACCACAACGTTTCGGAATAAGACTGAAGAACGACCAAGGCATTAAAGCTCAGTTTGCTACTATCGAAAAGCTGATGCAAGAGGCAGACTCCATTATAAACTGTGGTGATGCCGGACAAGAGGGAGAGCTTATACAACGATGGGTAATGCAGAAGGCTGGGGTTAAATGTCCAGTAAAAAGACTGTGGATTTCATCCCTTACAGAAGAGGCAATACGAGAAGGTTTTCAGACACTAAAGGATCAGCAGGAATACGAGCCGTTGTATCTTGCAGGTCTTTCACGTGCCATAGGCGATTGGCTGCTTGGCATGAATGCCACACGCCTCTATACTCTGAAATACCGTCCACAAGGAAAAACTAATCAGGTTCTTTCCATTGGAAGGGTACAAACCCCTACCCTCGCGATGATTGTCAACCGCCAGAAGGAAATAGAAAATTTTGAGCCTCGCCAGTCATGGGTTCTTTCCACATTATTCAAGGATTCTAAGTTTACTGCTATTGCACACGACGAGGAAGCCGAGGCTGAGGATGCTGCAGAAGTTGCAGAGGCAGCAAAGAATGGCAAGACACAGAAGTCGAAAGGCCCAATCTATCGTCAAATTGAATATACAACAGAAGAAGAGGGAAATAAGGTTCTTGAAGCTATCAAGGACAATGATTTCCATGTTGTAGATATAACAAAGCGTAAGGGAACAGAAGCGCCTCCACGACTTTATGACCTCACCTCACTTCAGGTAGATTGCAATAAGAAATTCGGATATTCAGCCGACCAGACGCTTCAACTTATACAGGCACTTTACGAGAAAAAGTTCACCACATACCCACGTGTTGATACGACATTCCTTTCTGATGACATCTACCCTAAATGTCCTCAGACAATGAATGGTCTATACAAGACTCAATTCTCGGGTGTGGCTCCTTATGCAGAACTTGTCAAGGCGATTGGTGGCAAGCCATTGAAAAAGAGCAAAAAGGTGTTCGATTCTTCAAAGGTGACGGATCACCATGCCATAATCCCTACAGGAGTATCCCCACAGGGATTGTCGGATATGGAGCGTAACGTGTTTGACCTTGTAGCAAGGGCTTTCATTGCAGCTTTCTACCCAGACCTGAAATTTGAAACAACAACGATTCTCGGAAGAGTGGCTATCACACCAGAGGGAGATACCTCTGGAACTGTAGCAAGCGCAGAAGAGCTTAATGATGAGAACAGCGTGCTATTCAGAACCTCTGTCCGTATTGTCACGGATGAAGGTTGGAAGGTCGTCTTCAAGAAAGACAATGCAATTACAGATTCTGACAACGAGAACGAAGAAGAAGACAATGCTTCTTCTAATGTGACATTCTCAAAGGGCGAGAAAGGTCCTCACATCCCTTCTCTTTCCGAAAAATGGACACAACCCCCCAAGCCTTACACAGAGGCGACGTTGCTTCGCGCAATGGAAACTGCAGGTAAGTTCGTGGATAATGACGAGCTACGAGATGCAATGAAGGAGAACGGCATTGGTCGTCCTTCTACTCGTGCAGCTATAATAGAAACGCTTTTCAAACGCCATTACATAAGGAAAGAGCGTAAGAACCTCGTTGCAACCCCAACGGGCATTGAGCTAATAGACCTTATCCACGAGGATATCCTGAAAAGTCCAGAACTTACAGGTGTATGGGAAAAGAAACTGCGCGACATTGAGCATAGACAATATGATGCTGGTATGTTCATTTCAGAATTGAAGGAGCAAATTAATAGCATTGTAAATCAAGTTCTTGCAGACAATACAAACAGACGAGTTACTGTGGTTGCGCCAGAGGAAGAGCAAAAGAAGAAAACAACAAAGAAAGCCTCAGCAAAGAAAAAAACAGCTGATGCACCTGTATCTTCTCAGCGTACCAATGCCAATGATGTTCCTACAATCTGCCCTCTATGTGGTAAAGGCACAATTATCAAAGGAAAGACTGCATACGGATGTTCTGAATGGAAGAATGGCTGCACGTACAGAAAACCATTCGCATAATTTTAGACCAAGGCAGGGAAAGGTGGGCAGAAATGACCAAGGAGGGGCATTTCAGGGATATTCTCGCGAAAAAGTATCCGAAAATAAGATAAAATCTGAGTTTTTATGGGCTTTTGCCGAAAACTTTAGATTTTACATCGGTTTTGTTGACGATTATCAAGGAAATATTGTGTACCTACACAAAAACATAGGAAAAATTTGTGAATTAGGGATTCTCTACTTAATTTTGCACCCGCTTTCAAGCATAACATAAAACTTTAAAAAGAGGGTAATCCGAAAACCTCAGTATTCAGGACAGAGTAGGAATAATACAAAATTAAGCAACTTAAAAATTATGAAGAAATTTTTTGCAATCGCTGCTCTCGCAGTAGCATCTCTTACTGCTAACGCACAGGCTTGGATTGGTGGTAACCTTGGTTACACATCAACAAAAACAGAAATTGAGAACAGATACGCATCTTTGGATAATACCGCAAGTGCATTCTCATTCGCGCCAGAAGTAGGTTATGACCTTGATGAGAATTGGGCTGTAGCTCTTAGACTCAGCTATGCTCATATAGACTCTTATACAGTAGAGATAAATAATGACAAATTCACCGGTACAGCAAACTCTTTTGCTATCAACCCATACGTTCGTTACAAGTTCTTCAACGAGGGTAACTTCACAGCTTTTATTGATGGCGGCATCACCTACGGCACCACTCACCTCAATGGTTATTCTGATGTAATCGAAAATCCAAATTTCTTTAACATTGGTTTCAACCCAGGTATTGCCTATGCAATCAGCGACGATGTAACACTCGTAGCCCACTTCGGTGATCTCTCTTATAACATTACAACAACAAAAGCAAAGAGATATGACGTTAAATCAACAATAAGCGCTTTCAACATTGGTCTTGACAACAGCATCAGCTTTGGTGTTTACGTGGCTCTCTAAATCTGAAATCTGAAATTTAAACATAACAAATACAAGGCTTGTAACTTCGGTTGCAAGCCTTTTTTCGTGCTTTAATCTCTTTTCACTAATAAGATTTGGAAATCTCCATTTTTATCACTATCTTTGCATTCTAAAAGAAAATCATTTTTGAACAAAAAACAGTAATGAATTTATACCCGAAACTCATAACAGATGCACTTGCAACAGTCATCTACGCTGGCACAAAGAAGAACCTTATAGAGTCGGAAATGCTTGCCGACACTCCAAGCATAAACGGCAATAGCGTGACGATTGTCCTTATATTCCCACGCGAAACTGATCCTTTCCTTAAATCAACGGTTAAGGCTGCAGAAGCAGCTATCCATTATCACGTTGGTAAGGATGTAGAAGTAAATATCAAATTAGAATACAAATCAGCCCCACGTCCAGAGGTTGAGGATTTACTTCCGGGCGTTAAGAATATCATCGCAGTAAGTTCTGGCAAAGGTGGTGTTGGTAAGAGCACAGTATCTGCCAATCTCGCCATAGCACTTGCACGACTCGGCTATAAGGTAGGACTTCTTGATACTGATGTCTTTGGTCCAAGTATGCCAAAGATGTTCAATGTAGAGAGCGAGCGTCCTTACGCCATAGAGAAAGACGGCCGTCAGCTTATTGTTCCAGTTGAGAAATACGGAGTTAAGCTTCTCTCTATCGGTTTCTTCGTAGGAAAAGACACAGCAACTCTCTGGAGAGGTGGTATGGCTTGTTCAGCCTTGAAACAGTTGATTGCAGATGCAGACTGGGGTGAACTCGACTATTTCATTCTTGATACTCCTCCGGGTACAAGTGATATTCACCTCACCCTACTACAGACACTCGCCATCACAGGTGCTATTATCGTAAGTACCCCACAGCAGGTGGCACTTGCCGATGCCCGTAAGGGAATTGACATGTACACCAACGACAAGGTAAATGTTCCTATCCTTGGCCTCATCGAGAATATGGCATGGTTTACTCCGGCAGAACTCCCTGAGAACAAGTACTATATCTTCGGCAAGGAAGGCTGCAAGAATCTCGCACAGGAAATGAACGTGCCACTTCTTGCACAAATTCCTCTTGTTCAAGGTATCTGCGAAAAGGGCGATGCAGGAACTCCTGCGGCTCTTGACGAGAACACCATTACAGGTCAGGCATTCCTCGCACTTGCCCAAAGCGTTGTTACTGTTGTAAACAGAAGGAACAAGGAACAGGAGAAGACCAAGATTGTAAAGACAAAGTAATGAAAAGAATATTGACCATATTGCTACTCTCTGTGCTGGTATTAGGAATGTCAGCACAGGGAGACTACACCTCCCTCTGGAAGCAATGCGAAAATGCCCAGGAGAAGGATCAGCCCAAAACTGCCCTGTCTGCCGTAAGGAAGATTGAGGAAAAGGCAGAAAAGGAAAAGTATTATGGTCATCTGTTTGCTGCTCTCTTTACAGAGAAAAACCTTCTTGATGAGATTTCAAGAGACTCTATTGCCCCTATGGAAAAGCGTATGGAGGCAAAGTATCAGGAACTCTCAAAAACAGCTCCAGTAGCAGCTTGTATATATCATGTAGCAAAAAACGGCTCTGACAGCCCCATGATTGATAGCCTACTCTACCATACAACTCCAGAAATCGTAAACGAACTGACAAAGGAAAACGGAGCACTAAAGTATATTCCACTTGTAAGCAAAGGAATTGACAGCCAGTATTTCTGTCACGACCTTATAAGCCTCATAGCTTACACTATAGTTGACTATGAACCACTTGTACGTTATTACTCAGAGACAGGCAACAGAAAGGCTGCATGTATAGCAGCTACCCTCATGCTGGAAGACAACGCTTTTGACGACGCAGAAACAACCAGATTAATACAAAAAGCAGACTCACTAATTACCGTATATAGCGACCTTAATGAGTGTGGTGCCATCGCCGTAAGAAAATATCGTTTATTTGACAATTACGACATCAAAAACAGGAAAAAGGCTATAGAATGGATAGATGAAGCCATAAAAAGATGGCCTAAATGGCAGGAAATAAATGAACTAAAAAATGCTAAAGCAGATCTTACTGCCCCTAATATCAATATACAGACAACGAACAAATCTGGCATATTCAATACAAACCAAGATGTAAAGATCTATTTTGAGAATGTCAGGAACGTATCAAACATAAAAGTTTCTGCCACACCTGTAATAGGATTGGCTTCTGAAGAAATCAGCAAATTGGAACATGGAAAGAAAGCCGATATTGCCAAACTAAAACAACACTTGCAAAAGGCAAAAGCAATCACCTGCTCCAAAAAGTTTGACAAACATGAGATATACGAGTTCTTCCAAGACAGTCTTTCGCTTGGAACACTTCCACTTGGTACATATCTGATAGATGTTACCTGTGATGGTGCAAACATCTCTTCTCTGGACAATTTGAGTATTCTCACAGTCAGCGACCTTAGAGTCATTGCCCTTCAGCAGAGCAAGACACAGAAAAGATATGTCGTGGTAAATGCCATTACCGGCAAAACTGTTGCCGGAGCACAGCTACATCTGGCAGGTAAAAAAGAACACGAACATCCAAGAGTTGTGAACACAAACGAAAACGGAGAGTATATCTGTGAGTTTACAAAAGATAATGAGCCTCGATACGCCTTTGCCACAACTGACAAAGACAAGGCAATGCAGTCGCAATATCTTTACACAAGTCATACAGACTATCAAAAGGACAATAGAGCAAGACTTAGAACATCAGTATTTACAGATCGCAAATTATATCGTCCTGGGCAGACTGTACATGTTTCATTAGTTGCTTACAACGAAATCGGGCATGAGACAACATCAACAATTGAGAACAAAGAGATTAACATTACACTTAAAGCCCCTGACCACAAGGAAGTCTGTTCAACAAATGTCAAGACTGACAATTTCGGCGTGGCAACTACTGACTTTGTGATTCCCGCGAATGTTAAAAACGGAACATTCCACATAATGACAGGAAACTCATACTCTGCAAGTATCACCGTAGAGGAATATGTCCGTCCTACATTTGAGGTGACAATCAATAAGCCTGAGATTGAATACAAAGATGGTGATACTATCACAGTTACAGGAACAGCCAAGACCTATAGTGGTGTTCCAGTAAGCGATGCAAAGGTTGTATATACAATCCGCAGAAGCATTGCTTGGTGGTGGAGAGCGCCTTATGAAAACACAGAATTACTCCAAGACACGGTAAAAACTGACGCATCTGGAAATTTCTTCATGAAGATGCCAATGGTTCTACCTAATAACAAGGATGACCAGAAACGATACTGGTTACCTATGTTCTACAGTATCAATGCAACTGCTGTTGTTACGGATATTGCAGGAGAATCACACGAAGGGGTAATCTTATTGCCACTCAGCAACCGTTCTACAGTACTCACAAGCGACATTAAAGATAAATATCTCAAAAGCGACAAGCCTATTGAGATTACATTTACCCGTAGGAACAATGCAGGCAAAGAGATTGACGGTGAAGTTTCCATTGAAATTGACGGAAAAGAGCAAGGAAAGGCAGTCTGTGGCAAGGCCTATGCAATTCCTATGCAAATCCCTACCAAATCCCATTTTATAAGGGCGATTTGTGGGACTGACACTATTGAAAAAAAGTTCGTGCTGTTTAGCCTTGAAGACAAGGTTCCTGCAACAGAAACAAAAGACTGGTGGTATGCCACAGGAGATAAGTTTCCTGCAACTATCCAGTTTGGCACTTGCGAAAAAGATGTTCACGCTGTCTATACCCTTTTCAGCGGATCTAAGGTTATAGAGTCTGGTTCTTTGAAACTTGATTCTTCACTTGTTACACGCAAATTTGAGTACAAGGAAGAATACGGTGATGGTATATGCTATACTGTTGCCTGGGTTCGCAATGGAGAGTTTTATGAACATTGTCATACTATTACTCGCCCACTTCCAAATCACAAGCTCAAACTCAACTGGACAACATTCCGCAATAAGCTTGAACCTGGACAGAAGGAAGAATGGAAACTTTCTGTAACAGACAAGGACGGTAAGCCTGCAAATGCCAATGTGATGGCTGTACTTTACGACAAGTCACTTGATGCAATAATGGAGCATTCTTGGAATTTCTCTGACACAAGGCTCTTGGTTACCCCTTCATTCCATTGGCGTACCAATAGAGGAAATACGGGCATATACCTACATTACTCAAAGCCTACTAAATATTACACATATAAGTCACTTGAATTCTCGACTTTAACAGATGGCCTGTCCTATCATTCCTTCAAATATAGTGCTCCTGTCGCCTATGGAGTTGCGACATTGAAAGCAAGCAATAGAATCATAGTAAAGGGATATTCATCTATGGAAGCAGAAACAGGGGAAATACTCAAGGCAAAAGAATCTATTGTTGCGAATGATGAAATGGAAATGCAATGTGTTTCTGCGGAGGAAGAAGATTATGATGCGGAAGAAGAAACAATCCGCACTAACCTCAACGAGACTGCATTCTTCATGCCTCAGTTAAGAACTGACGATAAAGGCATAGCAACATTATCTTTCACTCTTCCTGAGAGTGTCACGACATGGAAGTTCATGGCATTTGCACATGATAAGGATGTGAAGTTTGGCACTATGACAGATGAGGTCATCGCACAAAAGAAACTGATGATTCAGCCTCGTCTGCCTCGCTTCTTGCGTGAAGGTGACGTGACAGACATTCCGGCTTCTGTATCAAATATAACAGACAAGGATATTACGGCAACTGTGAAGTTCACCGTTCTTGATGCAAAGACAGAAAAGGTTCTCGCAACTCAAAGCAAGAAGATAAACGTCAAGGCTGGCGAGAGCGAGGCAGTCTCTTTCCCTTACGACTCAAGAAATCAGGAAGACAAGTCTATAATCGTGCGTTATAGCGTTTCTGGCAAGAGCGAGGAAGGCACTTTCACAGACGGCGAGCAGAAAGATCTGCCGATTCTTTCACAGAAGGAATTAATGGTGAACACCCAGACATTCATCCTTACAGAGACAGGAGAAAAGACATTTGATTTGAAGAAGATCATGCCATCTGTCAATGACAAGCACCTCACAGTAGAATATACGGATTCTCCTGAATGGCTGATGATAAAGGCCCTGCCTTATATCTCAAAATACTATGACGAGTGTGCGATTTGTCTTTCTTCCGCATATTATGCTAACAGCATAGCATCTGGCATAGCACGCACAAATCCAGAGATAAGGAAAGCCGTAGATGAGTGGAAGTCTGACGAGTTGAAACAGCTCTTTGATTCTACCTCTATCAATTATCGTAATAACGATATTCTTAGCCGTCTTTCAAATCTTCAGAACAGCGACGGTTCCTGGAGTTGGTGGAAAGGCATGAACGGTAGTACATATATGACTGTTCAGGTTCTGAAGACACTTGTGCGTCTTAATCTCATGATGAACGACGAGAAGTTCAAAAAGCAGAATGAGCAGTTGATTAAGCGTTCTTTCAACTTCCTTGACAAAGAGATTGCCAAAAGAGTGGCAGAGATGAAGAAGGAGAAATTCAAGTATCTTCCTTACTATGCCCTTGACTATCTCTATTGCAGGGCTATCGCCAAGGCTTCTGGCACAAATATCAAAAGCAATAGTAATGCCGATTATCTGCTAAAGCTTGTTCCAGAGGAAACGCGCTATGATGATATGAGGACAAAGGCACAGGCTGCCGTCATTCTCTCATATTCTGGCAATAAGAATAAGGCTTCTGAGTTTATCAAGAGCATAGTGGAGCATACTGTTTATCGTGAGGATCTTGGCAGATACTTTGATTCTGACCGCGCACTTTACTCTTGGTACGACTATAAGATCCCAACTCAGGTTTCTGTTATTGAGGCTCTGAAACTAATAGACGGCAAGAACTCCGCAAAAGAAATAGCAGACATGAAGCGCTGGTTGTTGCAGAGTAAGAGAACCCAGTCTTGGGATACTCCTATAAATGCAGTAGATGCAATCTATGCCTTCCTATGCCCATCACAAGGCATTACCTCTTCACTTAGGAAAGGCGTACCTGCAGACATAGCATTAGGCAAGACAAGAATGCCGGCTCAGGAATACACCTCTGCGCTTGGCTATGTTAAGACTTCAAAGGACATCACCTCAAAGGACAATGCCCTTACAGTTACCAAGCATACAGACGGTGAGTCTTGGACAAATGTGTTCATTGAATACAAGCAGACTGCCACAGAAAGCAAGGAGTCTTCAACAGGGCTTTCAATTACGAGAAAGGTTGAGAGCCCTAACAAACAGCTAAAGGTTGGCGACAAGGTTGAGGTGACAATAACAATCACAGCAGACCGCGACTATGACTTTGTGACCGTAACTGATAATCGTCCGGCTTGTCTTGAACCTGTAGAACAGCTCTCTGGATATAGCCACGGCACATACAAGATTATCCGTGACACTAAGACAGAATATTGTTACAATATGTTGAGCAAAGGCACACATGTGATCAAGACATCATACTATGTGGCAAGAAGCGGTAACTACACTTCAGGCACAGCTACAGCGACCTGTACCTATTCTCCTGTATTCACAGGAAGAACCCCAGGTTCTAACTATGTGGTAAAATAAAATTGAAATATTTGAAATAATTGAAATAAATGAAGAAACTATCTCTATCACTTCTACTCGCATTTCCGCTCTTTGCCTCGGCACAGACATTGCAGGTAAGAAATAACGTCATCGACTTAGGACAGGTTCAGTTCATGCAACCTATCACAGCTACATTTGACGTAAAGAATATATCAAATGCACCTATCGAGATATCAAGCATGTATTCTGGCTGCAACTGCACTCAGGTAGGTTTTCCTGTAGGAGTAATACCTGCAGGTACAGATTTCAAGGTTAGTGCAACGTATGACTCTAAGCAACTTGGACATTTCCAGCGTGATGTTGCTATCTATGTCAAGGATCAGAAAGAGCCTACATACGTTACAGTCAAGGGCGTAGTAGTGCCAAAGGTCGAGAACTTTGTTGGTAACTACCCCTACTCTATCGGAGGTCTGTTGACAGATGCAAACATTATTGAGTTTGATGATGTAAACCGTGGTGAGCGTCCTGTTCAGGACATCCACATCATGAACCCTAATAACCAGTTTGTAGAGCCTGTGCTTATGCACCTTCCTGACTATCTCCGTGCAGAGATTTCGCCAAAGCGTCTTGGTCCTAAGAAAGAAGGCGTTATTCATATTATGCTAAACTCAAGCAAAATGAAATCGCTCGGCCTTTCTCAGGCAAGCATCTACCTTTCAAAAGGCATGGGCGACAAGGTTTCTGAGGACAAGGAAATCATGGTATCTACAGTTCTTCTTCCTCCAGAACCACGACTTGACGAGGCAAGCCTGTATCGCAGTCCTCGCATACAAATCTCTTCTACAACCGTTGACCTTTCAAACATAAAAGGCAGTAAGAAGAAGGCCGAGATTGTGATAACAAACAAGGGTAAGTCTCCTCTTGAGATTCGCTCTATGCAGTTGTTTACTCCTGGCATAGAAATCACTCTTGCCAAGCAAAAACTTAATGCAGGTGAGAGTACAAAGATGAAGATTACCGGTTATGCGCAAGACCTGTCAAGGGTTAAAACCCGTCCTCGTATTCTCATGATTACGAATGACCCAAGACAGCAGAAGGTGATAATTGAGATTAAGAAATAACTGCCCCTCACCCGTCCTACGGACACCCTCTCCCCAAGGGGCGAGGGATAAGTTACATTTAATTGCTTTGAAGGGCTTATTACAAACATCCCCCTCGCCCCCTGGGGAGAGGATGCCCGAAGGGCAGGTGAGGGGCTATTATTCTTTTACACTATGGAACATCCAGAAAACAGCAGCGAATATGTAGGACTAACCGTAAATAGCGGTGTGGCTCAGCCCTCTATCGTCAACCCATATCTGAAACGCGGACGCTTTCGTCATAGAGAGTATAGTGTGGATGAAATGGTTGAAGGACTATTGCGTGGTGATGTGACTATACTCTCACAGGCTGTCACGCTCGTTGAGTCTGTCAATCCTGAGCATCAAGCAAAAGCGCAGGAGGTGATAGAGAAGTGTCTTCCCTATAGCGGAAAGTCTGTAAGGATTGGCATTAGCGGTGTTCCAGGTGCAGGAAAGAGTACCTCTATTGATGTCTTTGGTACACACGTCCTTGACACCTACGGAGGAAAACTCGCGGTTCTTGCCATTGACCCTTCTTCTGAAAGGAGCAAGGGCAGTATTCTTGGCGACAAGACAAGAATGGAGAAACTATCCTTAAGGAAAGAGGCGTTTATCCGCCCTTCACCATCTGCAGGTTCTCTTGGAGGAGTAGCAAGAAAGACTCGTGAGACAATAATACTCTGCGAGGCAGCAGGCTATGACAAGATTTTCATAGAGACTGTAGGCGTAGGACAAAGCGAGACTGCATGTCATTCCATGGTGGATTTCTTCCTACTTATTCAGGTTGCAGGCACAGGCGATGAGCTTCAAGGCATCAAGCGAGGCATTATGGAAATAGCAGACGGCATAGTCGTAAACAAATGCGATGGCGACAACGTGGATAAATGCCAGATGGCAGCAACTCATTTCCGCAACGCACTTCATTTCTTCCCTATGCCTGAAAGCGGTTGGTTGCCTAAGGTTCTCTGCTATTCTGGTTTCTACGGATATGGCGTTAAGGAAGTCTGGGATATGATTTTTGAGTATGTGGACTTTGTAAAGAAGAATGGCTATTTCGAGACACGACGTCACCGTCAGAACAAATACTGGATGTATGAAACCATAGAAGCAAATCTCAGAAACAGGTTCTACAACGATCCAGTCATAACTCAGAAATTAGCAGAAGCAGAAATGAGTGTCCAGAATGGCGAGAAGACCAGTTTCACAGCTGCTTACAACCTTCTGGATGACTTTTACAAACAACTGAGATAAAATTAAAAATTGTACTTTGCTAAATTGTACATAACACGATGCTAATAGAAATCGACTCATCATCAGGATTCTGTTTTGGTGTGACAACAGCAATCAACAAGGCAGAAGAGGAATTGGCAAAAGGCTCTACTCTCTATTGCCTTGGAGATATTGTGCACAACGGTATGGAGTGTGAAAGACTTCGCGAGATGGGACTTATCACCATAGACCATGCTCAGTTTGCCGAGCTTCATAATGCCAAGGTACTGCTAAGAGCACATGGCGAACCGCCTGAGACCTATAAGATAGCGGAGCAGAACAACATCGAGATTATTGATGCTACCTGTCCTGTGGTACTTCAGTTGCAGAAGCGTATCAAAAAACAGTTCACAGCAAATCCAGATGCGCAGATTGTAATCTTTGGCAAGAATGGGCATGCGGAGGTGTTAGGTCTCGTAGGTCAAACAAGACAGCGTGCCATAGTAATAGAGCATGCAGATGAGGTTACAAGACTTGATTTCACACACGACATCTACCTCTATTCCCAGACCACAAAATCGCTTGATGAGTTTCACACCATCATAGACTATATCCAAGCTCACATGGCAGAAGGGGCAAACTTCCAATGGTTTGACACTATCTGCAGACAAGTAGCCAACAGAATGCCTAACATCTGCTCATTTGCCACAAAGCACGATCTAATACTCTTCGTCTCAGGCAGAAAGAGTAGTAACGGTAAGGTGCTATACAACGCCTGCAAAGAGCAGAACCCACACACATATCTTGTAGAAGGTCCTGACGAGATAGATCCTAAGTGGATTACAAATGTCAACAGTATTGGTATCTGCGGAGCAACTTCTACCCCGAAATGGCTTATGGAACAAGTTGCCGACAGAATCAAGAATAATTACAACATAGAAAAGAAATGAAAAAGATAACAATAGCAATAGACGGCCACTCTTCTTGCGGAAAGAGCACTATGGCAAAGGAACTCGCCCGCAAGTTAGGTTACATTTATGTTGATACAGGTGCTATGTACCGTACCGTCACCCTATATGCGATGCGCAATAATCTGTTCGATTCTGAAGGAGAAGTCCTGACTGATGAACTACAGAAACAAATGAACAATATCAAGGTCTCTTTCTGCATCAATAAAGAGACAGGAAGACCAGATGCCTGTCTCAACGACGAATGTGTAGAGAATATCATCCGCTCTATTGAAGTCAGCAATCACGTATCAAAGATAGCAGCCATCCCATTTGTACGCGAGGCAATGGTTAACCAGCAGAGAAGGATGGGAGCAGAGAAAGGGATTGTCATGGACGGAAGAGACATCGGCACAACCGTCTTCCCAGATGCCGAACTCAAAATCTTTGTAACAGCAAGTGCCAAGGTGCGTGCTCAGAGACGCTATGACGAACTTCAGCAAAAAGGCATGCCGGCAGACTTTGACGAGATTCTGAAGAACGTAGAGGAACGTGACTATATCGACTCTCACAGAGAAGTCTCTCCTTTACGTCAGGCAGAAGATGCAATCCTGCTCGACAATAGCGATATGACCATTCCACAGCAGAACGAATGGCTTATGCAACAAGTAGAGAAGGCCTTACAATAACGTAAAGCCTTCCTACTATTCCCCAAGTAACTCCTATATAAGTTCGTTATACCTCCACTATAAAAAGGAACCAAACTCGGTGAAGGTCCGTTCCAAGAGCGGACATAGAACGGAGGTTCACCGAGTTTGGTTCGGAGGAAGAACGAAGGAAAGGCGAATTACCAAGTTCCCTTGTTCCTGTTTGATTTCATCGGATTCACATTATATCTAATACACGTGCGCGCATACATTATTATATTAATATCACTATTTCCAATACTTTCCATGGCACAAGAAAAAGCATGGGAAGAATATTTCTACGAAATATATGCAATGGAGGAAATAGACGAGACATCAATAGAAGATGATTACGAGCACCTATGCGAACTTGAATCCTCACCACTAAACATCAACACATTAAATCCAGAAGATTTATATCTAATTCCAGGAATTAACAGAGATCAGATAGATGACATCATAAAATACCGTGACAGATATGGAGAATTCAGAACCATAGAAGAACTTGCACTTATTGAATCCATAGACAGACCTCTTAGACTTTTCCTATGCAACTTCATAATTGCAGAACCAATAGTAAAAGCAAAATGGTACTCAAGACCTACTCTTGATTCTATAATGAGAAAAGGACATGGAGAACTTTCTGCAAATGTCAATATACCATTATATAATAGAGAGGGCGACCAAAACGGCTATCTAGGTTATAAATACAAATACAACACCAAACTTACAGGAAAATTCTCCGACAACATAAAATATGGTTTCTGTGCCTCACAAGATGCAGGCGAACCACTATTTGCAAACAAGAACAAATGGGGGACCGACTATTATTCCTTTTATGTCAAGGTGAATAATATCGGAAGATTGAAAACGTTTGTGCTTGGGCAATACAAAATCAAGTTCGGAATGGGACTAATACAAAACAATTGTTTCGGCTATGGCAAGCAGATAATGTTATCTTCCATGAACAACTATGACGCTACCATAACAGGACATGCTTCAAGATCAGACGGAGGACATTTCATGGGATTGGCAAACACATTTGATTTAGGCAAGAAATCCTCCATTAACAAATGGACTTTGACATCTTTTTGGTCTTATCGGAAAATAGATGCCACATTAAACAGCAACGGAAGCATTTCAACAATTTCAATAAACGGTTACCACAGAACACCTACTGAGATGGAGAAAAAGAATAATTCTTCATCTCTAACTACTGGTACACATATAAATTATAAAAGGGATGGGCTTTACATAGGAGCATCAATGGTATATAATTGGTTTGACAGACCTTTGAACCCCAATCCGAATAACAACCCTAATTCATATAGGACATACTATGCAAAAGGATATGACTTCTGGAATGCAAGCCTGAACTATGGATATATTTCAAGGAAATTTACTTTTTCCGGAGAAACAGCAACAGGTTCATGCAATTCTATTGCAACAATAAATAGTATAGAGGCAAAAGTCAATAGCGACATTACGTTAAATGCCGTACAACGCTTTTATTCATACAAATACTATGCAATAAACGCAAAAGCATTCAATGACGGAGGATATACACAAAATGAAAGTGGAATATATGCGGGCATAACATGGATTGCGAATAAAAGAATTACCGTAAATGCATATTCAGATCTGTCATATTTTCCTTGGATAAAATATTACACAAGCGATTCTTCATATTCCTTCGATAATAACATATCATTAAAATACGACTATAACAGTTGGACACTTCAAGCTAAATATAAATTCAGAATCAGACAAAGAAATAATTCCGACAAAACGGCTATTATCAATAGATATAACAACAAACTTAGAATTTCAGTTCAAAAAACGAGCGAAAATGTATCAACATCAACAATTATAGACCTGTCAAGACTCAACTACACAGGTTATTCGTCGCAAGGCTACTCTTTCTCTCAAAATATAAGTTTTCGTATACACAAAAATGCAACAATTTACGCATTTGCATCCTATTTTAATACAGACGATAGCAACACCAGTGTTTATTTGAGCGAAAGGACAATTCCTGGTTCATATTCCTCACTATCATTTTATGGAAAAGGTATCCGATTTTCCTCAATTTTCAAATCAGCGCTAACTTCCAAAGTAATAGCAAATTTCAAGGTTGGTTTCACGAAATACTTTAACAGAAATGCGATTTCTTCTGGACTTAGAATGATTAAACATTCACATCAAACAGACATCGATTTGAGCGTAAAATACAAATTTTAACATAGAAAAACGTCATTTTTGAATTAAAATATGATAAAAATCACTTTTTTTGCACTTTTATGACGAAAAATTGCAAGAATATTTTGTTGTTTAGCAAAAATATATTACTTTTGCAACAAATATCTAGATGAAAAAAAACCATCTAGGGTTAATTGCATGATATAAACAATTAAAATCATAAACGAAATGAAAAAGTTTTTCTTAATGCTTGCTGTTGCAGCATCAGCTATGTCTGCATCAGCGCAGGAGCCAAAGAGCGGATTTGCAGACGCTAAGTTCTGGGACAACTGGTATCTTGGTGCAAACTTAGGTGTTATGTCCAAGGCTACTGACCAGGCTGTCTTGAAGAATCTGAACCCTGAGTTTGGCCTCCGCTTTGGTAAGTGGTTCACACCAAGTGTTGGTCTCTCTGCAGAGGGCGCATTCCTTTTCGGAAACAAGGCACATGGTGTACAGCTTACAGATCCTTCACTCTTCCATGCAGCAAAGTTCCACCTCCTCGGAACTCTTAACTTCTCAAATGCATTCGGTGGCTACACTGGTTCACCACGTTCATTTGAAGTTATCGGTCTTGCAGGTATCGGCTTTATCCACAACTTCGGAACAAAGAAAGAGCAATTCAATGACTCAAGAATCCAGCTCAACATGTTGAGTTCTAAGTTCGGTCTTGACTTCGCATGGAATTTCGGCAGCGAGAAGGAGTGGCAGTTCTATGTAGAGCCAGCTGTAACATACGCTCTCGGTGGCGCAAAGAATGGTCAGAAGATTCAGTACAATTCTAACTATGCTAATCTCGAGTTGAACGTTGGTGTTAACTACTACTTCAAGACAAGCAACGGCACACACCACTTCCTCAACATCACAGAGTGTGACCAGCGTGAGATTGACGCTTTGAACAACACAATCAATAGCCTCCGTGACAAGAACGCTGCAGATCAGGCTAAGATTGCTCAGCTTCAGGCAGAAATTGCACGTCTCCAGAAGGCTCTCAGAGACTGCGAGAACAAGCCAGCTCCAGAAGCACCTTTCGAGGCTCCAACAATCCCATCTGTATTCTACAATGTTAACAAGTCTCTCATCACAAAGCAGCAGGCTGAGAACGTTGCAGTTGCAGCACAGATTCTTAAGAACCACCCAGAGCTCAAGCTCAACATCAAGGGTTATGCTTCACCAGAGGGTAGAGCAAAGAAGAATCAGGAACTCTCTGTTCGTCGTGCTAACGCAGTTAAGGACCTCCTCGTTAAGAAGTACGGTATTGAAGAGAGCCGTATCACAGCTGAGGGTTGCGGTACTACAAAGGACAAGTACGAGACTTACGAGAACAACCGTGTAGCTATGCTGTTCTTCGAGAAGTAATTAAAACTCAACTAAATAAGAAAAAGCTTCATCCTAATAGGGTGAAGCTTTTTTTCATGCCCTTTTGTAATAAAAAAGGAGGTTTTTCGTTATATAAAAGTGAAAGCAAACAGAATAGTGATAATCATACTCATAGCCATGGCGCTGGTCTCAACGAAAGTCAGAGCCCAAGATGACGTATATTTTTCTCACTATTTCGATATGCAGCCAGCATTCAATCCTGCAGCCGTTGGATTGTTTGACAAACTGAACATCAACGCCTCATACGCAATGAGTATGGTAGGATACGAAAACTGTCCACAGACTGCATACATTTCTGCCGACATGCCTTTCAACGCTCTTAACACGCGAAATGGTGTTGGAGTCAGCTTTATGAACGACAAAGCAGGTCTGTTTTCCAAACAACAGATAAACGCGAAATACAGTTACCAGAGAAAATTCGCAGAAGGTCGTTTGGCAATAGGCATTCAAGCCGGATTACTCAGCGAGTCATTCGATGGTTCAAAAATTGATGTAGATGACACCAATGATTTGGCATTCAGCAAAAGTAAAGTAGATGGCAACTCCATAGACTTCGCCTTCGGACTACATTACAATCAAGAGTTATGGTATGTAGGAGTATCAGCTCAACATCTGACATCACCAACAGTTGCACTTGGCGAAACCAACGAAAAAACAGTAGCCACCACTCTATATGCAAATGGAGGATATAATTTCAAATTAAACAACCCATTTTTTAACATAGAAACATCAGCATTCGTAGCAACAGACCTTGTCGGGTACAGAGGACAGCTAACCTCACGTCTGGTCTATACAAATGAAGGTAAGACAATGAGTGCAGGCATAGGATATAGTCCCAGCATCTCCACAACAATCTATATTGCAGGAAGCTTCCGAGGTATAAGGATAGGCTACAGCTACGACATATACACAAGCGGTATCAATTTCGAGAATGGCTCTCACGAACTGTTCGTTGGCTATCAAACGGATATCAACTTCATGCCTAAAGGCAAAAATAGGCATCAAAGTGTAAGACATCTATAATAAAAGATATGAAGATAAAAAATATTATATTTGCACTTGCGATTACCAATACGGTTATCCTTCTTTCATCTTGCTTTGGAGGTAAGATGACATCCTCTGCATTAGGAGGAGAGGTGACTGGTGTTGGCAATGGACGAGGATTCACAGAGCCAACTCCTTATGGGATGACCATGGTAAATCGTGGTTCTCTCAAGATGGGTATTGACTCCAAAGATTCACTCTGGGGAAACGTTGCACCTGTCAAGGACATCAGCGTTGACGGATTTTGGATGGACGAAACAGAGGTCAGCAACTCAAAATACCGTCAGTTCGTTATGTGGGTGCGTGATAGTATTCTACGTACTCGTCTTGCAGATCCTGCATATGGTGGTGATGAAACATATCTCATAACAGAAGATCAGAATCACGATCCTATTCCTCCAAGAATCAACTGGAAGAAGCCATTACCACGCAAGCATAACGAGGATCAGCAGCGTGCATACGAGAGCTTGTATATCACAAATCCAGTTACAGGCGAAAAACTCATAGATGCATCACAGCTTATATATCGCTATGAGATATACGACTATACAACAGCAGCTCTTCGTCGCAATCGCATCAAGCCAGAAGAAAGGAATCTCAATACAGATATAACCGTGAATCCAGATGAAGTCGTAATGATAACAAAGGACACAGCTTATATCAACGATGAAGGAAAAATCGTAAGAGAAGCTATCAATCGTCCACTTTCTGGTCCTTGGGACTTCCTCAACACATATATCGTGAATGTATATCCAGACACGACATGCTGGGTAAACGACTTTCCAAACTCTGACAACGAGATTTATCTTCGCAATTATTTCAGCAACCCAACATACAACGACTACCCTGTTGTTGGCGTGACATGGGAACAAGCTAATGCCTTCTGTGCATGGCGAACTGACTTCCTTCTCAAAGGACTTTCAGGTCAAGCAAAATATATTCAGCGTTATCGTCTTCCATCTGAGGCTGAATGGGAATACGCAGCACGCGGTAAGGACGGCACAGAGTTCCCTTGGGAGAATCCAGATGTAAAAAACGGTGACGGCTGTTTCTACGCAAATTTCAAGCCAGACAGAGGCAACTACACAAAGGATGGTAATCTGATTACATCTAAGACTGGTATATACTCTCCAAATAGCCATGGTCTTTACGATATGGCAGGAAACGTTGCAGAATGGACTTCTACCATATATACAGAAGCAGGAGTAGAGGCAATGAACGACCTCAACCCAAAGCTTGAGTATAATGCAGCAACAGAAGATCCATACAGACTGAAGAAGAAGAGTGTAAGGGGTGGTTCTTGGAAAGATCCAGAGAGTTTCATCCGCTCCGCATGGCGTTCTTGGGAATATCAGAATCAGCCAAGAGCATACATCGGATTCCGTTGCGTCCGCTCATTAGCAAGTCCAGCAAGCCAGAATGGTAAAGGCAAAAAGAAAAGATAAACAAATTCATTATGACAAAATATAGCAAATACAACATAGTATATAGACTCCAGAAATGGATGGATAGCGTATCAGGTCAGACCTTTATGAACTATGCCTATTCATGGGGTGCTGCAGTCGTCATCCTCGGAACACTCTTCAAGCTCACACACCTTCCTGGAGCAAACTTTATGCTCTTTTTAGGAATGGGAACTGAGGTATTCGTGTTCTTCATCTCAGCTTTCGACCGTCCATTTGACAAGACTCAGGAAGGTCGAAACCTTGCAACTGACACAGAACTCGCAGCACTTGCAGCTCAGGACACAACAGCAGAAGGAACGAACGGCAACCAGATTTCCGAAAACATTGCTGCCACTACAGCCAAATCAACCAATGCAGGAACTTCACCTATATCACAAATATCAGGTGGAACAATCATCATCGGTGGAGGTACAATCGGTGGAAGTTCTTCTACAACTCCATCATCTACTTCTCAGCAATCTTCTTCTGAGGCAATATCGTTTGCGCCAAGCAATTCTGAGAAGCAACCAATAACCAATATTTCCACTCCTCAGATTGGCACACCAGCCCCAGCTGTAACTCCAGAAACAGCTCAGGCAATGGAACAGGCAACATCTACATACGTTGATCGCCTCAACGAACTTAATGAGCTCCTTCTCAAGATCGGAGCTGTCAGCGAGCGTCTATCAATCGACTCTCAAGAAATGGAGAACCTCAACCGCACCCTCACAGGTATTGCACGTGTCTATGAAATGCAGCTCAAATCAGCCTCACAGCAGATTACGACTCAAGACGAGATTAATGCTGAGACACGCAAGATGGCAGATGAGATCAAGGAGCTCAATACTGTATATGCTCGTATGATAGATGCTATGACTGTTAATATTCCAAAACAGTAATTCGCAACCTAGTTAATTATTAATTCTAAATTATTAATTGCATAGCCTGTGGCAATAAAGAAGAAACCAGTTTCTCCACGCCAGAAGATGATCAACCTGATGTATGTGGTCCTTATGGCGATGCTGGCGATGAATATCTCCAGCGAGGTGCTTGATGGCTTCAGCATCGTTGATGCAAGCCTGATGCAATCAACGGCAAATACGGAGAAACAGAACACCACAATATACGATGACTTCGAGGCTCAGCTCAAGGCCAACCCTCAGAAAGTCAAGGAATGGTTTGACAAAGCTACACTTGTCAAGAGAATGAGCGATTCCCTCTACAACTATGCTCAGCAACTGAAGGTGGAAATCGTGAAAGATGCAGACGGCTCAGATGGTGATGTCAACAATATAGAAAGAGTTGACGACCTTGAGGCCGCAAATCATGTAATGCTCGCTCCAGGCACAGGACAGGGCTCCAAGCTTCGCAAGGCAATAGACAACTACCGTGAGCAGATTCTCACGATGATAACAGACGAGGATAAGCGTCGTATCATTGCAAGCAATCTCACAACAAAGATAACAGGACGTAGAAATCCTCTCAACAAGAATTGGGAAGAGTATATGTTTGAAGGTATGCCTGTTGCTGCTGCAATCACAATGCTCTCAAAACTTCAAAGTGATATTCGCTATGCCGAGGGCGAGGTTCTTCATAATCTCGTAAGCAACATCGACGTAAAGGATATTCGTGTAAACAAGCTTTCTGCTTTCGTTATCCCTAATGCCCAGACAATTGTAAGAGGCGATAAGTTTTCTGCAAAGATTGTCATGGCAGCTGTAGATACAACCCAACAGCCACAAATTTTCATCGGTGGTCATGAAGTGAACCTAACGAACAACACATACGAATTCGTAGCAGGTAAGACAGGTGACTTCACCCTTTCTGGCTACATGACCGTACAGAATGGTGGTGGTGAGATTATCCGTCGTGACTTTGAGCAGAAATATACGGTTGTAGATCCTTCCGCCACCGTATCTGCCACAATGATGAACGTACTCTATGCAGGTTACCCTAACCCTATAAGCGTATCCATCCCTGGAGTTCCGCTCAATAAGGTTAGCGCAACTATGACAGGCGGCTCTTTAACTCCTGTTGGTCCCGGCAAATACATCGCCCGTCCAACTGCCGTTGGAAAAGATGTAACATTCTCTGTTTCAAGCACCCAGACAGGTAAGGCTGTACAGATGGGACAGTTCACATTCCGTGTTCGTAAACTTCCAGATCCTACACCTTATATCCTCGTAGGCGACAACCGTTTCCGTGGTGGTGGTCTTGCAAAGGCTTCTCTCCTCGGAGCAACAGGCATCAAGGCTGCAATTGATGACGGACTTCTCGACATTGAGTTCATGGTTTTAGGTTTTGAGGCTGTATTCTTTGACAACATGGGTAATGCAGTTCCAATCACAAGCGATGGACCTTCATTCTCAGCACGACAGATGGATACTTTCCGCAAGCTTTCTCGCTCTAAGCGATTCTATATCTCAAAGGTGAAAGCAAAAGGTCCTGATGGTATTGTACGTACATTGCCAACATCTATGGAGGTTATAATAAAATAGCCCCCAGCCCCCAAGGGGGAGCTTTTAGATAGTAATAATCCCAATGGGGGTGTGAAAATCGTAATTAGAAATTCGTAACTATTTATGAAATATAAGATGAACAACGAATCTCCACAGCGAGACAAGGTATATAGAAAGCTCCCCTTGGGGGGGCTGGGGGGCTTTTGCGCAAGGCTTTTCTGCCTTGTTGCCCTCTCTCTCATTGCCTCATCTGTCATTGCACAGCCAGCAGCACGCCGTGCCCAACAGGCACAGAAAACGCAGAAGAGCAATGCCAATAACATGACCGAACGAGCAAAGATAGCGTTCCCAACTCAGCAGAAAATGCCAGAGGACGTTGTTTGGCGTCGTGATCTTTATCGTGAGCTTGACCTTACAAAGGATGAGAATGGAGGTCTTTACTATCCTGTTGAGCCAGTAGGTTCGCAGATGAACCTCTTCACATACCTCTTCAAACTAATGCTTTCTGGTCAGATTACCGCATACAAATATAATCTGAATGGTGACGAATCGTTTACTCCAGATGCAAAGATAAAGCCATTGGAGTTTCTTGACAACTACAGCATCTACTACGAGAAGAAAGATGGCAGACTCAAGATCGACAACTCCGACATCCCAAGCCGTGAGGTAAAGTCATACTATGTGAAGGAGTCTTCCTACTACGACCAATACACTGCGACCTACCACACAAAGGTCGTTGCCCTTTGCCCTATCATGACACGCGAGGACGATTTTGGTGGCCAGGCAAACACCTACCCTCTCTTCTGGGTAAAATACGATGACATTGCCCCATTCCTCTCAAAACAGATGATCATGACGAGCAACATCAACAATGCCGCAATGATGAGCATTGATGACTTCTTTGTAAAGAACAAATACAAAGGCGACATCTACAAGACCAACAACATGCTCGGTCAGACTCTTGCACAAAGCATTGCCACTACAGATTCCACAGATCATGCTACTGCAATAAAGAAGGAACGGGCAAAGATCGAAAACCAGATGAAGTCTTTCGAAAAGAGTATCTGGGGTAATCAGGCTCGAAAGGATTCTCTTGACAGCATAGCCAAGGTAGAGAAAGACGGCAAAGGCAAGAAGAAAGCAAAGAAAACTACACGACGCTCATCAACCTCAACATCAGAGGTTAAGAGCACAAAAACAAAATCAAAGTCTTCTGCCGTTTCTTCTGGTTCTGCCCGAGTAAGTGTTCGTCGCCAAAGACATTAATATTCTCAAACGCAAAGTCGCAGAGTCGCAAAGTTCAATCTTCTCTACGTCTTTGCGACTTTGCGTTTTAATAAAAACCATCAATAAATACAATTATGAAAAGAACATTTCTTGCAATATTTGCGATAATAATGCTAGCACTCCCAGCAAGTGCACAGATAAAATTCGGTATTCAGGGAGGATTTAACATAAACCAATTCGTCATGGATACTAAGGTCGTGGAATCAAGCAATCAGGCAGGATTCTACGTTGGTCCTACATTCCTTATCGGTTGCCCTATCTTCGACATTGAGGTTGCAGGCATCTATGATGTACGCAGCGTAGAAGTTGACAAAGAAACCGTTAGGAAGCAGAATCTTGACATTCAGGCAAATATCCGCAAAGCACTTGATATCAACGACAACAGCCAAATTTTCGTTTTTGCAGGTCCACAGTTTGCATTCAACGTAGGAGCAAAAAACATTGACGATGTTTCTGATTGCGTAAAAGACTGGCGCTGGAAGAATAGCGATTTCAGCGTTAACCTTGGTGGAGGTGTAAAAATCAACAACATCGAAATTAGAGTAAACTATAATTCTGCTCTTGGAAAGACTGCCGAAGCTGAAGAGATTGTTGCCAATTATACGGAAACATTCAAGCTCGAGCCAAAGGCTAACGCATGGCAGATAGGCCTGACGTACTATTTCTAAAATAAAACAAATCAACAGCCCCTAACCCCGACCCTTCCCCCGCCGGGGGGGAAGGTTGCAGGATAGTATTTGTCCTCAAAGCCAATAGCGATAAAAGATAATCCATAATCCTCAAAGTACATAGTTACCAAAGGTAACTACTCCCTTCCCCCGAACGGGGGAAGGGCTGGGGTTAGGGGCTGTTATTTTTCTCCAATGAAATACATCAACGTAATCCTCCCTCTCGGAATTGATGGACTATACACTTACTCTGTGCCCGAAAGCATGGAAAAAGACGTTGTGCCCTTCATCCGAGTAAAGGTACCATTGGGTATTTCAAAGACATACACAGGACTTGTTGTAAACGCTCCAACTGAGGAGATATCAATAAAAGAAGGAGTACAGATACGTGACATTATCGCTATTATCGATAGCGCCCCCGTCCTTCTGCCTCAGCAATACAAGCTCTGGACTTGGATTTCCGAATACTATATGTCGCCCCTCGGCGATATTTTCCGTGCAGCCCTACCCTCTGGTATGAAAGCAGAAGGTATTTACCGTCCAAAGACAGAGACATACATCGGTCTAACAGAGCAATATCAGAATGAGGATGCCCTTCACATTGCACTCAATATGCTCGTAAGGGCAACGCGCCAGTTAGAGGCTTTCAATTCATACCTATCCCTCTCACATTGGGATTCCATAGAAGGCGATAGCACCCGTGAGGAGATAGTAGAGGTCACACGCGAGGAGCTGATGAACGATGCCCATGCCAATTCAGCAACAATAAAGAACCTATGCGACAGAGGCTTCTTACGCATCTATGACAAGGAAGTAAGCCGTCTAATGCGTGATACTTCACTCTCAACTCAAAACACTCCCCCATCAATCCTAAACGAAGCCCAGCAGAAAGCCTACGATAGCATCTACAAGGAATGGGAAGAGCACAACGTATGCCTCCTTCACGGAGTAACTTCAAGCGGAAAGACAGAAATCTACATCAAGATGATCCAGCGTGCCATTGACGAGGGCAAGCAAGTTCTCTATCTCCTTCCTGAGATTGCCCTCACCGTGCAGATCACAGAGCGTCTGCATCGTGTCTTTGGCAACAGACTCGGCATCTACCATTCAAAATACTCTGATGCTGAGCGCGTTGAAATCTGGCAAAAACAGCTTTCTGATCATCCTTATAATGTAATCCTCGGAGCTCGCTCTGCCGTTTTCCTGCCTTTCCGTAACCTTGGCATGGTGATAATCGACGAGGAGCACGAAAGCTCATTCAAGCAGCAAGACCCTGCCCCTCGCTATCACGGACGCTCAGCCGCCATTGTCCTTGCGCAGATGTATGGTGCAAAAACGCTCCTCGGAACTGCCACACCAAGCGCAGAGACCTATTATAATGCCTCTCAGAACAAATACGGCTACATCTCTCTAACACAGAGATTCAAGAACATAAAGCTCCCACAGATTAACGTGGTGAACGTGAAGGATCTTCGTCGTCGTAAGATGATGCAAGGCGTTCTGTCTCCAGACCTTAGAATGGCTATCGGAGAGGCTCTTCATAACGGCGAGCAAGTTATTCTCTTCCAGAACAGAAGAGGCTTTTCTCCTATTATAGAATGCCACCAATGCGGATGGGTGCCTCGTTGCACAAACTGTGATGTTTCCCTCACCTACCACAAGAACATGAACTCCCTCACCTGCCACTACTGCGGCTTTACCTATCGTATGCCTACAGAGTGCCCAGATTGCCATAACCCAGAACTCAAGGATCGTGGTTACGGAACGGAGAAGATTGAGGACATAATTCGTGAGGAGTTCCCAGAGGCTCGCATAGGTCGTATGGATCTCGACACAACAAGGACACGCAACGCCTACGAGCGCATCATAAGCGATTTCTCTTCACAGAAAACCAACCTTCTCATAGGTACACAGATGGTCACAAAGGGCCTCGACTTCGACCACGTTAGCGTTGTGGGCATCCTCTCTGCTGATTCCATGCTCAACTATCCCGATTTCCGAGCATGGGAAACCGCCTATATGATGATAACACAGGTGGCTGGTCGTGCAGGAAGAAAAGGCAAGCAAGGCAAAGTCATCCTTCAGACGAACAATCCTGAACTGCCTATCATCCGACAGATAGTAAACAACGATTTCTCTGGTTACTTCCGTGACCTGATGCAAGAGCGTCGTGCCTTCTGCTACCCACCTTTCACGCGCCTCATCTATATTTATCTAAAGCATCGTGATAACCAGATTGTGAATAATGCGGGCATAGAACTTGCCAACCGACTTCGTCAGGCTCCAGCCTTGAAGAATCAGAAAGGCACTATGATACTTGGTCCTGACAAGCCAGCCGTTGCGCGCATCAAGACTCTCTGCATCAGAAAGATAGTATTGAAACTCGACCTCTCACTCCCTCTCAAAAACGTAAGGGATAATATCAAATTCTGCGTTCAGCAGATGATGACTGATGCAAACTACAAGTCATTACTCGTACACTATGATGTAGATCCAGGATAAATATTTTTACAATTATTTGGAATTGTCAAATAAATTGTTTATCTTTGCGGCAGAATAACAATTCTGCCTCTCGGTGGTACAACAAAAACGAGGTGGGAATATATATAAATATTCCCAAACTAACAAATCTTTAAAATTTGAAAATCTCGTTGAACTTGTACATGTGCCAAAAGGAGAGCGCAAGAAATACGACATTGGCTATTTATCGCACAAATCTCTCTGTATTGAAGAATAAGAGAGGTCGAATAATAAAGAAAACTACACTATAAAACTCCCTCAGTTTGAAACCAAATAGTGTGACAGTTTACCTTCACTGCTAAAGTCCTAAGTTTTCTATTGAGGAAGTAGAGAGTTTGCAACATTTTCAATCAATATTAATACCCAATATATCATCATACAATACTTCGTTAAAAAATTAATAATAGGCTAAGCAGCCTTAGGCTGGTAGCCA
>CAMKEM010000008.1 GCA_946411565.1 uncultured Prevotellaceae bacterium | reverse complement strand
TATTCCTCATACACGACCTGAGCGAGAAGACTCAGGACGCTATCGTTTCATACGGTGAACGCCTCAGTTCAAATATCGTGGCTACCCTCATCAAGGGTGCAAAATGGTTTGATTCCCGCGATTTCATCAAGACTGAACGCAAGATGGGTAAGCACACTCTTGATGCTGATCTTACCAACAAACTCGTCCGCCAGACATTCGCAGACCTCCCACGCATCAGTCTCGTTCCGGGCTTTATCTCTCGCGATAAGGACACTAATGAGGTGACAAACCTCGGTCGTGGTGGTTCTGACTACACAGCTGCTATCATAGCAGCAGCACTTGACGCAGATGTTCTTGAGATATGGACAGACGTTGACGGTTTCATGACAGCCGATCCTCGCGTGATAAAGTCAGCATACACAATCAACGAGCTCTCCTTCATCGAGGCTATGGAGCTTTGTAACTTCGGTGCAAAGGTGATTTACCCTCCAACTATCTATCCTGTATGCATCAAGAATATCCCTATCAAGGTTAAGAACACATTTAACCCAGAGCATCCGGGCACACTCATCAAGGATAAGATTGAGGGCGATCACAAACCTATCAAGGGTATATCTTCAATCAACGGAACTGCACTCATCACCGTTACGGGTCTCTCTATGGTCGGTGTAATCGGCGTAAACCGCCGTATCTTTACCGCCCTTGCAAACGAGGGAATCTCTGTTTTCATGGTGTCACAGGCATCTTCTGAGAACTCAACATCAATCGGTGTTAAGGAGGACGATGCAGACAGAGCAGCACAGGTGCTCAATGAGGAGTTTGCAAAGGAGATAGAGACAGGTGCGATGTATCCGATGATTGTGGAGCGTGGTCTTGCTACTATCGCTATCGTAGGCGAGAACATGAAGCATACACCGGGTATCGCAGGTAAGCTCTTCGGAACACTCGGTCGTTCTGGTATCAGCATCATAGCTTGCGCACAGGGTGCTTCCGAGACAAATATCTCATTCGTAGTAAACAGCCAGTACCTCAGAAAGTCGCTGAACGTGCTTCACGATTCCTTCTTCCTTTCAGAGTACAAGGTTCTCAACCTCTTCCTCTGTGGTATAGGAACAGTAGGTGCGAAGCTCATAGAGCAGATACGCTCTCAGCAGCCAACACTCATGAAGGAGTCACGTCTGAAACTCAACGTGGTAGGCATAGCATCTTCACGCAACGCTATCTTCGACCGCGATGGAATCGACCTCGACAACTACATGGAGAAACTCAAGGCTTCTGAGCCATCAAACAGCAAGAAACTGCTTGAGAACATCATCGGCATGAACATCTTCAATGCCGTGTTCGTTGACTGTACCGCTTCAAGCGAGGTGGCAGGTCTCTACCAGTCTTTGCTCGAGAAGAACGTGAGCGTGGTAGCAGCCAACAAGGTAGCGGCATCAGGCAACTATGACGACTACATCAAGTTGAAGCGCACAGCCTTGTCTCGTGGTGTGAAATATCGCTTTGAGACTAACGTAGGTGCAGGTCTTCCAATCATCGGAACTATCAACGATTTGAAGAACTCAGGCGACAAAATACTTAAGATTGAGGCAGTTCTGTCTGGTACGCTCAACTATATCTTTAATGCACTTTCTGCAGATACACCTTTCTCTGAAACCGTTAAGCAGGCAAAGGAACTCGGTTATGCTGAGCCTGATCCACGTATCGATTTGAGCGGTAAGGACGTTATCCGCAAGCTCGTTATCCTCACCCGTGAGGCTGGCTATAAGATCGAGCAGGAAGACGTGGAGAAGAATCTCTTCGTGCCTGATGAATACTTCGTCGGATCAGTAGAGGACTTCTGGGCAAAGCTCCCTGCACTTGATGCCGAGTTTGAGACAAAGCGCAAGGAACTTGAGGCAGAGGGTTGCCGCTGGAGATTCGTTGCCCGCATGGAGGCTCTTGAGGACGGTAAGGTGAAGGCAAGCGTTGGACTCAACAAGATTCCTTCAAACCACTCATTCTACGAGCTTGAGGGCAGTAACAACATCGTTACACTCACAACGGCACGCTACAAGGAATATCCTATGCTCATTCAGGGCTATGGTGCAGGTGCAAGCGTAACGGCAGCCGGTGTATTCGCTAACATTATGTCAATCGCAAACATTTAAAGGAGTCACAACAATGAAGCACATAATCATTTTGGGCGATGGAATGGCAGATAAAGCCATTGAGAAACTCGGAGGAAAGACTCCGCTGCAGTTCGCCAAGACTCCATATATGGACATGCTGGCAAAGATGGGACGTACAGGTCGTCTCATCACCGTACCAGAAGGCTACAACCCAGGTTCGGAGGTTGCCAATACAGCAATCCTCGGCTATGACCTCGACAAGGTTTATGAAGGTCGTGGCCCTCTTGAGGCCGCTTCCATCGGTTATGAGATGGATTCCTTGGATCTTGCACTTCGCTGCAACATTATCTGCGTTCGCGAGGATGGCACTATAAAGACCCATAACGGCGGAAACCTCTCTACGGAGGATGCAGGTCCGCTGATTGACCTTCTCAATGAGAAACTAGGCTCTGACCGTGTGAAATGGGTGAAAGGCATACAGTATCGCCATCTGCTCATCATCAACGGAGGTTCTAAGCATATCGTCTGCGCCCCCCCCCACGATCATCCAAATGAGGCTTGGCGTCCACTTCTCGTTAAGCCGGAAGAAGGTTGGGAGAATAAGCGTGAGGAAGGTCGTATGACCGCACAGGAAACCGCAGATCTGCTCAACGACCTTATCATCAAGTCGCAGGACATACTTCTCAACGCACCTCTCAACATCAAGCGTAAGGCAGAGGGCAAGGATCTCGCCAATATCATCTGGCCTTGGAGCGGTGGCTATCGCCCTGCGATGCAGACTCTCAGCGAGATATATCCTTCGGTAAAATCGGGCGCTGTGGTATCTGCCGTTGACCTTATTCGTGGTATCGGACACTATGCAGGTCTCGATATAATCGAGGTAGAAGGTGCTACAGGTCTTTGGGACACCAACTACGAGGGCAAGACAAAGGCTGCACTCGATGAACTCAAGAAAAAGGACTTCGTATTCCTCCACGTAGAGGCAAGTGACGAGGCGGGTCATGACGGTGAGGTAGATTTGAAGGTAAAGACCATAGAGAACCTTGATTCACGTATGATAGGTCCTATCTATGAAGAGGTCAAGACATGGGACGAGCCTGTGTGCATCGCTATCCTACCCGACCATTTCACTCCAGTGGAGCTTCGCGTACATGTTGGCGAGCCAGTACCATTCATCATCTACTATCCAGGCATAGAGCCTGACGATACACAGGTTTATGATGAGGTTTCATGCGTTACGGGCAGCTACGGCATTCTGAAGCTTCAGGAGTTCATGCAAACAATAATGAAATACTAAACAAGATGAAATATTACAGCACCAATAAGAAAGCACCCGTAGCAACGCTCGAAAAGGCCGTTGTGAAGGGTTTGGCAGAGGATCGTGGCCTCTACATGCCAGAGAACATCAAGGCACTCCCAAAGGAGTTCTTTGATAACATCGACAAGATGTCGTTTCAGAAGATTGCATACACCGTTGCTGATGCATTCTTCGGTGAGGATGTTGACGCAGAGTCATTGAAGCAGATTGTGTATGACACTCTGCAGTTTGACTGTCCTATCGTTCCTGTTACGGAGAACATCTACACTCTCGAGCTTTTCCACGGCCCTACACTCGCATTCAAGGATGTAGGCGCACGTTTCATGGCTCGTCTGCTCCAGTATTTCCTCAAGAAGGGCGGTGAATACGTAAGTTCTGCCTCTGCATCAGCAAAGGCTGGCGTAAATGTACTCGTAGCAACTTCGGGCGATACAGGTAGTGCCGTAGCCAACGGATTCCTCGGTGTTGACGGCATCCACGTCTATGTGCTCTATCCAAAGGGCAAAGTAAGTCCTATTCAGGAGTGCCAGTTCACTACCCTCGGCAAGAACATCACAGCCGTTGAGGTTGACGGTGTATTCGACGATTGTCAGGCTCTCGTTAAGTCTGCTTTCATGGACGCAGAGCTTAACGCCCACATGAAGCTTACATCAGCGAACTCAATCAACGTGGCTCGCTTCCTTCCACAGGCATTCTATTACTTCAACGCTTACGCTCGCCTAAAGGCTCTCGGCAAGGCCGACCAGATGGTGGTATGTGTGCCTTCCGGCAACTTCGGAAACATCTGCGCAGCCCTCTTCGGACACAGAATGGGACTCCCGGTAAAGCGTTTCATTGCAGCCAATAATGCCAACGATATTTTCTTCAAGTATCTCCAGACAGGCAAGTACGAGCCAAAGGCTTCACTCGCAACTTTGGCTAACGCTATGGACGTGGGTGATCCTTCAAACTTCGCCCGTATCTACGACCTTTACGAAGGCAAGCACGAGACTATCACCAGTCTTATCAGCGGTGCTACATATAAGGATGAGCAGATTGCAGAGACTATGAAGCATTGCTTTAACGAAACAGGATATATCCTTGATCCTCATGGCGCTTGCGGCTATCAGGCTCTCAAGGAACAACTCAAGGATGGTGAGGTTGGAGTATTCTGCGAGACAGCCCACCCTGCCAAGTTCAAGGAGAAGGTTGATGCTATCCTCGGAAGCGACATCGAGATTCCTGCACGCCTTCAGGAGTTCATGAAGGGAACAAAGCAGAGCGTTGACATGACAAAGGACTTTGAGTCATTCAAGGCATTCCTTCTGAACGAGTAAAAAGTTAAGAACTAAAAGTGAAGAGTGAAGAATTTAAGTTAGAGGTGTTCCCTATAGAGTTCGATTCTATATTAACAATCAAACTTAAATTCTTCACTTTTCACTCTTAACTCTTCCTCAGAAACTTAATCCTTTACCCTCTAATCTTTATTCTTTAATCTCAAACGACATGCATCCCTTAACAGTCTATAAGGCCAGTGCAGGCAGCGGTAAGACATTCACTCTTGCCGTAGAATTTATCAAACTGCTCATTCTAAATCCCCGCAAATATGAGAATATCCTTGCCGTAACCTTTACAAACAAAGCCACGGAAGAGATGAAGCATCGTATAGTTAGCCAACTATACGGACTTTCTCATAATCTCAAAAGCAGCGATTCCTATCTTAACAAGATAACGAAGGAACTCGATGTTTCCGAGGATTTCGTGCGCAAGAACGCAGACATCGCGCTTCATTACCTCCTGCACAACTACAACCAGTTCCGTGTTCAGACCATTGATGCCTTCTTCCAGAGCATACTCCGCAATATGGTGAAGGAACTCGGTCTTGGCAACAACCTCCGCATATCCCTCAACGATAGTCAGGTTATTTCCGAGGCAGTTGACTCCATAATGGAGACACTCGACAAGGACAAGGCTCTTATGTCGTGGATTATCGAGTATGTTAACGAGAGGATGGACGCCCAGAAGTCGTGGGATATCACAGGCGAGGTGAAGTCATTCGGAATGAATCTCAGCAAGGAGTTCTTCAAGAGCAATGAGCACCTTCTGAAGTCCATCGCGAACGACAAGGATTTCTTCTCACGCTATAAAAAGGCGATGACAGCCATAATTAAGGGCGCTGAGACTCATTTCAAGGAGTGTGGCGAGTATTTCCTCACGATGCTCTCAAACGCCGGCTACAACGTCACAGATCTCGCTTATGGAAAGAATGGCGTTGCAGGTTACTTCCTCAAACTCAAGAATGGCGATATAGGAATAAAGGAATCCATGGTCGGCTCACGTGTTAAGGATGCCATGAATGATCCAAAGAAATGGGTATCAAATGATTACTCAAAGAAAAATAAAGCTAAAGCGAGTCAGATAATATCTTTAGCAGGAAGCCAGTTCATACCATATCTCAAAGAGATAGAGGCCCAACGCCAGGCTGAAGAGCCGAAAGTACGTTCTGCCATCATCACATTGAAGAACATCAATAAGATGCGCCTGTTGTTCAGCATCCGTGAGGAAATGGATAGACTTAACAAGGATAATGCGCGCTTTATGCTCTCCAACACTCAGATGGTGCTTAGTCAGATGATACAGGAGGATACCAACATCGCTCCATTCATCTACGAAAAGATAGGAGCTTACCTCCAGCACATCATGATTGATGAGTTCCAGGACACGAGTACCGTGCAGTGGAATAACTTCAAGGTACTACTAGAAAACTGCATGGCAGGAAACGAAGACAATCCTCAGAACGAGGGTGCGATAAACAACCTTATAGTGGGCGATGTGAAGCAGAGCATATACCGTTTCCGTTCTGGAGACTGGCGATTGCTCAATGGTATCGAGCAGGAGTTCGGAAACGGAATGATAAAGATTAAGCCACTTGCAACAAACTGGCGTTCAGAACGTAACATCATTTCGTTCAACAATAACTTTTTTAGACAGGTATGCAGTATTGAAGCTGACAGCATTATGCCACGGGGGGCAATGGAACAGCAGGAATTCATTGAAGCCAACAACCTTTCTGTCGAGGCTGCACAACAGATGAATACCTACGCAGAGGCATTACGCCATGCATACGACGATGTGGCACAGGATATTCCTGCATTCAAGCCAAGCCGTGGTCTTGTACGTGTGGAACTGCTCCCAGAAGAACGTGGCGCTTTCGTTGAGGCGGCAAAGATACGCACACTCGACTATATACAAAGCCTTATAACGCAGGGAGTCAAGCCAAGCGATATTGCCATACTCGTCCGTTTCAACCATGAGGCTTCGGATATTGCCCAGTATTTCGCAGAAAACGCACCAGAACTGAGCATCGTCTCTGAACAGGCATTCACTCTTGAAGCTTCCCCATTGGTAACAATGATCATCTCAATGCTACGTCTTCTTCGCAATGCCAACGATAAACAGGCGGAAATAACGCTCGTTAAGCTTTATATCGCCTATATCCTTCGCGAAGACCTTACGGACGGTAGCATACTCACATCAGAAAACGCTTTCCAGACTTATCTTCCAAAGGAAATATCAAGCGAGGAGGCAATAGAACAGATGCGCTCAATGTCGCTCTACGAGCTTTCTGAGTACATTTACCGTATGCTCAGCCTCTCCAAACTCGAAGGTCAGGCTCCATACGCAACGGCTTTCTTCGATGGTCTGAAGAAATACATGGAGGACAACATTGCCACAATCGAGGAATTCCTTGACTATTGGGATAGCGAACTCCATAGCAAGGCAATATCCGTTGGAAGTGGCGACAGTATTCGCATCATTACCATACACAAGAGTAAGGGACTTGAGTTCAAGCACCTCGCAATGCCTTTCTGTAACTGGAATATGGCATCACGACATACAGAGACGCTTTGGTGCACAATCAAGGAAGAACCGTTCTCCGACCTTCCTTTCATCCCTGTTGACTATACAAGCCGTACAAGCCTACAGAGCTCCATTTACGAGCCTTACGGCATAGAGGAATGGATGCAGGGCATCGTTGATAACCTCAACCTTCTCTATGTGGCGTTCACACGCGCAGGACGCTCTCTCTTCGTAATTGGCAGTCAATATGCGAAGGAAGATAACCGTTCATACGCACTTATCGATGCTTTGCGCAGAATTGCCGATTCCAACGAACTTGAAGGCTGTTCTTTCGAGGACAACACATCCGAGGAAGACCAAGAAAATGCCTCTCCTTCCATCTTCACCTTCGGAGAGCATTATTTCGAGAACAAGGAGGAAAAGGGCAAGGAATCAGATAACGTATTCGAGCGCACTCCAACGGCTATCCCTGTAAGCGTTGAAAGCTACAATTCTGAGAATATATCTTTTCGTCAGAGTAACAAGAGCCGCGAATTTGCAGCCGATACGCTTGACGATGAAGACAGCAAGCGATACACCACTATGGGCTCTATCATGCACATGCTCTTCTCTCGCATCCACACCACTGCCGACATCGACAAGGAACTGCGTCAGTTCGAGTTTGACGGTGTGATATACGATGAAACGATAAGTGCAGAGGAACTTCGCAATGAGTTAAAGCAAAAGTTCAGTAGCGCAACCGTATCTTCTTGGTTCTCCGACAAATGGACGGTATTCAATGAGTGCAATATCATGCAGCTTAAGAATGGTAAAATAGTGGAAGACCGTCCTGACCGCATAATAACCGACGGCAACGAGACTATAGTAATCGACTATAAGTTCGGACACAAGAATGCCGCCTACGCAAAGCAGGTACAACGCTATATGAACCTCATGCAGCAAATGGGCTACCCTAACGTTAAAGGCTATCTCTGGTACGTTAATATCGATGAGATAGAAAAAGTATAAAGTGGAAAGGGGAAAGTGGGATGTAGATAGCATCCCCCCCATTCGCGCCAGCCCCTTGTTAATTGTTAATTGTTAATTGTTAATTGAAAATGCCATCTTTCCTGAACATAGTAGCACAAGATATACTCGCTAAGTACGGCACTAACCTATCCGAGATTATTGTCGTATTCCCAAACAAGCGAGCATCCCTTTTCCTCAACGAGGAATTAATAAAGCTCTCCGACGGCAAGCCTGTATGGAGTCCTAAGTATATGACCATTAGCGAGCTCTTCCGCTCTCAAAGCCAGCTCGTAGTTGCCGACCAGATAAAACTCGTATGCGAACTATACAAGCATTACGCAGAAAAGACCGGAACTACCGAATCCCTCGATGATTTCTACGGTTGGGGCGAACTCATGCTATCCGATTTCGATGACCTCGACAAGAACATGGGTGATGCTGAGCATATCTTCGAAAACACCGATGAAATTCACTCGTATGATAGTGCCGACTATCTATCTGAAGACCAGAAGGAAGCCCTGAAGCGTTTCTTCTCCAACTTCAGCGATGATGACTCTAAGGTAAAGCAAAACTTCGCACAGCTATGGAACAACCTCGGAAACATCTACACATCCTTCCGTGACAGTCTCCGTGCCCAAGGCATCGCATACGAGGGTATGCTATACCGCGATGTTGCCGAGGAACTAAAGACCGCAACCGCCAACACCCACCACCTAACACCCAACAACCATTACTTGTTCGTAGGCTTCAACCTTATCCAACCCGTAGAACAGGAACTTATGGCATACCTGAAGCGCGAGGGTAAGGCTACATTCTATTGGGATTACGACAACTACTACATGGCAGACGGCAATGAGGCTGGACGCTACATCAAGTCGTATCTCTCTGCTTTCCCTAATGAGATAACGCTCCCTGAGGCTTTCGATAACTTTAAAAACAAGCCGGGCATTACCTATATCTCCGCATCCACCGAAGATGTTCAGGCACGATATGTAAGCCAATGGCTAACGGAAGAGCGCATAAAGGCAGGCAAACGCACGGCAATCGTACTTTGCGACGAGAAACTGCTCCCTACCGTACTCCATGCCCTTCATGATAGCGTTAAGGACATCAACATCACATCGGGTTACCCTCTTCAGCAGACTCTCATTGCAACGCTCGTAAAGCAGATTTTCATCCTCAAGCAGCGCGGTTCTTCTCGCATCAAGGGTGCTTTACGCCTACATCAGGTGAACACAATCCTGCATCATCCGTATATGAAATACATATCTGATAATGCAGAAAAACTGACCGTCGAGCTTAACGATGAGAAAAAGAAGGTGTTCTACCCTACTATCGAGGAACTATCCCTTGACGAGCACCTTGCAAATATCTTCACTCCTATAAGCCACCACGACGAGGCAGCAACTCCGCTTGAAGCACAACGCCTGCGCTGTCTCGACATCATAACGTGCATATCAAAGGCAATACATCGCATAGCAACCAACTGCACCAAGCCTGATCCTCTGATGCAGGAATCGCTTTACCGTATGTACCAGATAATGAATCGCGTCAGCACGCTCATCATTTCCGACGAACTCATCGTAAGCGATTCATCCCTGCAAGGCATTCTCAACCAGATCATACGCTCCACATCCGTGCCATTCCACGGCGAGCCTATCATCGGTATTCAGGTAATGGGTGTACTCGAAACCCGTAACCTCGATTTCGACCACATGCTCATTCTCTCTGCCAACGAGGGTAATATCCCGAAGAGCGTAAACGACTCTTCATTCATCCCTCACGTAATACGTCGCGCCTACGGTCTCACTACCATTGAGAACAAAATCGCAATCTATGCGTATTACTTCCACCGCATGATGCAGAGGGCTACCGATGTATCCATCACCTACAACAACTCCACAAACGACACCAAGACAAACGAGATGTCGCGCTTCATGATGCAACTCATCGCTGAATCCGACCTGAAGATTAACATTGCCGAGATGACATCATCCCTACTCGTTGGCAAGACGGAGCGATGCGATGTGCAGAAAAACAAAGAAGTCATCGAAAAGATGGAGCAGGAAAGCTCCATTTCACCGACAGCCGTAAACACATACCTACGCTGCCAGTTGCAGTATTTCTACAGGTTCGTATGCGGAATCAACGATAACACCGAAAGCGACGAGGAGGAAATGGACAACCGCGTCTTCGGTCTCGTTTTCCATAAGGCTGCCGAAATCCTCTATGCTCCTTTCAAGGGTAGGAGCGTAACCGAATCCATTATAGACGGTATGCTCAAGGATCCATCCATAATAGAACGTGCAATAGACGAGGGCTTCAAGGAAGAGCTGTTCTCTCTAAAGGATGAAGAGGCAAAGAAACGTCCGATGCCGACACTCGACGGCACCCAGCTCATTCATCGCGAAATAATAAGGAAAATGCTGCGACAGCTTCTTGAATACGACAAGAAGAACTGTCCGATAACTATTGTAGATGTAGAGAAGAAAATCTACGACTCCATCACCTTCGATACCGACCGTGGCTCTCGCACTCTGAAAATCAAAGGAATCATCGACCGTCTCGATATTGTAAAGAACGAAGACGGACACCTTCAGATGCGTGTCGTTGACTATAAGACTGGCTCTCGTATGCCTGGCAACGTGAAGGAAGTTTGCGACATCTTCACTTCCGAAGCCGCTAATTCAAATGCTCACACCGACTATTATCTCCAGACTCTTCTCTACTCACGCATCCTTGCCCTCCCAATGCAAGGCGAGCCACAGAACGGCACATATCCTGTCGTTCCTGCCCTTCTCTACCCTCACCGTTCCAATGCAGACGGTTACGACCCAGTACTGAAGATTGACAAGGAGAAAATCACGGATATCAAGGATCTTGCCAATGAATACAACGATGGTTTCATCCGCGTACTGAAGGAGATATACGATTATTCCCGTCCGTTCGCTGCTACACAGAACGCAGATCAATGCGGAAGGTGCGCGTATGCGGCGATATGCGGAAGACGGAAGTAAATGAAAAATGAAAAGTTAAAAATGAAAAATACAGGTTTGTATTTCTGTGGGTAATTATTACCAGAAAAAAGTAACTTGTATTTTTAATTTTTCACTTTTCATTTTTAATTTATCTAAACACAACCATCCTCCACTCCCCCTCCTCTTTCTTCTCCTTGAGGCTGAGTCCGAGGCTTTCGGCTTTTTCCAAGAGCAGAGGAACATCCTCCTCGTAGAAACCGCTGAGAATGAGCGTACCACCATGCGCCATGACCTCCTTGAAGGCAGGCATGTCATTCAAGAGAATGTTACGGTTGATATTCGCGAGAACCACGTCAAACACACCGCTTATATGCGAGAGCACATGAGCATTACCCTCAAACACCTCTATCCTATCCGCAACACCGTTTATTTCGGCATTATGGCGAGTGTTATCTGCACTCCATTCATCAATGTCATACGCCACGGCATCAGCAGCACCGCATTTCAGGGCAGTAATGGCAAGAATACCAGTACCACAACCGCAATCCAACACCCTTTTTCCCTTCAAATCCATGTCGAGCAACGTACCCACAATCATCTGGGTAGTCTCATGCGTACCTGTTCCGAAAGCGTTACGAGCCTGAATACCTATCTTTATATCTCCATTCTCGTTTTCATGCCCTTCCGGATGCAGAACATCATAGATCACGAGCCTGTCATCTATATTAATAGGTGCAAAACCCTCTTCCTGTTCCCAAGTCTCATTCCAATCCTTATCCTCAATTTCCTCGGTCTCGAAGGTCACGGTAACACCCTCCATAGGGAAGTCTGCCAATGCCTCCTTTACCACAGGCTCATCGTAGAAATCCACCTGAACATAACCGTCAACACCGTTGTCAGTATCGAGGAAAGTCTCATAGCCACATTCGCCAGCAATGGCAGCGGTTATCTCACGTGCAGGCTGCATAAATTCACCATCAGCACACTGAATTGTGAAATGTGATACAAAATATTTCATAACTAAGTTAAATTTTACTGCAAAATTAATAAAATTAGGGAAAAACTCCTCATTTGATAGGGATTTTCCGTAATTTTGTAGCAAAAGTTAAAGTAAATTTGCACCATAAACCAAAAGTTACAAGAAATTTACCTTTATATATAGGAGGATAAAGCAATGAAAAGAATACTGACTCTTCTCGCAATAGCAACAATCGCTTCCTGCTCAATCCAAGCGCAGGACGATATGTACTTCACCCCGAAGACAAAGGCTGTAAAGGCAAAGGAAAAGGCTGAGGCAGAAGCAGCCCTCGCAAAGAAGAAGGCTGAAGAAGATGCTGCTATCCTTGAAGCCAAGAAAGAGTGGTTCCGCAAGAACAGGCACCGCATTTCTGTGGATGCAAATGGAGATATGGTGTATCACCGTGGCCGCGATTGCAGCGACGACGAATATAACCGCCGTGGCAAGTTCGCGTCAACCTACGCTATCGTATCCGACTCCATAGGCAACGACATCATCGAGTTCACTCCTGGCGATGGGCAGTACCCTGACAGTCTCATTGCTTCACTCGACACCTTGGCTGGCTCCAACGTGAAGAAGAAGAAAAAGTCATACGACTATTACAACGATGACGATTATTACTACTCTCGTCGCATGAATCGTTTCGACGGCTTCTACGGCTCACGTCGTGCATGGTTGCTCTACAACGACCCTTGGTATTCACACTGGGCTTACGATCCTTTCTTCTGGAACGATCCTTGGTACTGGAATCCATACTGGGTATATGATCCTTGGTACTGGAACGATCTTTGGTATTACGGAGGCTACTACAGTTGGTATTCACCATATTATAGAGGAGGATATTACATCGGCTCTTATGGCTGGGGACACCGCTACCACCACTACACACCAGTAGCACTTGGCGGAACTGTAAATGGCCGAACAGACCGCGTTATCCGTCCTACTCACGGAACACACGCCGCTCGTGCCGACTATCAGGGAATGACATCAAACATGAATTCTCAAAACCGTGCTGAGACCGACGCATTCCGCAGAAGAGTAACAAGAGCACAGCGCAACATGGCTGACAGAGCTGAGAGCGCATCAAGAAGAAGTGACCCTTCATACAGCAGTCGTTCCGACTACTCTTCATCATCAACGCGCAGTTATAGCAGTTCTTCTTCAAGCAGCTCATCAAGCAGTTCTTCAAGCAGTCGTAGCAGCGGTAGCTTCGGAGGTTCACGCGGCGGTGGCGGCGGTCACTTCGGAGGAAGAAGATGATTTCGAGATTAAAAGATTAAGAAATTAAGAGATTATATTTCGTAAATGAGGGCTGTAAGCCCGCCACCTAAAAGGGCAGTCCGGATTTGCTTGCGATCTGAGCTTGCGAAGAAGGGCTGTTATTAGATAGGAACGTGATTGATGGAGCACTGAAAGTGCGACACCTGAAAACTTAGACTTTAGATGTCGGTCCTACAGACCTCATTCTCTAAAAATACCAACCACATATAACAGCCCTAACGGACTGCCCTATTAGATGTCGTCCCTTCAGGACTCACTTGCGGAATAGAGATTAAGAAATTAATTTTCAATTTTCAACTTTCAATTTTCAATTTACAACAATGAAACATTACATCCTATATACAGTAGCCCTCACCTCCCTCGCCATCCCAACAATGGCACAGGAGACCTACGAGAGCGCAAACATAGCAACGCAGGATCTCAACGGTACTGCACGCTACGTGGGCATGGGCGGAGCAATGGAAGCACTCGGTGCTGATATCTCCACCATCTCTACCAACCCTGCCGGCATCGGCATGTTCCGCAAGAGCGGCATTAACTTCACCATGGGCGCAACAGCAGTTAAGGGCGACGACACAAGCGTGGCTGACAAGCTCAACATCACAGGCAAGAAAGCCCCTATGAGCTTCGACCAATTTGGCTTTGTCTATGCCAACGAGACATCTCAAGGCAACTTCATCAACTGCGCATTCAACTATCACAAGTCGCGCAACTTCAACCAGATTCTCTCTCACATGGGAGATCTGAAAGGTGCTTCGCTCAACAAACTTGCCTACCAAAAGGGTGCAATAGGTGATGCAAGAAATGGCGGCTACTATGTTGATTTCAACACAGATGATGACCTTATCGGCTACTATTCCGAGCTGTCACCTGTCACCTCACAATGCTTCTCACAAGTGGATTATCTGCTGTGGAACGCATTCATTGTTGATCCAAATGATGGAGATGCCTACTACTACGACGGTTACGACTACCTCTTCGCACGCAATCAGAGAGGCTACATCAGCAACTTCGACATCAACCTGAGCGGCAACCACAACGACCGATTCTACTGGGGTATCACCGTTGGCATCAAGGACGTGAACTACAAGCACGAACAAGCATATAGCGAGGACATCAACGATTCCAAGGGCAACGCAGCAGGATATTACGATTTGGTTGACACCCGCGAAATCACAGGTCAGGGCTACGACATCTCGGCTGGTATCATCTTCCGCCCTATCGATGCAAGTCCGCTACGTATCGGTTTCAGCATCACTACTCCTACATGGTACGAGCTGAAGTCATACAACTACACTGAGATCATCAACAAGGGCTACGACGAGAATCTCCGTCAGCCTATCGGTTTTGAAGGCAATTACAACACAAACGATGAATACAAGTACAAGATATTCACCCCTTGGAAGTTCGGTGCCAGCTTAGGCTACACCATCGGCAAGCAGATAGCACTCGGAGCAAGCTATGAGTATGCCGACTACTCTTCAATCGACAACCGCTACATCTCAGGCTACAGCTACGACGGCTACCTTGATTCCGAGACTGCCGATTCAAAGTCAGATAAGATAATGAACAACCACACCGAGAAATCACTCTGCGGAGTATCAACCGTGAAGCTCGGTGCCGAGTTCAAGCCAATGCCAGAGCTCGCCATCCGTGCAGGCTACAACTACGTGTCACAGATGTACGAGGACAAGGCTGAGCGCACCACTATGCTCAACACAGACGGATGCTATTTCAGCTCATCAACCGACTTTGTAAACTGGAAGGCAACCAACCGTTTCACATTCGGCGTAGGTTTCAACATCGACGACTATACTATCGACGTTGCCTATCAACACTCACAGCAGAAGGGTGATTTCCATCCATTCGAGACAGTCACCGTGGATGGCTCTCTCAACAAGGCACCAGTCGTGGAGGTAAACAACAACCGCGATCAGTTCCTCATCACATTAGGATATAAATTCTAATCACATTGGAATATAAGTTCTAAATACCATCATACGTTAATTTCAAGTGCATAGCATTCATCTGAACGCTATGCATTTTTTTTATGTCCCTATGCGTTTATATCATAATTTCACAAAACAGGTAATTCGTAATTACTAATTCCTACCGTCTCTCTAAAAAAATGTAACAATGTAACACATAAAAAAAACTTAAAATATTTGGTAGATATTCATTTTATATATACCTTTGCAAAGGATTGCATATAACATTTCAATATCTTTAGGATAAAAATGCATATTATGCAAGCCATGGATCCAAAAACATAAAAACTTATAATGCATTTAAGTGTAATTTCAAACCAAACTAAACAAAAAGAAAAATGAAAAAAGTATTTAGTATTGCATTGGCCGCTATGGCTTTAACTATGATTTCATGTTCTGACGAACAAGAGGAATTCGAAAAAAATAATGATAAGATTGCTGTAGAATTGCTGTCTTCTCCAAACGTGACAAGAAGCGCATCTACAAACAATGCCGAAAATTCGGAAGTTCCTGCTACTTACAGAGTTAGTTATAAAGGCAATTCAAGTAACGTCCAGCTTTTACCTTCTTTTGCTAAAACACTCCAGTCGGCAAGCCCGTTCGGAACATGGCAGTCTAAGACCCTGTATGGTTATACGGCAATGGAGCCTAATCCTAATGGCTATAAGGGAGGAGCTAATTATACAAGGCAGATAACCAAAAAAGAAGCTACATCACTTGGAATTAAGAATGGATACTATATCTGTAAAGATGTATTCTTTACTAACACATTCGAATTGCCTTCTGAGATGTATTTCTGTATGAAAGGCAGTGTTACTCCTGGAAGAATGGGGTGGGATCCTGAAAATTCAGGTGGTTATGGATTCACGTTATCACAGACTGGTAAAAAAATTGTCTGCAAAACAAGAGGATATTTTATTATATGCGATGTGGCAGGTGCTCAATACAACATGAGTGCTCCTGCTAGAAAACTGGAGTTTAATTTTCATTATACAAAGATTACCCCTCCCAACTTCTAATTAGTAATAGTGATTAAGCCGATATCATATATTTTATTGTTTTCCATAATTGTGATATTCCAGTCTTGTAACAAGGAGGAATTACCACAAGACGACGCAAAATCTCAGGAAACACTTGCTTTAAGGGAATTATACTCAAAGAAAATACATGGTCGCTGGACTGCTACGAATGAAACACAATGTGTGTTCTTAGCTCAAGACTATAATTTCCTGAATGATAGCGTTTTTGAAGGTCATATCTTATTAAAGACGCGTGACTCTGTGAAAGTTGACGGGAAAAATGTGTTTAAGGAATGGGTAACTATTGTGGATTCTGAATTCGATGGAACTTGGGATTTACGGTATTTGTCTTCGACAGGGAAAAACGCTTTATGTTTACGTCCGAAATCTGACTATGCCTTTAATCGTTCGGCAGAATTTTTGGATGTAAATGACTCTGTTTTGGAAATACAATCTCCCTTTTTCTTAAGCGACACAATAAAAATGCATCGTGCAAAATAAACTATTATATAGCGAATAAGATAGAGCCTATCCCGATTTATTTCAGGATAGGCTCTTTTCTTTATTCTCGAGTGCAAACGCTGAGTTTTCTTTTTATACGAACACGGAATGCACAAAAGAAACGAAAACTTTCGTCAATTCCGTGCTTTCCGTGTTCAAAAATATCCTTCGCACATTCGCGCCTTTGCGTTTGTTATTAATTTCTTAATCTCTTAATTTCTTACTCTCCCATTCTGGGTGTGTATGTTTTTAGTTAAACTTTAACTTTAAACCTTCAGCTTACGATATATTCCCCTACCCAATCGCATTATCTTTCCTTTATCGAGATAGGATGTAATAAGCGGCCTAACATTGGAAACAATTCCGTGACTTTTCCTCACTTCCACTATCTCGCTTAGCGTAAAGGTGTCGTTCAGAAGCTTCAGAAGCGGTTCGTTCGTCTTCCTCCTATCCTGACAGCCATTGAGCAACTGCCTGTCATTGTCAATATTCATCTGCGTGCTCTTTCCGTAGAGGCGACACATGGTATAGTGCGCATACCTGCCTACCCACACGCAGAAATCCACAATCTCGCGCGTTTCCCTGCCCTCAAGAGCCACAAGCGGAATAGCAGCCCTCATCATGAACTCACCGCATCTATGCGACAAATCGGCTCCCGCTTCATCCAACTCACCAACACTATAGCGATATTCAAGTTCGTCAAACCATCGTTCAATCGCTTTTTTCATCTTCGGAAGTTTGAGCACCTCCACCTCATCGCCAAGCCCCATATCCTTCTGATAAAGAGACATCAGCATCTCGTCACGCTCTGCCACTTCCTCCGCTTTCAGGCAGTTCTGCTTTGGCGGACGGAAAGTGCGCCCTCCCGTTGGCACGAGCACCGGAATGCACCTCTGCATCAAGCCGCCCTCACGGTTCTTAGCCGTCAACAATCGCTCAAGCATAGCCATCACCGTACCAGCCATCAGCAACGATATTGACATCTGCACATGAGTGTTGCAGGTTGATTCGCTCATATAGTACTGCCTGTGCGTATCCATATCCCAGCCCTTGCGCAACAGCACCGTTATATCGCTAAAACGTGCACGCGCAGCACTACTCAGACCATCCACCTCCGAGAACTGCCCAAGCAGCATTCCGTTCTTCCCGAGGTTCGTCTGCAACTCAAGTATTGACGACTTTGAAGTAGTCTCGAAAAGCCTCAGCTTTGGATGATACTTCTGCGGACGCTCCTTTGCATTCGCCTTCTGATCGCGCTCCTCCTGATTTCTGCGAACCTTCTCCCATTCCTTCGCATCGTGAGCTGCAAGCGTGTGCTCTATCATATCCTTATACAATGCCGTACAGTTGCCTTTTCCCGAGCCAGAGCCTCCAATCACGGTTACGTATGTCTGTGGTCCGATTATCTGCCCATTCAGATACATCGCACGAAAATGACTTGCATGAGCCGAAAGCACAGGCAATGCAGAGAGAAGCAGCATCTCACGGAAACGCTTGTCGTAGTTACTTACGAGCAACTCCATAAGCCTCGGAATCTTCTCTGGCAATACAGGCGCATCCCATCCGTCCATAAGCACCGCCATTGCGTCCACCTCGTTCTTGCGTGCAATCTCCTGCGCCTTCGCATTTATTTCACGCATGACGGAAGACAGGTACTTCGTAGAACTGTGGTTGTCATAGAAATAATTGACAAGTGCCTTGCAGTCATCATTCTGCGCATAGTCAGGCAGTTTCTCTGCCACCACGGCAAACGCCTGTTCCCTTGACATGAGTTTCGGGAAGCCGATGGATAGCACCGCCATAAGGTTGTTGTGCCAGTTGTTCTCGCCCCACACATCCATTGTCTTGGAGTTAAGCCCTGCCTCCTTCACGCAAAGGTCGAAGGCAATCAAATTCTCTTTCTGTGCTTTTTCTGAGACTGGAACGCTAAGGTTTCTTTCTTCCTCTTGCTTGCTTTCAAGATGGTTTTTTGATTTTTTTACCATAGTTTGAAATTTTAAATTTAACCTTCACAAGTATATAAGGGCTGAAAGCCCGACACCTAAAAGGGCAGTCCGTGAGGGCTGTCAATGCCAATGGATGTGGGGAATGGAGCGCTGTAAGTGCGACACCTGAAGACTAAGATTATAGGTGTCGGTCCTACAGACCTCATTCAACAAAATATCGACCAATATAACAGCCCTAACGGACTGCCCTTTTAGGTGTCGCTCCTTCAGAGCTAACTTGCGAATCATCTTTTTTAAATTTTTGAAATTCTTATTCAGAGCACTCTCGCATGGCTACATACGAAAAGCACTCACAACCGGATTTTCCGATTGCAAGTGCAAAGTTATAAAGAAAAAAATACATTCTAAAGCTTTTGGTAAAATTGGTAAAAAGAGGCAAAATTTGGTAAGTATTTGGTAAAAGAACTTGTTGTTTTAGCAGCAAGTTGCAAGGACGGAACAAACATTAGCGACGATTACCAGAAAAATAATTCAAATATTTTATTTTATGCCATATTGGCAATTTTAAGGCATTGAGCCAGATTTTCCATTTGAATATGTCTCATATTCAAATATTTTCTTTTTATAAAGAAACAAATAAAATAGAAAATATTTATCGGAATTGTCATTCCAATAAATCGAAAATGGTCTTCTATAGACCTAAAATTGCAAATATAGCACAAAATTAATGGGCAAGTCTCAGGTAACTACACCTGTCATTGAATGGCATTTCTCAGTTCCTTAAACTCATCACCGATGGCGATAAACACAGAGCGTAAAGCATTTGTTTCCGAAATATCCCTATAATGTTCATTCAAATCTTTTTGGCTAAGAGAACTATTACCCACATTCCTCCTTACCTGATCATCATTAATGTCAGGGAAAATATCATGAATCAATCGACCAAAACCCGAATCATTACAATGAATGATAAAACGATCATCCTCAAGCACCTTCTTCAAATGCCCCCATTTCCATGTGTTTCTTGCTTTAACTTTCTCCACAACCCTTCCGAGAGCATCACTGAACAATCCATTCAATTCGGGATTATCACGGATTTCCGCCACAACCTCAGAAGGCAGAGGCTTCAACGGTCTCCTAATAATCCTAATATCACTTCTCACCTTCGACTGAAGTATTGCAACCTCAAGGAAATAGTTGAAGAACCTATCTATCTCATCCAAGTCATTATAGTCATTGCAGAGATGACTGTTTATCCTTGGATCTGATATATCCAGAGCGTGAGTGTAACTGAAACAGTCCTTGATTAGCATCTTCGCAGGATTATAGTCATCCGCATTAAGATAATCCTTCAGCATCACCGTCCAATGGCGTGGCTCCAATGTTTCATCAAGGCGGTCAACATATTTTTCGTAAAGCCGTTTAACAAGGCTATCTTCTATCTCAGCTTCTTTTGCTTCCAGAAAAGTGTAGTATCTATCCGTAAGATATTCTGAAATCTTACTATCAATAGCACTTATGCTATCATGAAACTTATCAAGCTCATTATAGGCACGTTCAACTATGGGAGAAAGCCCCTCCAGCATTTTTTGATATTCTGCAAGTATTTTATTGGCAGTATCTCTGGCTTCTTTTACTATCGTCTTTTCATTATCACTGATGAAATCCATTTCATTGAGCCCATCAACTTCGAGATTCAAAACCGCCGCCCTTGTAGCAAAGCCATTACCATCATCATGGTAATCCTCATAATATCCACTATCGTCATCTTCATCATAATCCTCATCATCCTCGTCCCCATAATGCCATTTCACTTCTCTTACAGGAAGCGTGTAATCCTTCATTCCTGGTATGACATCCGATAATTCAGACAGTATATCATCATTCAATTTCTTGGAAAAACGATGCAGTTTGAACATGTCAGATAATGACATCTCCATTGATTGCCAGTCAACATCAATTACATTTTTGACTTTCACTGCCATATTACAAAGATAAAATGTCTGCTTCACCCAATCTGCCAGGTCAAGACTTTTCTTTGTTTTGTAAATATCCAGCATCGAATAATAACGACGCATAAGGTCAATTACATCAAAATATTCTTCTCGTGTCATTGATTTAAGTTTTAGGTTATCGACAGACAAAAGTAATGAATATTTCTCAATTATCTCCCAATCAGCAAAACATTTAACTTACTTTTGCGAAATATTACTGATACATCCACATCCTCGCATTCCTACTCTCTCCTGACCACCAAAGGTAAAAAGTTAAAGTTTAACTAAAATCATACACACCCTATCCCCCGCTTTCCTTGTTTCTTATATCTAATTATATATATATTATATATAATATATATATAATTAGAATAGAAATACCCATATAGTATGGGTGTTACTGCAAAAAGTTAAACTTTAACTTTTACCCTTTCGGATAATTACGAGTAAATACCTGTATGTGAGTACATTATATCTCATTTTATTGGTTACGCATATAAATATTTAGGTTACATAATTTCGGAATTGCCAGGAAGGCAACACTATAAGTACCCCCGTACATACGAGTGAAACGAGGATGTGCGGGGGGGAACCCCAATCTTTCCTCTGCCTGGAAGGCAGTACATAGTGAAAGTCCATGTGAAAACAATCAGGTACAGCCCTCCAAGCTGATAAAGATGGTTGGGGTTCTCTATCCGAGGGCATTCTCTCCTTCGTAGAGTATGCACCTCGGTTCTTCCCGATGGTCAGGCGCTACGCGGAGTCCTCATAGTGTTGCCTTCCAGGCAATTCCGAACTCGCGAAAGTAAAACCTACACGCTAACCTCAAGTCCGTTCCACCTCCGTTATAAAACCGTTATAAGTCCGTTCCATACATCGGAGGTACATTGGGAGCAGAAAAGGTTAAAAGTTAAAGTTTAACTAAAATTACACACGCCCTATATCCGTTTTTTTCTGCACTATTTCTTGTTTTCCAAAATTATGACTATCTTTGCATTAAAATTTGAACATTTCAAAAATTATGGCTAAAACTGACTATCATATTTTTGTAGAGAACGGCAAGATTGGCCTGAAGGACGCCACGGACAGGGTTGTGCTGTTCGCTGTGTATGACAGTATTGTTTTTATTGATGCCGATACCCCCATCTGTGTTTGCAAGGATGACCGATGGGGACTTACTGACATACAAGGATGGACTATTGCTGATACAAAATACGAATACATGTCCACTCCATGCAATGGAAGCATGGCAGTACGCATTAACGAAAAATGGGGATTCATTGACTATAAAGGCAAAGAGATTGTTCCACCGATTTACGATTTTGCGGAAGGATTCACGAATGCTGAGTATTGTTCCGGCACATCATGTGCCTTGGTACAGAAAGACGGGAAATGGGGTACTATCAATACGAAAGGAGAGGTCGTAATCCCATTTGAATATGATTGGGCAAGAGGATGTAAGGGAAGGTTTGTCGTTGAGAAAGGCAATAAATGCGGAATCATCAATCACAAGAATGAATTTATCATTCCATTTGTGGATGATGCCCTCTGTTTCATTGATGATGATATCATAGAGATTACCTATGAATCAAAGTATGGTGCGATGAATCTCGCAACTAAGAAAAAGTATGAATTTGATTTTGGGGTGGAAGAATTCTATGGTGATTATACTATTGCATTCACTAATAAAGGCGATGATAATATTGTAGATAAAGACTTCAACCTGCTTCTGCCTGAATGGCATGAGAATATGGAAATTCTCGAAAATGGGAAGGCTGTGGTTATAGACGAAAAAGAATGTTTTCTTTATGACTGTGCAAGCGGCAAGAGTGAGGAATGCCAGCAGGATGACACTTTTGTGTATTTCCCCGATGGCAAGACCGTTTATTGGAAAAGTTTATGTGAACATCTTTGCATAAGACCAGGAATAGAAAATATGGCATACCGTGCTTCTTGTTCTGTAAACAATAACATCATAAGATATCAGAGAGCATATAATTTAAAGACTTTGGAGTTCATGGAAGGTGTCACAACTATTGGCACAGGCTGGGAAGAAATACGTATGGCAGAAAGCAAATATACGCCAGAAGTGGAAATCTATCTCCCTTCTACTCTCAAGAGCGTAAACCCAGAGGCGTTCAGCAGAATGATAACAATGATACGCTGCGTGTATGTTCCTAAGGGCATGACAGAAACGATGTTGCCTATCCTACCCTCTCATCTCCGTCCTTATATAAAGGAGAGGTCGAAGGGATTTCTTAATTTCTTGAAGAAACTGATTAAATGAATAAATATATTGTTATATTTCTAATATCTTTAGTTTTTGCATCTTGCAAAAATCAAAGCTATACGCCAAAGCCACAAGACTACGTAGGAACGTGGGAACATGATATTTGGATAAATGACACTACCGAAGAAAACGAGTATCTGGGATTAATCTTGCGAAAAACGGATAATGATACCATTAAGGGAGTGTTTTATTCTGTCATAAAGAATGGATACTGTCATGATGGAAGTGAGGATTTTGTATTTTCTTCCTTTCTTGGTATAAGTGATACAGACGGAGATGTTAACGTATTGGGTAAATTCATAAATGATTCATTATATGTCACAATAAAAGGCAGTTATGGTGAAAACGCTTATGCAAAAGCCGTAATGTATTTGGAAAATGACTCTTCGTTGCTATGGAAAGTAGTTGCCCAAGAAGGTGATATTTGTGTTCCTGATAATGCAGTTTTAAAACGGGAAATAGAAGCGAGTCAAGATTCTGTCACGGAAGCAGTTGACACAGCTCATGTGCAACTTAAGGGAAAACTCAGCGAATATTCGGTATATAGTGATGAAACATGGGATGATGACATAGACAGGCCAATACGGTATATATCGCTCTTGAAGAATGGCAAAACAATCTCTAAGGCATATTTTCCTTGCCTTATGCCGATTTACGACTTATTATTCCTCGGTACTGTACCGACCGACAAAGGATTCAATTTCTCTTGTCAATATGGTCGCTCACACAACCAGTACACACAGATTTTCATAATAGAGTACATCAACAATGATTTCTATCTGGTTAAGACCATTGACTACGTTCCGTCATTTGTACCATACGGGCAAAGGAAATCAGAAAACAAGCTCAAAGATCCTATACCATTCAGTAAGTTAGATATAGCAAAAATGATGCAGATATATGAATTAGATGATTAACAACTAATCGAAAAGACGCAAAGGTGCGAAGATTATTTCTGAACACGGAAAGCACGGAATTAACGAAATTTTTTTCGCATAGCTCAACAAGCTGCGCAAGTCGTTTCTTTTGTGCATTCCGTGTTCAGAATAAATCTCTATATCTTTGCGCCTCTGCGTTGTATAATCCGCAAAACGAAATGTTCCTAAAAAATAAAACGAAGCGTTCCGCATCGTAAAACGAAATGTTACTTTTTCGTGTTCCCTCCCCCAAACAAAAATGGGTTATTTCGGTTTGCCCAAAATAACCCAAAAACGCCTCAGATTCCTCCGGGGCGTTTTTTATTTGCAATCATTCAAGTATTCAGATCAAACCTTACAGTCTCATCCCCATCGAGCAACTGGCGCGTTCGCGCTATATTATTCTCGTATATGTGTACGTTGCCGAGATTCAGCGTGATTGACTTCAATGGTAGCTCTATCTGTCTGGCCATAAGATACAGGTGGTATATGTCTGCAGGTAATCCGAGGTTTGCATCGCTGCTTCGTTGATATGCAGACAGGACAAGTTCCCCATCGTCTATCTGGAACTGCACCAGGCTAAGACATGGAGCCTGGTTACTCTCTGCCCCTGTCTCACCGAGGAACAGCACGTAGTTCTTGCTGTTGCGCCTCTCCCTGTTGATCTTCGCAATGAGTGGTGGCAGTTTCTCGAAGTATGTCGGGTAGCTGTTCACCAGTACGCTTCCGCAATAGTCCCACCAGTTGATACCCACATCACGATATCGCTCCACGTTCCGCTCACCCTGCATGAACAACTGCAACTCATTCCTCAGCTTCTTCCTCGCTATTCCGTGGCTCTCGAAGATGTCGAGCAGGTCTCCAGGAGTCAGAGACAACTGCTCATTGAGCAGGTAGCATATATTGCCCTTCTTGTTGGTCTGGGTCTTCCCACATTCGAGAATCCTACCCAGTATCTGATAGTATTTGTTCATAGTTCAAATGGTGTTAGAATGTGATTTAAGCGGCATTCGTATATAGCATGATATCCGTATATGATGCGCTATAATTCATGTGGGCATTGAACTCTTTACGATGGCAGTTCCTGAACGGATTGCCGAGTTCGGCATGTTCACCCATCCAGTCGCAAAGCTCAACGATGGATGACTTGTTCGAAGTGAAATAGATGAAGCGATGCCCTGCAAGAACGGTCAGCACATCAAGGTAGTCAGACAGTTTCCAGTACATCTTATAGGTCTGGGCATCCGTACTCAGATATGGAGGATCTACCAAGAACACTACCTCTGGCACATCCTTGTATTGCTCGAATACCTCCCTATAGTCACATGAGGTAATCGTGAGGCCGTCAAGGTAGTCCTGGCACGGTGGGTAGTCCGTGGTTCTTATGTTATTGTATAAGGTCTCTTTCTCCAGCTCCGCAAAGTTGTTGGCGTATTTCATGGAGAACATCACGGAGGATGACAGCGTGATATAGTCAATGTAACCGTGGTCACGCTCATACTTGCGTATGCACGACAGAACGCGTTCACGCAACACTCCCGATATCGGCCTGTGGCGTGGCACGTCAACAATCTCCCTCAGTTCCGCCAGAAGCGCATTTGTGACTGGCAAGGCTTCAAGTCTCTGGCGATAGCCGTCAAAGTCGTTATATACTACGGTGGAGTTCGGTTTCTGGCATTTGGCAATGTGTGACAACAAGCCTGAGCCACCGAACAAGTCCACGAAGGTTGTTCCGTCAGGGAACTGCTGAAGCACCTTTATGTACTCCTTGGCAAACATCCGCTTCTGTCCCTGAAAAGGAAGCGGTGCCGATAGATACTGCTTTCTCATTGTCTCGTTGATTTGGTTGCCACAAAGGTACAACTATTCCACGAGACACAGACATATAATGATCCAATCACACTGCACCGATCGTGCAGTGTGCTCCGAACCGCCTTATCAGGTCATATATCTTACGCTCGCACACATGGTAGCGGTCATGGAGTACGGACACGATATAGGTCATCTTGTCACCGGCTTCATGCATTCTCCTGTAATCCTCATATAATGCCACGTACTTGCAGTCATCCAAGCGGAATCCTGCCGAATTTAGCCTGTCAATCGATTCTTTATTCAATTTTATTATCTCATAGTAGGTCATTTCAAAAAAAATGTGTACCTTTGTACCGCCAATCATTTATTCAACAAAAAAAAACCGCAACAGTACGACCAAAGGACATACTGCCTCCAGTCGTGCACTATTGCGGTGACGTTGTTAATAAATGATTGGCGTCTATATTAACAGGCTGGAGGCTTTTATATATACCCTGCCTCCATAGGGATTTCACAGACTTTACTCCATCTGATACAGTTCCAGACGGAACGTGTCTTTCCTCTGCCATCCGGCATCCAGCGTGTTCTGGATGAAGCGCATGGCACTCGTATAGAACTCTGTCAGGTCGGCCATATTATCGAAGATCCGATACACAGGCTGTTCGTCAGTACCGAACTTGAATTTGACTGGAAGTGTCGCACCATCCGTCTGCACGGCAAGGTCATACGCAGCCTTGTAGTTGAACTGGTTCTCAGAGGAAAGCCACACGAGGTTACCTTCATACTCAAAGCCTGACAGGATGGCATCGTCTGTCTGCTTGTTGTACCATCCTATGACCGTAGCCTTTATTTCATCAAGAGTCGGCTTATAGCCAAACTCCGCTTCCATATAGTCTGCGAATCCATCCCCATGTTCATGGATGTCCCAGCGGACACTCCACTTGTTTCTTGCAGGGCTGACGCACTCGATCAGCTTTACACCTGCGGTTCCTTCTGTCCTTTGCATTATGTAAAAACATACTTGGTCCTACCTTTGCCGAAAGATTCCGTCTTGATGGTGGTCTCGAAGGGGAACCCATCGACCATTTCCCTAATCTGTGCGAGGATATTCTTCATTTCCTCGCTGTTGGTGAAAAACTTCTTCGGCTCACCGTTCTGCTCGATAGCAACGATGCAGCGGTCTTCACCTTGCTCAGTCTTGATACCTGTTTCGAAATCCTTGATTACGATAGGTAGGTTCACCAACTCCCTGATGCTAACCACCACACCAGGAAAACGCTTCTTGCCGTCCTCCGGCTTGTAAGCGACATTAAGATCCTTGAATGATTTCATTGTCTTACCTGTTAACTTGTTAAACAACATATTACAGTTGGCGTGCTTAGCCATGCCATAGAAGCTTGCCGTCAGTTCACGCCTCCTTTTCCTACTCTTGACCTCGTGCATCTTGCGAGCCATCTTCTTCTTGATACGCTTGCGCAGCTCCACATGTTCGGAGTTGTAAATCACATAGCCTAAGAAATCGATGCCCTCACTCACGGGAAACACACGCTCGTTGGATTTCACCTCCAAGTCGATTTTCTCCACCAGATCGTGAATAATGTCACGTATGATCCACAACTCTGCTTTAGAGCTTGCGAGTACCACTCCGTCATCACAATAACGGTAGAAATGGCATACACCATACCTGTCCTTCAGATAGTGATCAAGGAACACCGACAACAGGAGATTGCCCAGTCCCTGCGAGCTTCGCAGCCCTATGCTGATTCCCGAAGGCATCATACGCACAAAGCCGTCCAACATGTCGATAAGCCTCTTGTCCTTGAAAAGCCTATTCACGCAATACATCACGAAGTCAGGCTTCACATTGTCATAGAACTTGGAGATATCGAACTTGTAGCAGTACCGCGTGCCGTCAGGATCATCCCTCATATCGCGTCTGATGTAGTCAAGGAGGTCGTGCATACCACGTTCCTTGATACTTGCAGAAGTCGTACGGATAAACCTCTTGCGCATGTGTCTGTCCACCACATTCATTACGGCATGTACACCGATGCGGTCATACATAGATAGCACCTGTATCTTGCGCAGTTTGCCACCCTCGATAATCTCGCGCTCCCTGTAATCCTTCACGGTAAACGTACCGTTAGCAATGCGATCGGACAATTCACGTATCACCTCCTCCCTATGCGCGAGGAGCCAGCGTCCCTGACGGCATTGCTTGCGCTTGCTGCCTCGGAGCACTGTATCGAAAGAATCCGACATATTGCCGTAGTCCACGATTTCCTCAATGATATATCCTTCTCTACGCATAGTTTAAGTTTTGGTTGTTAGTGAAGGTCTGTGCCTTCCTTCTGTGGGTCTAAGTTCTTCGAGACAGTAATGCCCTACCAAACTCTACCCGTCACTCCGTTTTTCACCTTTCCGGCAATAGCCGCTTTTGGTGAGGCTCCGTTCTCTCGGCACCGCATCGGGGAACACGTCCCCATCGCTGTACGCCGATTCAATATCCTTTGGTTGTCCAGACGCGACCCGATATTCGCGTTCGAGTTCGATGCATCGTTATTCGCATTCGCGTACGACACGCCGCCATTCGCATTCGCGTTGTTGTTGCCGCGATAGACCACACGGCCTATGAGAACTTCCGCCTTTTTGACTTGCAAAGTTACTCATTTCCTGCGAGAATACCGAAAAAATCCACCAATATCGACGGGCTAAAGCCCGTTTTTCTTGATGTCTTCGTGCCTCAGACATCACGCTTTTTCGCTTTGTCGCTACGCTCCCGCTTTCGCTTTCTCGCTTACGCTACCTCGGTCGCCGCCCTGAACGCTGCCACGCTTTGCGCCACCACGACTTTTCCGCGGAAGGCCAGACGCGACCCGATACCCGCGCTCGAGTGCGATGCAGCGTTACCCGCATTCGCGCACGACACGCCGCCATCCGCACTCGCGACGTTGTTGCCGCGATAGACCACACGGCCTGTTGAGCCACTAATATAATATCTGTCGGAATAATAGGTTGAGCTGCTGCCCCCCTGTCCTACAGGTACCATATCCATCCAGCGACCATGTGCCACCGCGGTTATCCAGATTTCGTTTACGTTTATGCCCTGCACCTTCCTGTATGTTCCGTCTGGCATAAGGAAACGCCACTTGGCAACATTACCGCTGTCGTTCGGCAAATCCACACCATCCATCATGTCATACTTATGACCGTAGATATCCTCATACCCAAGGCAGTTAGTGTTGTTGATGCGCGTGAACACCGTCTCACCCAGTTGGTTCTTCTCCTGATAGAACGCAAGTCCCTCGCTCTCCACACCGCCAGTCGTCGTGCCGTTCGTGTTCACCGTGTCCTGCATTCCTATCTTGGCCGTACCGCCAGTCGTGCGCATGTTCGTGTGCTGACCTGCACCACACTGCATCTGGCTATTTCTACGGCCATATTTGGCATAGAACAGGTTGGCGATATCATTATGCATCAGACCGTCTATCTGCTGCATTCCGCGGAGTACGGAGTAATAGTGAAAGTCTGACCAAGCCATGCTCGCTGCCGTGCTACCACCAGTAATGCACGCTCTCAGTTTGTCATTCGCAACCGAACTTCCAACAACGGCGCAGAGATGCTCATCCTCCTCTGCCCAGTATGGCTCCATATCCTCTATCTTTGTACTGTTGCTCAGCACAACCATATCGAACTCTGCCGACTTCTGTATAGTGAAGCTAAGCGATACGGCATTCGCTGGTACATCAGATATCAGATACATGCCCGCTACGAATCGAGCATTCAGCGTACTAACCACAACCGAGTTAATCACGTTACCACCACTATCCGTGAACACAGCACCTATGAGACCCGTGCCTGGCACACTTGGGAAACGAACCTTTGAATAACCATTCACCCCCACACGGCATACTGCATAGTTTCCATCTGACACATAGCTCTGAGCCAATGTCTCCATTCCGCTCTTCACCTTATAGTTGTTACGGTAGTCACCCGAACCCTGTATGTCCTCCAGCGTCACTATGGTACAGTCTGGTTCCTTCGGTTTCTGTGTGTTACTGCTCCAACAAGCATAGTGCTTGCCGTTCAGATAGTCGTTCACTCCCTTGAACCACCTATGGGGCTCCCACATCATCCAGTCACCCTCGCTCGCATCAAGGTGTGCAGCTGTGCAGTGGCTAAGATCCTCGGCATCGGCATAGTAGTTCGAGTTCTCATCATGCAGTGGGAATATCGTCATCTCACCGTCCGCGTTGTTCATCGTAGTCTGAACACCCGCATGGGTGATGTTCCTGGTCGTTGGTCTCTTCGTCAGCTTCGCCAGTACACGGTGGCGTTTCTTTAGTATGGCTGTCACGTGACCGCTCGGCACATAGTCGTTGCCGAACTTGTAGCCTGTACCGTTGTCAAGGTTGCTCACGTTCGCATCATCGCTCACGTTGTCGTCAAACTCAATCACCGAATACTCAGGCTGTACTATCGTCAGTTCCGGATAGCGTTCCTGCATGGCTGCATATTCCTCATCCTCCATGTACTTAGTCAGCTTAACCATGCCCGTGAACGCACAATAGTCCACGGCGTTGCCACTCGCGTCCACGCCCTTCAGCGTCTTGTAGCGGTTCAGCAATGTGCCGTCGTCCTCTATGTTTACGCCTTCTATGCGAACCCTCTCTAAGCTCGTACAGCGTCCGACAAGCGTCTGCCAGTTCAGGTGGGGACAACCGCTGAAGCGCAGGGTCTTCACCGTGTTCCATGCCTGGAGTGTCAAGCCTTCCATCGTCAGTTCTGGCAGGTACTCCAGTCGCAATGTCTGGATGCTGCCACCGAGTTTCGCAGTTGTCAGAGGACTACCCTGCGCAAACAATACAGCCTGTACATTAACGCCTCGCGCATCAAGGGTCTCAAGGCGTGTCTGGTTTCTGAAGTCAAGTTCCGTACTGCTAAGCGTTCCCGTCTTCGCGTTTGCCTGACCGTAGAGGTTTACATCAACGAGCTGACGGCACTTATCAAGCACGAGGCACCATCCCATTGAGCCATTGCCTCCTGTCTGGAGATTCAGCTTGCGGAGAACATTGCACTTGTTCAGGTTCATGTCACCCGTGAGGTTGTTCGCTGCACCACGGCAGTCAAGCTCGGCTATACGGCTCGCACCGTAGATTCTGATAGGGTCGTTCACCGTAAACGCATTCTCGAACACCAGTGTCACCGTCTCACCGTTCTCTGCCTTCTGGCTCGCCTGAAGGTGGGGAGCGTTATTCGTGCCATATCCGAAGTAGTATAGCTCGTTACTCTTCACCACTATGGTATTGGCGGCGGCTTCGGCTGTTCGGCTCATATACATGTCTATGTTGTCTGACATATAGTTGCCTGTCTCGTACTTCGCATCGAGCAGCGCAAAGCGGTTCTGGATGAACCAATGACGGAATGCCTGCTTGTCACCCTTCAGCGCATATATGTATGGGTACTTAACCAGCTCTCCGCCTACTATCACTCCCTCTGTTTGGGGAATGATGTACTTGATCTTACCGCTCTTGTTGTAGGCTCTACCACACCAGTTGCCCTGTTGCTCAATGTCGAACATATTGTTCGCAAGTTCGTTGGTCAGCTTAGTCCTTATCGTGGTCGCCATTGCCTTGATCTCGCTCTCGAAGTTTGCAAGCACGAGGCACCATAGCCATGAGTCATGTCCCTCGAATGCGTACTTGCTCTTCTCTGCATCCCATGTCTCCCTTGTTACGTCGTATAGGTAGGCAAGCATTGAGTCGTTACGGTCGCCAAGCTGGGTATCGCCGTCGTAGTACAGGAAATACCATATCAGACCATCCCACGTTGCTGCGATCATGTTCTTTGCCCTCTGGTCAACATTCACGAAATAGTCCGTGAACAGCCACCAGCAAAGAAGGAAATCAAGGTTCAGGTACTGGCTCACCTCTGTCCTGAACTTGTTCGATGTGAAACTGCTTATGTTGTCCGTGCTTGCACCTACCGGCTTACAGTCCCTTATCCATCCCCACAGACGCTTGAAGGCGTTCTTCTTCGCTACAGGGGCATTCGCCCACTTCGTGTCCTCGCCACCTGTCTTGGCAGGATAGTTGAACTCAAGCGCATTGTCGAAATCCGCTTCTGCCTGGGTATCGAGGTCTGCTGCCCCTTGGAACAGACATAACGGCTGGGTGTTGTTCAGGAACTCGAACGCAATAGGCTCTGTCGGAGTGAAGCCGTCCACACCCTCCATGCCTATTATCTCCTGCCAGTCACTCTTGTCGTGGTTCAGGTTATATTGACCATAATATATAGGTGTATCTTCAAGGCTCTCTGCCGAGAATACGTCTATCGGATAGCCGTCCACGGCTGTCCTCACCGTACTGTCCACCTGCTGCGGAGGCGTAAGGAATCCGAGTGATTTCATCAGGTTGTTCCATATCTTCGCGCCACCAGTGTTCTGCGTCATAGATGAGTCTGAATAGTCTGCCTTGGCACATAGTATCTTGACCTTCTTCTGACCTATGCGCAGTTCCAGTTTCTTGGTCGCCTGACTGACACCGTTCACGTACATCTCCGGGTTGTCACCTTTCGCACAGTAGATACGGTAGTTCTTGGTCGGGTACTTCGTTGAGCTCGTGCCCTGGATGCGGATGTTCACGTTATGCAGATATACGTACCTTCCATCCGGAAGCCACAGATGCACATCTGACAGGAAGTCCGTCTTCTTGTTGTTCTCAGCGTTCACAGGGTCGAGACCGCCGTCACGAGCCACGAGCATTATGCCCTTGCCCTTATTGCGCAGCTTCTGGAAGTCTATGCTGCTGCCGTCACCTGCGAGGATATCGTTCTCCTCGAACAAAGCGGCCATCTCGTCAAGCGTCTGCCGGTCGATGATATGGTTATCCATCTCCTCGTCATCGCTTAGCGCACGGTCATATACGCGGATGCTCCTCACCTCCACGTCTGCTCCCGCGCTGCTTAGGGTTATGCCCTGTGGCGTGTCCTGTTGGAAGTTGTCCGAGTCGCCGTATATGTCGGCTGCACATCGTGTGCCGTTCACATAAAGCTCCATCAGTCTGCCGTCTGCTCTTCTGCTCACCACGAATGCTATCTTCTTCCACTCGTCGCTGCCGTACTGACGGCCTACACCGACGGGCTGCATGGTTACGTTTTCATCCTCGTCCATCACCTCTTTGGTAGAACCGGTGTACATCATCGCCTTGTCCGCCGTTATCTGGAAGCCTTTCGTGCCGTCCAGACAACTCACCACACCGCTCTCCTTGTCCGTTATGTTGCTCACCTTCAGCTCTACCTCTATCGTGCGGCCTGCGATGGCGGCATCTACAGTAAACGGCTTGAAGCCGATTATCGCACGTGCACCGTTCATCAGTTTCAGCGACTCGCCCGTCCATCCGCTGGTATTCCAGTCCACGTTCTCAAATGCCGTGGTCGTTTCGCCGTGCTCCCAATGCGCAGGATCGCTCTCACCGTTGCTTCTTCCCGCTGCCGTCAGCTTCAGGCGAAGGGCAAGGGTAGCCTCTGATACATCGATGCTGCTCTGTGTCACATCAACATAGAACGGATATTCCGTCGCACCGCTTACCAGTTTCATCGTCTGCTCGCCCTGCTCCGTGAAGCGGTTCGAGTATGTCTGCGTACTTCTCGGTACACTCACGGTCTGTATAGTGTCGCCATTCTGCATAATTACCATGGATGCAGGTGTGACACCTGCGTCATACACGCAGTACTCGAAGCTTAGTTGCTCATACTGACCTACCTCAAGTCTCGGTGTCAGATCCTGTCTTGGAGTAAGTTCCGTATCCTCAAAGATACGTCCGTCATTGAATACTATCTTCGTGCCGACCAACGGAGCACCGCCACCTGCATGGAATATGTCCATGTAGATGCTTTCGCTCCTTAGCGTCAGCGTCTGGCTCGCCTCCATCTCCGCTACAAGCTGCACCGTATGCCTGCCAACGGTGAGGCCGTTCATGTTTATAGTGAAACTGCCATTCGTAGTGCCACTTCTGGTCACGGTCGCACTACTGCTCTGCACACCGTCAACATACAGGAATACAGTCTTCGCTCCTGTGCCCTGTACGGTATAGGGAATCACCACGCTGTCACCGTGCAGGTAGCCGCCGTTGCCAAGGCCGTTGCTGAGGCTGTAGCTGCTGCTAAGGCTCAGGTTCACCACGCGGACGCTCACGTAGGCTTGCTTCGTCTGGGTATTGCCTGTAGTCGGGTCGGTGGTCGTAGCCTTTACATAGATATCTGCAGTTCCTACCTGAAGGTACTTGCTCAAGTCAAGCGTATAGCTGCCCGCACTCACGTCCGTCTTCTCTTCCCTGTATGCCTGTATGCTTCCACGCATCACGCGAAGCTCTATGGTAGCTTTCTGGCCTGTACTTTCTCCAGCATCGTCACCGCCTACATACTGGTGGTCGTATGTCCATGTCAGTACACAGTTTCCTCCCTCCTTGATGATAGGCTGGCTCACGCTTGCGCCAAGCACTATCTTGGCTGTGGATGCGTCACCGCCGCCACCGCCACCACTTCCGGCTGGGATGTCCACGCTCGCTATCTCCGCTCCGCTCTTGTTCTTCAGAGAGAGTGTCACGGTGCTCTCGTCATCGTTCAACTCTGCATCCATAGAGAATACCGTGCCTGCCTCTATCTCGCTCACCTTGCCGGCTACCGCACGATTCTCCACAGGGTTCGTACTCGCAGGGTCGAGGGTCTGATCCACTGCCACCTCGTTCACGGTAAGGGATATATTGCCTTGCGCATCAGGATCAACCTTCGTTCCGTTCAGCGTCACGCTCTTCACCGTGCCACCGCCGCCGAAGTCGTCCCAGCTGCTCTCACTCTCCCAGCTCGCAAGGTTAGTGCCTACGAACTGCTTTGTCACCCATTTGCCCTGAGCTGCCTCGTAGGTGATGCAAGCACCCTTCTCCCTGCGCTTTGTCTCTACGGCTGCGATTGCCGTAGCAAGCGTGTAGTACCCTTCCTCCAAGGGATAGACCTTCGTCACGTTGATGGTGTTGCCACCCTTGCCAGCTGCTTCCACAAGGTTTGCATCATCAGGACTCCAGGCGTAGAGTGTCTCGCCGAAGAGGTAGAGCTTGTTTTGGCGTGGGGCATAGTTGCCGTCTGCATACAGGGATACTTCGGGGAAGTTGCGGTAGTTCACGCCTTCCACCGTCACGTAGAACAGCTTGGCCGTCACGTCATACTTCACGGCAAGCCCCGTTGTCTGTATCGCGCTCTCCGCACTCGCTATCACGGCATCATCCGTCATGGCGGTGATGCGTTCCGTCGCGCCGTTGCGACCTGCCACCGCTGTCATCTCATGTGTTTGCACTACTGCAAGGGCATCGGCGGTTGCTTGCTCAGCTCCAGCCTTTGCATCTTCTGCGTCCTCCGCTGCCTCCTGGGCTGCCTGTGCCTTCGCATCGGCATTGCTTGCTGATGCGTTTGCCGTTCCGGCTGCTGCCTCTGCCTGTGCCTTTGCAGCCAATGCCTGTTGTGCAGCTGCGACAGCTGGCGCACCAAGCTGGCTGATTGGTACACGCACTACGCTGTTGCCGCGCATTGCCGGAAGGGAGTTTATGCCTGTGAGATCCTGCACTTCCTCAAGTTCGTCACAGCTCTGGCTCTCGGATTTAATCTGGTTGATTATCTCCAGCTTCAACTCTTGTTTCTCTTGTTCTGTCATAGCCTATAATGTTTAATTGTTAGTCTTGTCTGTTTATTATTCGAGCTGTATATTTGGTCGTGAAACCGTCAATGGTCGATGTCCTGTCTGGATCATATACCAGAAGTAATTCCACCGAATCACCTTGTCCCATAGCGAGACCGTCATTACCATATTGTCCACCGTCCCAGTGCGTAAACAACGGATAGTCATCGTCGTTCCATGGTGTTCCACTACTGCCGGGATTCGTATTACGACCATAGATTTTGAAACCGTCTGAACCAAGATCAGCCATTACTGTCAAGCGGAAGGCAAACGGAGTATTGTCACCAATACGAAGAGTTCTTTGTACGTATGACAGGCGCGGAAGAATTATGCCGGAATTTCCAGCCGTACAGTTTACGATGATACGGTTGCTATCGGATATGCCCACTCCATATACTGTATTTGCTTCGTTCACAATTATCTTGTTAAACCTGTAGCCGTCGATAAAGCCGTTCAATGCACCGTTTCCATTGCCTGTGAAGGCAAGGTTTGCTGCCTGGGAGTTCCTTATGTCAAACACGATACCATATTTAGGCAGAAGGTTATCTGGTGACGTGTCCACCAGGCGCAGAAGCATTGGCTGACCAAGATTATTCCAGGTTCCAAGTATCGCCTGACGATTGGTGGCATTGAAGCCTATCATACTATTGGTAAGGAAAAGACCGTCACCACCAGTTTCATTACCAGTACCAATCATACTGCTTCCTATGGTAAATCCACCTATTGCACCGCTGTCCGCATTTACCTGACCTCTGAACTTGCCATTCTTCGCCTCAATGCTGCCATCACTCAGGATCTTGAAATTCTGGTTCGCTGTCACCAAACCCTCCAGTTCTATGTTGTCTGCAGTCAGCTTGATCACCATTCGCGTACCGCCGTTGCCATCATCCACCTGTCTGCCAACTCCTATAAGCGCAAGGTTGCCGTTTGCATCCTGACAGTAGATTCCGCTTCCATTGGCCTTTATCATAATGCCGCTGCTGGCAAGTATGTTGCCGTTTGTATCAAGGTACTGCAGTGCCAGATGCGTAAGCTTTGCACTCTGCTCGAACAAGGATCGGTATCTATATGTAAGGCTTTCAACCTTATCCGTGCTCAGTATTAGCATGTACAGGTAGATATCACCTGTGAAGCTCAGTTTGAAGTCGCCAGTACCATTCCACAGACCATCGCAGGTATATTGCTTATAGCCTGTAGTCACGGCAAGTGTCTCTTCTACATCGAAAGAATCGAAATTCTCGAAGCCGGTCTTGTCAACATTCTCGAAGCGGATGCGCAACGTACCTGCAGTAGCGCAGCGGTAGAAGAAACTCAGATATACAGGCTTTGCCACCTTCTTGCCTGTCTCCGCGTTGGTCTCCATCGTCGGAATAGAACGGAGGTTGCCGTTACGCTGGGTGATGTACTTGTTCTTGATCCTCACCACCACACGACCGTCATCCGTCGTCACGCTTGCTCCGTCACCCTTCTTCGTCAGTACGTTGTTGTTCGCCCATATCCATCGGTTGCCGGCAAGCCAGAATACAGTCTCGTTCTCTGTCTGCCATTTGCTCAGGCCGTCATCGAAGCATGGGTTGTTCAGATAGCCGTTCGCCTGCGCAAAGTCCTGGCGCAACGCACTTACGCTGCTGTGTATCTTACCCTCCGTTATCTCAAAACGTGTCTTGACATCATCGCCATTCTCCAGAAGGAACGTACCACGCAGATAGGCATTGTCGCTGTAAAGACCATAGCCTTTCGGCTGCTTTTCCGAAAACGCCGTGTTCCTTATACCGTTCAGGTTGCCCAGACGCGCACGCAGGCAGTTGGAAAAATCCTTGGCATGTACTCCGTCCATCACATCGATGCGGGGCTGACCATCCTCCGTGGCTGATATTAATATCAGGTTCTGGCGCATGGTGTTTGTGGTGTTACCCATCAGCACGCATTCGTCAGCCTCTAGTGGTAGGCTCTCTCCAAACTCGCTCTTTGCCACAAGTATGCTGTTGCCGTCAACGGATGCAACCTCTACCCAGTATGATTTCTGGTTACTGCCTGTGAAGGTCTGGCAACGCATCAAGTCATGCGCCACAAAGGTATTCTCCTGCTCAAAGGTTATCTTGTAGTAGTCACCCACTTCCTCAACGGTCTTTATCTTACCATTGGCGGCACTCACCACGATCTGACCGCCTACGCTTCGGATCTTCTCAACAAGGAGTTCAAACACCGTCATTATCTGGCGCACCGTCAGTTTGTCAATGGTAAGGTTTGCAAGTTGGTTCTCATCTATCCATAGTTGCCAGCCTTCACCACCGAAGCCGTCCGTAAAGTTAGGACTGCCAAGGAGTGTTCTGATAACAAGGGAGAGAAGGTATGCCTCACCGTCCTTGGTGATGCGTCCTCCGCTTGCTCCGTTGCTCTCTTCATACTCGCCAAGGTCTATACCATCATCAAAGAAAATCCTTCCCTTTGCCCTGTCTGCCGTATTCTTGCTCAGGAACTCCCTGTGGCTACGCCGTGCGCTGTACAGGTTGTTATCCGTAGGATGGGTAGTGTCCCAGCTTCTGATGATGTCTGGCAGACTCATCCGCCCGACAAGCGAGCCTGTGTAGTTCTTCACGTCTCGGATATTATCGTCAATCTTGTCAAGCGTCTTTGTCGAGAGGGCATCGCTTATCTCCAGATCCATCTGGCTCGGCAATGTCACCTGACGGCTTATCCTCGTGATACGGCTCGAACGGTAGCCCGTGTCGGGGAAATACTCCAGGCTCTCCAGACGGATCCTGCAACCGACGAACAGGTTTACCCCCTCGTTCTCAATCCATACATGATCCGTAGGTGCCTTGTAGCGTGACACGTCAAGTGCGTGTTGGGCTATGTATTCGTTCACCTTCTTATAGTATGCTTCCTCCGCGAGACCATAGTATTCGTCTGGCATCCTGATATTCCACAGGATATACTTGTCGTATCGTTTCGGGATTAATGATCCGCCTGGCAACTGTATGTCATTGTCGTATGGCCATATCGTGATAATCTCGAACTCACGAGTTTCACTGTCATAGTTTACCTCGAAATAGTGGTCATCATCAGCACCAAGACCTGCAAGCTCGCCTGTTACGAAACTTACATGCTTCACCAGATTGCCTATCTCGTAGTCGTTAGGATCAAACGGCAGGTCATTGTCCTTGAAGTAGTATATCTTGAACGGTTTGCCGTCATTGTCCGTCACGGTCTCTTCACGCACGTCACTTACAACTCCCTCACGATGCGGATAGATTCCAGAGAAAGCCTCCTGCTCGTAGTGGTGGATGATTCCATACCGTTCCGTGTTCACATCTACATACTTCACGCCATCAGGCAACTGCAGACGGCTGCATGGCTTGCCTGTCTGATGGTCTTTGTATTTCTCTGGATCTATATTCCTGCTACTGCCTATCGGAAACAGGCGCGTAAAGAACTTCGCATTGTCGGCCACGTCCCTGTCTATGCTTGTCAGTCCGCTGCCGTATCCAAGCGTTACCTCCTCGCCGTGCTCGCATCGACACAGGTTCACGGTCTCGCCCTCAATCCACCATTCCACGCCTACTGCCTCGGCAAGTTCCTTCAGGGCTTCATCGCAGTATTTGCCTGCGTATTCTATGACAACATTCTCCGTGCCTTCTACCGTTCCCTTCTTGAAATTGGTGGTGTTGCCCATGCCATCGTTGATGTTCTGCACGATGAGGTCTATGTGCTCTGACGGTTTCGCTGTCAGCGTAAACACTGCTTCATTGTCACCGTCAGCGGTCTTTAGCACAAGGAAACGCTTGATAAGGCTCTCTATGCCGTACAGCTTCACGTTGTACTCCCATTCCACCGTGCTATTCTCCTGTGGAAGGTATTTCTCTACCGCCCAGTAACGCTCGCCCTCAAAGACCACATAGTCATTAACGTCTATGCTCACATACTCATAGAGGGTGAACGACAGGCTCAGCACGTTGTCACCCTGGATCTCCTTGTCCTGGGTGCTCGTGTCGTTTGGCGATAGCGTCGTCTTGACGATTCCGTATTGATCGTATAGCGTTAGAAGCATATTCTAATGGTTTTATAATGTCATTATATTATCGGGTTTGGCTCACGGAACTTCACCTTGTAACGGCTTGCCTGTACGCCCTCTTTCCAAAGATACGTAAGGGGACGGTATGCAGTGCTCTCTACATAGAACACACGAAGCATAAGGCTCAGTTCCGTGAACTCTATGTTCAGCCAGCCGTTGTTACCCGTCTTCAGGAACTGGATGAAATCCATATAGTTCTGAAGCCAGTCGGATTTTGTCGGTGCATACTGAGCGAAGTGGAGCGTAACGTCACGCTCCTGATTTCTCACTACGAGGCTCTGCGAATATCGCTTGCCGTTCTGCTCCCTGATATCCACCCCAACATGGTCTTTCACCTTGCTCGCTGTCATGATGGCGGTCAGGTTCTCACGACCGCCCTGACGCTCCTCTGTCAGGAATACTCCGTATCTCTGCCAGATGTCAGTACCGTTAATCAGTACCAATCCGTTTAGTATATGTCCTTGCTGTGCCATGTCACTTTACTTTTAGACCGTCACGTTTTATTATCTTGATGTCATTCTTTATCTCTTCGAGACTCAGGGCGCTGCTGCCTGTATGCTCCTCGATCCTTTTCAGGGTATCACCTGCAGCTCCTATCTGAACGGAAACATCGGTCATCTTGTCGTCAAGGCTTGCCCAATGTATCTGACCGCTCACGAATAGTCCCTCAAGCTTTCCTGCCTGATCCTGGCTCATCGTGGTGAATGCTCCAGCCTTGCCACTCTGAGTCGTACCCTTGTTCTCCTCCGTTTCCTTTATAATACCCTCGGTTCGTAGTGTCTCGATATCCTTCTTGGCATTCTCCACATAGCCTTCGTACTCGGCTTTCAGGGCATCCAGTCGCTTGCGGTACTCCTCATCTGTTATCTCGCCGTTGGTTCGTGACTCGTTCAGCTTCGCAAGATTCTCATACCACCCTTCAAGCTCCTTCTCGAACTTGGCACCGACAAGGTTATTCACCGCCATCTTGTTTACCATCTTCTGCCAGTTCTCGGCTATGTCATCCATCACTTCCTCGCTGCCATCGGCAAGATCATAGAGGGAGTTAAGGAAATCGTCAAAGACATTGTCCTTTGTAGTGGTAGTCAGGTTCTCATACAGCGTGTTCGTGATTTCCTCCTGCTTGCCTGCCTGCTCGATATAGTCGTTCAGTTTCTCTGCCACACGACCGCCGTAGTTGCCCTTACCTGTGTCCTGGATCTGCTTCCACATATCCACGTTGCTACGCAGCATCTTCATCTCCTCTGGACTAAGACTCCACAGGTCACCGTTCCATTCCCTGCCAATCTGTTTGCTCAGACGCGCTATCTGCTCATCGCTATACCCATCCCAGTAATAGTTGAAGCTGTTGTGCGCACTATGGTAGCCAGCTTGTTCTTTTGCTATGTTCCTATAGTTGGCATTGACCTCTTCCTGTAACTCCTTAGCGCGTTGCGAAGCTTCAATAGCCGATGCACCGCGAGCCGTCTTCATTTCATCGGTCAGGTCGTCTATCGCCTGTTCAAGCAACTCATTGCGCTTCGTCAGGCGGTCAATAGCTTTCGCCACTTCCTCTGCATTCGAATTTGTGAACCACTCTGAAGGGCCACCGCTGCTCAGGGCTCCCAGCGTAAGGATGTTGCCTATGCGCCCCAATATTCCGTCTATCAGACCGCCTATGCCATTCACTATAATCGCCTCTAATACGTGGAACAGATTCTCTGGAAGGTCAAAGATTGCATCTATCAGACCGCCTATCGCATCAAGGATGCTTACCACAAGGTCATCTATCCAACGTAAACTGATAAGCTCAGTCAGTGCATCCAGTATTCCTGTCACGAAATTCTTGATGCCATTCGCAAGGTCAAGGATCATCTTCGGAATCTGCGCTATGATGCCAATCATATTGCTAAGCCCACTTGACAGCATACCGCCTAAACCACTGGTCTGATTCCCCAATACACTACCTATTGTGCTACTTAATGATGACCCCATAGTCTTTGCCATGCCATCACCCATCTTTGGGAGGATAGAATCAAGCGTGCCCTTCAGTTCCTGGGCATTTCCCACTGCGTTATTCACGCTATCGAAACCTTGCACACCCTTCCATCCCTTCGCATTCTCTAAGGCTGCTGCCAATCCTGACTGATAATTGGCAACCTCCTCGCTCGTGCGATTAAGTCTCTCACCGAAGGCTTCCATGTCCTCTCGCGCTTTCGCGGTAGCGTCACCAAGTTCCATCGCACGAGCTTCCAGAGCCTTGAATTCCTCATCGTTAATCTCACCAGCATTCAGACGCTTCCTGCCTTCATCACGCGCACTTACAGCTGCATTCTCTTTCTTCTTAGCAGCATCGTAGGCTGCTACCGATGCGGTGAAGTCCCTGATTGCTCGGTCAAGGCTCTGCCATGTCACGCTCTGATCTGTACCAACATACTTGCGCATCTCATGGATCAGCTCCGTCACCTTCTCCTGAGTATCGGCATCTGCATTCCTGTAGTCTTCGGTTTTCACAAATGCCTGAAGCTGCTCCATCATCGGTAACATCATCTCCTTCGTCAGATCACCAACACCGCTAAACAATGCGTGCCAGTCTATACCACGACTGATGTTCTCGAAGGTAAGACTCGCTTCCTTCTGAAGCCTCTCCTTGTTCAGTTTCTTCTTCTGCCATTGCTTGGTGGCTTCGTCTGCCTCTGACGCTTCCACATCTGCAATCTTCTGGGCATACTCCTTGGCTATCGCCAGTTTCTGTTGCTGATAGGATCCGTACTCTTTCAGGTACTCAACCATCGCCTGAGCCTCAGACTTACGATGCTTGCGTTCCTGTTCTGCTTCCTCTTTTGCTATCTCTGCCTCGCCGGCTTCAAGCTTTGTCCTGGCAAGATTCCTTGATGCTGCAAGGGCTTCCTTCTGATCGTTCGTAAGTTCGCCATTTTGGGCAGCCCGCCATTCTTTTTCAAGTTTGGCGAGTTCTGCAATATCTTTTTCATAGTCCAGACGTAGTTGAGCGCGTTTCTTTTCTGCACCCTCTTTCATCTGGTCTATCTCTGCCTGACGGTTCTTAGCCTGTAATTCGGTTAGTGCCTCGGCACGTTTTTCCTCCTCCTTATGCCTGTCCTTGTCATTTTCATCGTAACGTAACCTGCCAGGAATCTGGGAACGTGCATCAGCAGCTTTCTGTTCTGCTTCCTTCCACTTGTCAGCATAGAAATCGACTTCTTCATTATACTTTGATTCCAGCGTTTGCTTGGTTTCGTTGGCTTTCTTCTTACGATATTCGTTTATTGCATCAATAGCACGGCGTGACTTGACTGCACCATCACCAATCAATGGATCTGAGTAGTCCACATCTCCACCATGCTTGTTGTCCCGGAATCCAAGTCCTTTCAGATATTCCTTCTCTTTCTCTGATATTGAAGAGCCTTCAGATGCTCTCACATAGTAATCACCAGTAGCACGTGACTTGATGCGATGCTCCCACTTCTCTGCACGAGTCTTGATGGAATCCTTGTACAGGTCGCTATAAGCCTCTGCCTCCGCAACTGCTTTAAGAGCGGTTATCACCTGTGGAGCCATATCCACCAATACCTGTTCGGCATCTTTTACAGAACTTACCTTCAGCCCTAATTCATGGAACTTGTCAGCGTTTACCTTTATCCACTTGTTCTTCTCGCTATCGGTCTTCAGACGATTCCATTGTTGCTGCAGGGAGCGGTACTTAGCTTCGACATTTCCTGCAGCCCGTCCAAGGGCATTGGTCATTTCTTCCTGTTGCTGTCTCAGACGCTTTGTTTCTTCGAGCTGACGTTTCTCTGCTTCGGTTGCCTCTTTTGAAGCTTTGGTAAATGCAAAGAGTACACCAACCACGGTCAGTATGGCCACGCCAAGCAATACGTATGGATTAGCCTTGGCGACAACATTAAAAGCTGCTTGGGCAGCAGTTGCAAGTTTGGTAACTATGACACCTCTGCCTTCTGCTGCCGTCTTTATAGCGATAGATGTTGCAAGGGCACTTTCCTTGATGGAGCGTATTCCCGACATCAGGGCACTTTCTCTTTGGAGGTTATTCTGGATAACAGTCAGCGCATTGCTGATGGCGAGTGTCGCCTGTAGTTTTGTCTGGATGGCAACGAGGTCTTCCTGACTTGCGCCAAACATTTGAAGGGCACTTGTTGCAGCTCCTGCCGTTGATGTTACTACGTTCAAGCCTTGCGTAAGAGCATCAAAGGTTCTTGTGTCTGATGCCTCACCACGAACCTGACGGTTCACGTCATCCATAGCATCACGCAGTTCAGCAGCTTTCTTAATCATTTCCTCCAGCTTGCGCTTCAGTTCCATTCCTGCAGCTGAGTTCCTTTCCGCATCAGTCATGTTGCGGTATTCAAGCGTAGCACGCGCAATCTCAGAGGTCAATGTGCGGAGCTGCGTCTTCATGTTCTCTGTATGCTCGGCAGGAGCAGTAGAGGCGGATTTCTTGACGATTGCTGGTATCCGTTCCGCATTTTTCTGGATGGAATCAAGAGCCTCGTTTATCCAAGTCTCTACAGTTTCCATCTCTTGCTTGGTAGATTCTGCCAGGGCGGTGTTGCCATTTTCCAAAGCAGAGCGTAGAGTGTCCTCCATAGCGCGTAGCCTTGTTACCTGAGCCTCCACGAACTGCACGTTCTGTTCACTTGACCTCATAAGTACACCGGCTGCGTCTTTTTCTGACACACCCATAGCTTTAAGGGATGCGGACATTTTCTCCACACCCTGACGCAAATCGCTGAGTTTACCGTTGTATTTGTCGGAGGCACGTGCGCCTTCCTCTCCCATCTGACCTATTACTTCCGTCAGACTGCGAGAGGCATCCTGCAGTTGATTGAGACCTTCACGGCTCTTGTCAATACCGTTGCTCAATCTATCCTTCATCAGAATCTCAATCTCTACTGGTTTCATATAATGGCTATTGTTTTAGATTACTGCGGAAAAAGCCGACTATATCGTTCGCCTCTTCTTCTGCACTCCTGTTGTCGTTCTTGCTTTCCTTTTTCTTGTCAATATAGCGAGGCGCATCGCTGATCATCATTATCAACGTCTGGTAGTTCACACCGTGAAGGATATACTCCACGCTCCAGCCTGTCGCACTCGCTATCTGCCAGATAAATCCAAAGGGGCTATGGGAACCTTCCCAATGGCTCTTTAACTCCCCTTCTTTGCTTGGCTCAGTCTCAGCTTCATCGGATTCGCTATCTCGGCTGATCTGATAATAGGCATAAAAGCCTCCGTACCCATGAGGGTAACAAACTTCTCAAACGCTCCCTTCTGATACTCCCATTTCATATAGTGCCGGATAAACCAAGCCAGTACACAGGTAGGAAGCCACCAATGCTGCATCGTCAGCGCGATCATCCGGCTCAGTTTCCTGCCGTGCTCGGCAAGGAAACGCATCTGACCGTCATAGTCAAGACCCTCGAATTCCTCAAGTGTCATGCCCACACTAAGCCATGTACGCGCTATCTGTATCTGACAGGCCATCGTCGGGCGGTGCATCGTCAGCCTCAGATGCAAAGGTTCCTTTCTGAAAGGTACCCTGAAATCCTTAAGAGGGAGGGAAACACCCATATTCAGTAATGCTTCCGCTCCCTCTCTTTGGATTTGTCTTATAACCCGTGCATCCATTAGCCCTCAGATGGTGTATCGTTGATCTCGTATGGTGCACTACCGTCGCTCGGTTTCATCACCTTAAGCTGACACTCTACCTTAGACACTTCCGTCAAGGTTAGCTTGCCGCCAAGGTTCGCGAGGATGGTTCCGTTCGGGATGGTCATCGTCTGACCGCTTGCGAAGTCGATAGTCCACGCACCGTTAAGGTCAACGAGGCTTGTAGGAGCTTTCCAGCCTGTGACCGTCGCATTCTGTCCCTCGCCTGTGGTAACGAGAGTACCGCCGAGCACACGCTGAAGGTTCTCATAGTCCAACTGTATGAGGTTGAACGTAGGACTGATCTGACCGTTTTTCTGTTGCAACACGAGTACTGGAGCATCAGGCACCTGCTCTGCTTCTATGTCCGTACTCTCTGGCTTTGTTCCGCCCCAGTCGAAACTGCCCTTCTCGATGTAGCCGATAGTATCGCTGCCGAACTTCACGACTGCAATACCGTAGATAAATTTCCTGCTCATTTCTTTCGTTTTATTAAGATGATTACTGTTCCTATTATTCCGGACACAAGTCCGATTAAATACCATTTTAATGCCGTTCCAATGCCGTTAGGGAGGCGTTTCACTCACCTCATTCTCCTCATGACTGGATTCGTAGCATCGTATTTCGCTGCCATTTGACTGTACGCCATACAATCTGCGCATATTCTTGATAGTACGCTCATAGCGCTCACACAGGAGTTGCAGACTGTCACAGGTGGCATATACGTAGATATATTCAGGTCCAGTCGGAGTGGAGGTCTTGCGCGTCACCTTCACGCTTACACGCCCGCTACGCTTACTGTAGCCAGCACCGTTCGGAAGCCTATGGAGGCTGTCCGCCGGTATCGTCAGGCTCACCTCCGACATCGGCACTTTCAGCGGTTCCGTCCTTATTTCCGTGTAGTCGCTTCCTGTATCCAATGTGAGGTGGGTCACGCTGTCTGCGTGTATCGACCCAAGCACCTGCTCTCTGGTTGCAACCGTCACGCTCCTTCGGTGTGACGCGCATCCGCTCAAGCACAGGGCAGTCAGCGTTGTAGCGGCAACTATTAGCACTGTCGATAGCCTTGCGCAGACGTGCAACCTCACGCTTGATCGATCCAATTTCCTTTCTTGTTTCATTCAGTTCCTCTGTTAAGGGTTTTACAATGTTCTCAACCAGTATCCGGGTGGCTTGCTCAGTATTCGTTATCTTCACCGTATCGGATTCGGCAACTGTCTTCTCTGCCTCCGCACGAGCCTTCTTCAGGGCACTGCGGATGGTCATGATGGAGATGAGCGAACCTACAAGACTGCCACCGAGAACCACGTTGAGGATTTCACTGAGTTGCATTTCCATCTGTCTTATTTTTGGTTGATTCCTATTTCCTTCAGCCACTTAGGGACATCGAAGCTCGGGCAAGCCTTGCTTGCCAGCTGATTGTGGCCGATAATCTTCACTTGTGGGAAACGCATGTGGAAGTCCCGTACATAGCGCTTCAGGGCTTCTTTCTGTGCAGGTGTACGTGTGTCTTTTGCCTTGTTCGCATCATTGGCATCAACACCACCAACATAGACTATATGCCGACTGATGGCATTGTAGCCACTCGCACCGTTGGTAATCTCCCACGGATCCACATTTGCGTCCTCGTTGTTCCTGACAAGCCTTTCCACACGACCGTCCAGATGAATCATATCTGTGTAACCCACCTGCTTCCAGCCACGACCACCCTTGCATACCGGGTCAGTGTGCCAGCGGCGGATCTCATCTGAACTCACCTCACGACCTGCTTTCGTGGCGGTGCAGTGGATTACAAGATATTTCATCGGCTTGCTCATTCCGCTTCCTCGGTCTTTGAGGTTGTACCTTCGGTGGATGCTTCAGCAGGTGCTTCCTCTGCTTTCTCCGCAGGGGCTGCTTTTCCTGCTTCTGCCTCGGCTGAAGCCTTTTCGCCAAGTGTTATGGCAGCGGCTTTCTTGCCTTTGTACTCAGCGCATAGCCCACGACTGATAAGGTCGGCGGCACGCTCCTTGTCCTTCACTTCCAGAATGGTGTCAGGCTCATAGACTGTCACATGATCTGTCTTGTCACGGAAAATACTCTTTACTATAAGTTTCATTTTCTTCAAATTTATGGGGTTTTACTTATCCTTCAGGAATTACGGCGCTTGCCTGATATCCGCTTCTGATCACACCGCCAGCATCGGTCTTCTTTGGCAAACATATGAAGTAGTGACGGAAGTTGATCTTGTTGCGCTGATACTCAGGGTCTGTGGATGCTTCGCTGTAATACATCTTTGTCGAGCCTGTTGCCTTGAACACTCGTTGAACAAAGAAGGCAAATGAGCACTGGAACTCACCAGTAGAGGCTGATGCACCTACGGCTTTCTTCACGCCTGCGGTGGTGTACAACGGGTTGTTCGCAAACTCGTAGATGTCAAAGCCATACTGACGCCCAACCGTACCGTTTCCACGATCAATGTTGTATTGCTCCTTGAAACGCTGGTCGGTTTCCAGCAAGTCGTTTACATGGTCGGTACACAATACCAGACGGCGACCAGTTGCAGGAACCTTCAGTTTGTCAAGCGCACGCTTCAAGTTTATAATGTCCTGCATACGTAGCTTAATTCGTCCAGTGTCCGCATCGCGCTCACCAGTAGTAACCAGTACAGGGGTGGTGGCACTATTCTGTTGTGCACATAGGGCATGAGCTGCCTTCTGGAACTTACCGTCGTTAATGGAATTACCATGACTTTCCTTCACACGTGCCATCTTGTCATAGGAGATAGCATAGAGCTCATCGTCTGTAACAGGTGTCACCTTGGTCTGGAACTTGTCAAGCTGGATGGCGATGTCTGCGTCATCAAGTGCCTGGAGAGGAATAGGATAGGTAGTGTTGTTTATCAGTACGTCAGGATCAACACCTACCTCCACCAGGTGGATCACGTCATTGTTCACGATGCTTGAACTGTCAGGGATACCATCAAGCCATGTAGCCTCAAGGCCACGACGAAGGTGCTTCACAAGCTCACCTGTCCAGATCTCGGTATAGACTCCGGCACGGAGGCTTCCGGCTGGGAACACATTGCCGAGAGTGACGGCAACTACATTCAGGCCGACGGCACCCACTACGGGGTTAATGCCGACCATGGCAGCAAAGGTGCTACCCATCACGCAGTTCACCAGAACCGCGATCAACATTGTTAAAAGTCGAATCATTGTCTTTTTCTCTTTTTGTTGGTTAAACACTAAATTTCACATTCAAATCCGTATTCTGCCTTATACAGTTTCTTGTACTGGGCAGGATTCCTCGCCTTGAGCTCTGCCAGCTTATCTGTTGGCACGTCACTCAGTTTCTTGTACTCGACACGACCTGTACCTGGTGCTCCGTCGCCAGACACGAGGCTACTGAGCTTCACCTGTGGCGACATTGCATCGAATGTCTGCTTCAACACCTCAGCACCAACCTTCTTGCCGAGGTCAAGGAACTGCTGCTTCTTGTCCTCACCGATCTTCTTCTCGGCGATGGCAGCATTCACGAGGGTTTCGATACGGGCGGCACGAAGGGTGTCGCGTTCCTGACGCAGGGTCTCTACCTCTGCATTGTCTGCCTGAAGCTTGGCCAGCTTAGCGGTGATGGTCGCTTCATCGGCATCCTTGGGCAAGCCCAACTGAAGGGCTAACTTCTCTTGATCCATTGTTTTTGTTTTTTGATTGTTGTTAATATTATGCAGCAGCGGTAACTCTACACCGCCGTCCTTGCCTAACTCTATGCGCTTGCCGTCCTTCTGCAGTACGATTGCATCGTCATTCGCACCGATATCCACAAGCGATACCTCGAACAGCTTGCTCTTGGCAATGGTCGGACTTGTCTGACCTTGCACCAGAAGCTTGGGGTCTTCACTCAGTTCCAGGATGTCAATGCCAACGCTAACCATCTTAAGGCTGCCGAACTCGTATTGCTTCTTGCAGCGTTGGCTCAGTTCCGTGGCTTCGTCGAACACAAGTTCGCCCGTCACCTCGTCACCCTCCACGCGGAGGTCTTTAACACAACCGATAACCTGACCGCGCTGATGCATGTATAGCAATACTGGATTGCGGTTGTACTGATCCACGTTCATTCCTGCGGTCAGTACTCGCGTACCATAGCTGTTCAGGCTTTCGTTACTGATTCTAACTCGTTTTGTCTTGCTCATAAACATTGTTCTTTATGCTGTGTCCACGACACAGCTGCGATTATTAACGATGCAAAGTTTGTCATTTTCCCTCACATTACAAAAAATGTATGAAATGGTTGCACACTTCTATGAAACGCTTGCTCTCTTTTTTCTTCGACTGTCTGAAAATGATCACCTTTGCAGTAATTTTTTAACCACACACATTATGACAAAGGCAGAAATTGAAAAAAAGAAACCGCTCGGAAGGTCTTTGTACCTCTCTGGCATGGAACTGACGGAGATTGCAGAACAGTTGGGCGTGTCAAGGCAATCCGTCTCCAAGTGGTGTGCAGCCGACGGATGGAAGGAGGCACGAGCAGCCAAGAACATATCACGCCCCGAACTGGTCAACAAACTTCTCCTCGCCATCGACAAGCTCATCGGGCAGGTCAACGAATCCGGTGATCCCGAGGCTATCGGCACTCTTGCCGACAAGCTTTCCAAACTTTCGGCTACAATAGAGAAGCTCGACAAGAAGGCTAACGTCATCGATGCTATCGAGGTATTCATGGCATTCAACCGATGGATTCAGGATCAGGCTACATACAACCCTGAGATCACCCCCGAACTCATCAAGGCTATCAACAAGTACCAGAACAAATTCCTCATGGAGAAGATGGCTCCATCAGCAGAACTCTAAGCATACATCATGGCATCAATAGCGGAACTTAAGAAAATACAGGAGGAATGGCGCGAACATTGCAGGCAGATCCAGAACCTTACGGATACGGCAAGCCTTGTACGTGAGAACGCCACGCAGAAGGAACAGCGCATACGTCGGCTCCAGAAAGACTATGCTGCTTTCTGTGAGTATTACTTCCCTCACTTCCTCACTCTCCGCGACAAGGTAACAGGTGAACCGATACGCATCATTCACAACGCTCCTTTCCATAATGCTGCTGCAGCGAAGGTCAAGAACACACCTAACCTCAAGGCGGTATTCAAATGGCCACGAGGTCATGCCAAGTCAACCCACTTCGACATCTTCATGCCTCTATGGCTGATGTTCCAGCCTAAACGGCTCATCAATTTCATGGTGATAGTAGGTAAATCAGAGGACAGCGCAGACCGTCTTCTGGGCGACATTCAGGCAGAGCTCCAGTATAACAAGCGCATCATTGCCGATTTCGGCAAGCAGATTTCTCTCGGTGACTGGACGGAAGGTGAGTTTACGACGAAGGACGGTGTGCATTTCCTTGCATGTGGACGTGGACAGTCACCTCGTGGTCTCCGCAAACGTGAGGCACGACCTGACTACATCGTCATCGATGACCTTGATGATGATGAGCTTTGCCGTAACGAGAGGCGTGTCCGTGAGCTTACCGACTGGGTGAAGGAGGCTCTCTTCGGTGCTCTCGATGTCGGTCGTGGTCGTTTCCTCATGGTCGGTAACCTTATTTCCAAGACTTCCGTCCTGGCGAATATCTGCGCCACCAAGGGCGTGCATGTCTCTACCGTCTATGCAGTTGATAGCGACGGAAACCCAGTATGGAAGGAGAAATGGACTAAGGAGGAGGCACGCGAGTATGCTGAATTCGTTGGCTTCCGTGCATGGAACAAGGAGATGATGCACAACCCGATCGTGGAGGGCACGGTATTCCGTCAGGAGTGGATCAGATGGGCTAAGCGACCTGCATGGAAGGACTTCTCTGAATTCGTCCTCTACATAGACCCTTCGTGGAAATCCAAGAAGAGCAACGATACCAAGGCTGCAAAGCTCTGGGGAAAGCAGGGGACAAAGCTGTGGCATCTACGCGCATTCGTGCGCAAGGCTTCGGTTGCGGAACTTGTCCGATGGTGCTATGACCTCTACGAATGGAGCCGCGAGGCTGGCATAGCCATACGCTTTGCAATGGAGGCTTCATTCATGCAGGACATCCTGCTCGACGAGTTCACGACCGAGGGTAATCTGAGAGGCTACCAGCTCCCTATTACAGGCGATACACGTAAGAAGCCCGACAAGTTCCAGAGAGTCGAAGCCATAAGTCCGCTATGGGAACGTGGTTTCGTGTTCTACGACCTGTCACAGAAGGATGATCCTGACATGCAAGCCGGACTCGACCAGCTTCTTGCATTCGAAAAGGGTATGGCTGGCAATGATGATGCTCCTGATGCTGATGAGGGTGCTATCTATATTCTCCAGAAGAATACAAGACAACAGATTTATTCACCGAGGTTCGGCAAGCGTCCGACCTCTAAAAACCAATGGTAATATGTTCCAACTGATTAAAGAACTGATATTCGGCTTCCGCTTCAAGCGTGCCGTCAAGAAGGCTGATAAATTCCATCACATAACGCACCGTAAGTACATGGTGCTTGTCTTTAACAAGAAACTCATGGTTGTCTCTAAGCATGAGATAAGGCTGCTTATCGCCAACGGAACTTTCCGCAAGGGAACGACTGTTCAGGACATCGAGAAGAAGGCATTGTATATAACTATGTAAAAGTACTGCTATGTTTATCACGGATGAAGACTATAAGGTGGTCATCGGCGAACAGGCTCTGAAGGTGGTCTCTCAGGTCAGCACGGAAAATCGTGCCAATGCCGAGACTGAGGCAGTCGAGGAAATCAGCGGCTATCTCCGACCAAAATATGATACGGTGGCCATATTCGAGGCTACTGGTACTCAGCGCAACAGACTCGTGGTAATGTACACCTGCGACATCGCACTATATCACATGGCTGCATCTGCACCGCAGAAGATGGGCATGGAGATACGAAAGGAACGATACGAGCGTGCCATCAAGTGGCTGGAAGGGGTACAGGCTGGTAAGATCATACCTGACTTGCCACTCGCCATTGACGAGAACGGCAACCCTGTCGGGTTTCCGTTGGTATATGGAAGTCAGAAAAAACTACGTCATAACTGGTAATCATTATGGGAAAAGACAAAAAGAACAAGACTTTGGTGCAAACACCGTTCGGTACGCTACGCCTCGCTAAGAAGGATGCCAGGAGTTTCAAGAAAACGGTCATGGAGCTTCAGCGCACCACCGACTCGCTTACCCGTAAGGATATTGGCGACTGGAGGCAGGCATGGCAACGCGCCATTAACATTGACAACCCGAACCGTCAGTTCCTCTACGACATCTACCGCGATGTGGAGATAGATCTGCATCTCTCCGGCTGCATACAGCAACGCGAGGGATTCGTCATGGCTCGTTCCTTCAAGCTGGTTAACGAGAATGGCGATGAAGACGAAGAGGCTGCCAAATACTTCAACACATCGTGGTTCAAGCTGCTGATGAAGTTCGCACTCGATGCCAACTACTGGGGACACTCACTCATTGAGCTTGGGGGAATCACGACTGACATAAACGGACGACTCACATACGATGGGGCGAATCTCATCCCGCGAAAGCATGTCATCCCTGAGTATCACCGTGTCATCACCGAACTCGGGCAGGACTGGAAGTCTGGTATTGACTATCACGAAGCTCCGTTCTCCGATTGGCTCATCGAGGTGGGACAGCCTGACAACCTCGGATTATATCTCAAGGCTGCTACTCAGACCATTCCAAAGAAGAATGCACTCGCCTTCTGGGACACCTTTGCCGAGATCTTCGGAATGCCTATGCGCATTGCACGTACCACATCGCGCGATGAGAAGGAACGCGCAAGGATGGAAAAGATGATGGCTGACATGGGTACCGAGGGATGGGGCATATTCCAGGAGGGTACTGAGATTGAGGTCGTGGAATCAACAAAGGGGGATGCCTTCAATGTCTATGACAAGCGTATCGACCGTGCCAACTCTGAAATCTCCAAGCTTATCATCGGACAGACTATGACCATCGAAGACGGAAGTAGCCTCTCACAGTCTGAGACCCATCTTGAAGTTTTCCAGAATCTCGTGGAGGCTGACTGTGACACCATACGCGACATGGTGAACAACCAGCTCATCCCTCACATGATCCGTCATGGTTTCCCTCTCACAGGAATACACTTCGACTGGGACTACTCCGTTGACTATACACCTGAGCAACAGGTGGCTTACGAGGATATGGTGCTTAACAACTACGAGGTTGATCCTACATACTTCGAGGAGAAATACAACATGCCTGTTGGTGAGCGTAGGCAACCATTGGCACCTGTTGCGCCCACAGAGCCCGACGGTGGCGATGATGGCTCGAAGGGTAATAAAACACCCAAGCCGGGCAAAAAGAAGCCACAGGCGCAAAATGCACGCCCTTTTTTCGACTAAGCCCCAGTGACTATCTGGGGCTGCACCAACGCTATGCCCAGATATTAGGCGAAGAAGCCTTGCAAGCAACCTTCAGCCGTGAGGATGAGATTCGTCAGGAACTTTCACGGCTCTTCGAGAACATGATGAAGATCCTGTATAAGGTCGAGGGTTCGCAGTTCCGCATTGAGATACTCGAAAAACCGCAGATGCAGGAGTTCATCGACACTCACGCCAAGGCTCTTGACTCTTCTTTCCAACAGGTAGAGATGTCTGATATCATGCGTCAGCGACTGCAACAGTCTAATTACATCTTCTCAGGAATGAAGACCTTCCACGAACTCAACGAGGCATTCCCGTCACTCATTGATGAGAACGGCAATAGAAAGCCATTCGAACAGTTTTTGAATGACGTTCAAAAGATAGACCGCACATACAACCGCAACTATCTCCGTGCTGAGTACAACTTCTGTCAGGCTTCAGCGAATATGGCTTCCAAGTGGGAGGGCTTTATGCAGGATGGCGACCGCTACAACCTCCAGTACCGCACACAGCGTGACAAAAAGGTACGCCCCGAACATGCTGCGCTCGACCGCGTGACTCTGCCTGTTACCGATTCCTTCTGGAAGGAGTTCTATCCGCCTAACGGGTGGAACTGCCGTTGCACCGTCGTTCAGGTTCGTAAGTCAAAGTACCCAGAAACTCCGCACGATGAAGCTATGGCTCTCGGAGAGGAGGCTACAGGCAAGGACACCAAACGCATCTTCCGCTTCAATCCTGGTATCGAGCAGAAGTCTTTCCCTGACTACAACCCTTACACCATCAAGCGTTGTAAGGATTGCGATGTCGCCAATGGGAAAATAGAATTGGCATTCATACCAGACAACGAACTATGTGCAGCGTGCCGGATACTGCACGAATGCGTAGGTGATAGAACAAAGTCCGCAACTGCTATTGAGAGGACACACTATCTTCACGAAATGGAGCCACTTCTTCAAATCAGACATGAAAAGCCCATCGATAGGGGGACAATCAAGGTTGGGTTCTCTACCTATGGGAACAAACATCTCTTCTCTGACACTTTTGGCAGGTCAAGAGTCTTGCTTAAAGAAGATTTGAAAGATTTGGGGGCACTCCTTGAAAACAGTACTTACATTAATGATTCAGTACTAACCCATACAAGGCGAGACCATATTGTGCATTTCTACTATTACAAGGCTGAACTGCATGGGCGTACTGTCAGATTAAACGTTGCAAAGCATGTTGAAGAATTAAATAATGGTCGAATAATTGTAAAGTATTACCTTTATTCAATTAACGATATAAACGAATAAAGCACCGAAGGCGGCGCTTAGGTCTCAATTGCCAGGTTGCCATTCCTTCAGTGCTTATTCTGTTGCAAATATACAAAAAAATCCGCAACCTCCAAAAGAAGTCGCGGATTTTTTTTCATTCCTCAGTAATTTTATTCGTTTTGTGAATCTCCACATGGCAATTATGGCATAATAACACCAGATTTTTCCTCACCATAGCCAAATTCGGGCTATCACTCACCCCGATCTTATGATGCATCTCCATTGCGTATTCCTCGAAATGCTTGCCACAGATGGGGCAAATCCCTCCCTGCTCCTTATACAGGCCCGGCTTCATCCTCTGCAGTACCTTACGCTGATTACGCATCTTCTCGTCTATATTGCGACGCGGTCTCATGCGGATGCTTGACACATAGAAATAGAGACCGAACAACTTAAACTTCTTGAATCCTTCCATAATTAGTTGCAATTATCTGTCGTTACCACCATTTTCCTGATGTCAGGAAAATGGTCTCTCCTCATCCTATCGAATACCACAGACGATAGCCCTGCTTATACAGCGCATCCAACCTTACGACCAGTATATTGGGGAAACGCAAAAGGAATCTGACAATATCTTTCAATCCTCTAAAATCCTCGCGGTGAATTCTTCTTACATATTCCATAGTCCTATGATATTCTTAGTGCCACGCACACGTAGCTTTCAATGTTCTCGATTATCTCATCGTGGTTATGGTTCGTACTGCTACCCATAAGGTCAAACTCAGCAAAGGTCTCACCATTCATGCCAACCAACACGCTGTGGATGGTATCTAAGATATCGAACACCTTCAGGCTTTCTTCCCTGAAAGGACTGCCTACCGATGCACTTCCCTGCCAGTCTGTCACCACATGGAGATCCACAACTGGTTCTGCACGATACTCCACACCTGTTTTAATTGCATCCCATTTGATTGGCTTGAACTCCACGAACACCGCAGGGCGTTCCCAGTTCTCTTCCTGCTCGATGAACTCCACGTTATGGTTCCACAGGTCTATGTGTCTGATCAGGCGTTCCCAGCCTTCGGGAATCTCCTCACCTGGCTCTACAAATCTATGCCAACCATCGGGCGTTACATATAGCTTTGAAAGCCGTTCGCATATTGCTTTGTATAATTCCTTTCTCATGATTCTTTAATTGAAAAACTGATTGCTTCCTCTATGTATCCTTCCAGATTCTCCTCGATGATGCTCCTAACCGCTTGCTCCACCTCCGGACTCGTGCCAAGGAAACGCCGTCTCGGTATCTTGATTGTCGTTCCTGCCTTCTTCAATGCCATGAACTTCCAGAACTCGGCTTCAGCATTAAGTTGCACCGTGCGTTTGTCCTTTCTCGGACTACCGTCCTTCTTCCTTCCGAATGACTGCGTTGCCTCGTAGTATTTATGCCAGAAGAATTTCTTCATCTTCTTTGTCACCACTATCTCACCGCCATCATTATGGATGGCTGCGTATGGCTCAGTCGTGAAGAACACGATGCTGTTCTCCGTTGTCCTGCTCTGGATGCTTCGGCGCAACTGACCTGTATCGACCAGTATGTGACCATCCGGGCGTGTCGGGCTCTTCCTGCGCTGCCATGCCTCGCTAAAGAATGCCTCACGCTCAAAGTTCTGGTCGAACTCATCCGAAAGTTCCACCTGAATATCCTTAAGGATTCTTCTTAAAATAAGCTGGGTCTCTGACTTCATCTTCGGGATATAATAGTTCTGGGAACAAGAAGCCTTCAGTCAAAAGCTCCGCCCGTGCCTCGAACAGAGGGTTGGACGATGCTTTCAACAGATTGTAGAAGGTACGCTCACAGATGCCGAACTGCGGATATATGTAACGCTTCCATATCTCCCTGTTCGGAAGACCTGTCTTTACGTAGGTGTCATAGATCTGGTTTATGTCGGCTACTCGCTTTGCGTAACTCTTTCCTTTGCGCTTCTTTATTCCCATGCGATTGACTGGATATATCAGGATTACTTACTTTCTTTCTTGTATGGCCGGATCTCAAGAGTCATCACGCAACTCACGAGCACCCTGCCACTTCCGTCACAGTTCGGGCACTTCCTCGAAATGCCAAGCTTAGTGACCGTGCCCGTGCCGTGGCACTCACGGCACAAGGCAACTTTCTCGGGCTTGGTCACTTCTTTCCTCATACCACGTTCTCCTCTTTCTTCGGTTCTACGTAGAAGGTCTCGTCCTGAACCACCTGAATACCGCACTCTGCCATCGCAGTTCGCATCGATACGTTTACAGGGCGCTGGCTGTCACTACGCTCCACCGCTACCTCCACGTCACGGTCTGCAAGCAACTTGTCCTTGGCAATCTCTTCCGTCTGACGGATATAGCTTGGAAGGAATGTCTTGACGAGGTTCAGGGCACTTGCCCATGTGAAGCCCTTCAGGGTCTTGAGCTTTGGAGTGCCGGTTCTGAAGCCGATGGTACCATGTGCCATGTCGAGGCTCTTCTTCTTGGTGAACAACTCCACCTGGTTCTCGGTTGCGAAACTCTGGAGTACGTCGAATGCCTTGTCTCTGTCATCGCCCAGAGCTGCCAGCTTGTCTGCGTACTTCTCACGGATCTTGGCGCACTGCAGCTCTATCTCTGCGTTGATCTTCTGGATCTGTGCGTCACTCTTCGCATAGGTTGCGAATGCTTCATCGGCTGCCTCTCGGGTCACGCCGTTGATAATGGTCTTCTTCTGTCTTGCCATTGTCTTTGATTTTTGATTGTTAATATTTGGGTTCTATTTTGCCACGCAAATCTCACCGCCATACAGGTGCAGCTTTACGCAACAGGTTCCAGCCTTGTCATTCAGGCAGGTATCACACTTGGGTGGGTCGGTTTCTATCACCATTCCACCTGCAAGATCACTCAAGTCTTTGATTTCATGCTTCATAATTTCTGTTTTTTTTAGTTGGTTACTTATGCCTGTCCTATTACGTTGCTTAACGGAACAGCCACGATTGTCTTGCCATGTACTTTCTGTTGAGGCACGGTCTCAACATTGGCCTGTCTCAATCCGCCTTTGCCCATTATGGCTCGAAGCTTCACCTGCAATGCGTCGAGATCTTTCACTCCCAACTGGGCAAATACCTTACCGGCTATCTTCGGATTCCTGCAGAAGTCGTTGATACGCTGCCAGTCCGTTGTATCCACACCTGCCTTCTGCATAAGCTTCAGGCAAAGGCTGCGTTTCTTCTTCAGCAGTTCCTTCCATCCAAGGCGCTCCTCAAGCGAGGCACACATGGCATCATACTCCTTCTGTGTCATTTCGTGCAGATGGATCGTGCGTCCATTCGTGAAGCTTGACACAAGGGTTTCTTTCATTTCTCCGATACCACCGTCTGGCAGACGGTTCAGAGAGGCATAGAAGCGACGATAGTTCTGCATAGCTCATGGGAGTTGGTTAATTACTTCTTCCATCTTGTTGCAGGATCTTCTTAATCCTTCCTCATAACCGAGGACTGCTCCTACGAATAATCCTGCTACGGCACAGAGGACTGCTCCTGCCAATGGAGCGATAATCGCATACACATACACCAATGGATTCCACCATCTGGATACGGAACGCTCACTGTCTTTGTTCTTATTCTCCATAATTGTCTTAGTTAAGATGTTAAACATTATTCTCGTTGGTCTTGTTTGTCGGGGCATTGCCGCAACACTTTCCCCTCCAGCGTATCACCACCTCGGCTGTCACCTCCTTCGTTCCACCACATACGGGGCAATCCTTCTTTTCCCAGTCGCCACCGCTGTCCTCACTCCAGAACCAGCCGTTTCCATGACACTCAGGGCAAGTAAAGCCCGACACCGTAAGTCTCTCCGGACGCGCCTCCCTGAACACTGCAGGGGGCGTAAGCTCGATCATTTCTCTAATCCTGCTCATATTCTCTAAACTCTAAACCTTAAACTTTACACTTGATTCACTATGTTCACTTTCTTTGCCACCTTCAGATAGTTCACCATCCTCGCCGCATACAAGGCATTCGTGGTTTCTATCACCCTGCATCCTTTGGTCTTGGCTATGCGAAGCGTTATGTCACACCCGCCATGATACATCCAGTCATCCACCACCGTGGCAAGGTTGTCTCTGTCTATTAGTATCTGGTATTTCTCCATAGCCTCACACGTTGTTTGTTGTCCTTAATACACCTTCTTCCCATACTATGAAGCTGTTGCCTGCATCGGGATTGAAACGTCCCTGACAATAGGCGCGGAAACCGACGACTCGAACTTTTATTCCTGCTTTATAGCGTAGCCTGACGGCTGGCTTTCCTAAAGGTTGCCCTTTGGCTTCCTGACTGATAAATATGAAGCTCTTCTTCGGGAATGCCTCTAACAAGGCTTTTGTCTCTGGCCATTCCCAACCTGCATCCTGGAATGAATCAACTATGATGAACTTTGCTGAGTGGCGTTTCTTCAGCCTGTTTTGCAGATCTTCCACCGTGTCATTGGTCGCTACACGGAACCATCCCTGCTTCTTGTCAAGACCGAATCTAAGCAAACGCTCCTGAAAGCTCTGGCTTACGCCTTCCTCGTAGCTCATATAGAGCACCTGACCATAGTTGGTCAGCTCATGTGCCAGTTGCATTACGAAAGAGCTCTTACCGCTGGCAGACGCACCGCTGATGAACCAAATGGAGTTTTCTTCAGGCAAACCGAAAGCTTTCTCCCAGCGACCACCCCACGGCAGCGTCTTGTAGGTCTTCTTGATTATCTCCTTTGGACTATATGCTCGTTTCATTTCATTACACTTTACTCTTTACACTATAAGCTCTTCTATCCGTGAAGGGCTACTATCATCTTGTCGGCAAAGGCTACTGCTGCTGAGACTGCACCGCCGGTATTGCGGTTTGTCGCTACCTCACGCACGACGCTTTCATTGGTCAGCAACGCGGCAAGGAAGTCCTTTGCCATCTCATACCTGCGCTGCTCCCAGTCTATAGTATGACTGCTTCCTGTCATCATGCTCCTTTCTTGATTTTTTCGATTTCCGTATATACTCGCCTCAGACCGCCACCGCTCTTGCGGACTATCAGACCGATATCGGTTCCCTCTGGTGCATTCACCTTTGCAACTACGCGAGCCTGTTCCAGAAGGAAGTCCTTGCGGTCGTCTTCCTGTTCAGGTGTCACCCTGCTGTACTTACCGCCATAGCGTGAGAATATCTCTGCGTAGCCCACCTTCCTGCCTTCCACGTTCCTGTTTATCTTGGCTGCAAGTCCGTCAGCTCCCATCATATACCACCCACAGCACATCTCAGTCGCGTTCCACAGGGCTTTTAACTCAAGGAATGCCTCATACTGAAGGTCACCTGCCTCATCGAGCACAACCAAAGGGCGTTCCATTGAGCGGAGGTAATAGATAAGATCCTCGTAGGTGTCCTGGTACTTGCTCGTGGTTCCCACGCCGAACTCCATTGCTATCTTCTTCACCAGAGCCCTCTTGGTCTTCACCTGTGAACAGTCGATATACACGGCGTTCCTATGCTCGTTCACGTACCAGCGTGCCGTGTAGGTCTTGCCGATGTTCGGCAGGTCGCACAGTATCACGCTAAGGCTTCTGTCCTGACAAGTCTCAAGCTGCTTGTTGATATACTTGAAGGTCTCGGTCTTCGCACCCTTCCACTCTATGGTGTCGCGGAGGTTAACATCAAGCCTTCGGGCTATGTTCACCCAGTTGGCATCACTAAGCACCTTCTCCGTCTGACCATTCTTCAGACTGTTATACACACTCGCGGAAATACCAAGCACGGCTGCGTGTTTCGCATCGCTCGGATAGTTCGCGCGGTTGGCGACTATCGCCTCCAGAATCCGCTTTTTTATCGCTGTTGTAATCATATTCTAACGGCGTTTTAATGGTTTAACAATCGTGTTTACATATCTTCAATCGCCCTGTCTTCCGTATTCATCGAAGCATACAGGGCTTCATGTTCCGTGTGTCGTGGCATTGCCGCAACAGCCTCCAGTTCCTCTTCTTCCGCTACAGTTCCGAGTGCTTCTCCGCGCGGTGGTTCCTTCACCTTCCGCATCACTCCGACGCTCTCGATTTCATGCTCACGTACATACTTCTCGAACTTCGCTATCTTCTTGCGCTGCTCTATGTACTTCACCATGTCCTCCTCGGTCTGCTCTGACAGTACGCGGTTGTAGGTCTCAACCTTCTCCACCGTGTCAATGTACTTGTCGCCTTGGAAGATGTACACCTCCGATGGCTTGCCTTCCACATCTGGCATATAGTAGGCTGTCACCTTGTAGTCGTTAGGTCTCAGTTTCTCCAGTACGCTCGTGTCACTCAGCCACCAGTCCTCGTATGCCACGCGCACCGTTGAGTTCCTCTTGATGCTCGTCTCTACGCTCTCACCTATATACCTTGCCAGCGTGATGTTGTCAAGAGGCTGAAGGTCTGGATTGATTCTCTCACAGAGCACATCCCACCTCGTCATGCCAGGGAACTTCTTCTGATTAGGGTGCAACTGGTGATTCCACTCATAGTTGTCAGCCATGTCATCTGCCACAAGCTCATCAAAGCCGAAATACTCCTTGTCCTCGTAGAGTTCGTTGGTCTCATCGCTTACCTTGATGTATTCCTGTCGCCACTTGCCCTTGCCGTAGAAACGGCCTATTCCCGTGTGGTTCTTATGGATCACGCTGCGCTTCTTCGCACCGTTAAGAGGCTCGGCATACTTCTCCTGTGAGTTCTGTGGGGCGCAGAAGTGCACGAACTTGAACACCTCACCTGCCTGAAGGAATCCTTCCTTGTACTGTGTCATAAGGTGATTCTCCACCTCAATGGCTGCCGGCATCCCCCAGCCGTTCCCTGCAATCAGCCTGAACATGTCACGGAAGCAGTCCACAACCAGTCCCTCGTCCTTCTTGCGACCGTATGATGCACCGATCACGCATTGGCTCACCACATCGTAGGCATAGTAGGCGTGTATCCTCTGCTTGGTGTCCTTCAGCTTTCGCGTCAGGTCAACGTCATCCATCGTTATCTGCGACAACGACCAGTCACCGCCGTGCCTGTGTACGTGTGGCATCTGCTCATGCATGAAGGTTGTCCAGCTCGTAAGCGACTTCTCCACGAGCATCCTTGTAGCCGGCTCGTTGAGGATGTTGCTGATCGTGCTCTCGCTCAGGCTCAGAGGATCTCCGTTCTTATCAACGAACTCTTCAGGGTTCATCAGTTCGCCTGTCTGGTAGTTCCACACATCAAGCTCACCGCATACAAATGCCAGATACATCTCATGCACGTTGCTGTTGTATGGCTTGTTGGGGAGTACTGCAAGGCTGCGTACCAGTATCACGACCTTCATGCTAACCTTCCTTGCACTCTGGTTTCCGAACTTGCCGCTGATCAGGCAGCCATATCCGTCACGCTTGTACTCGTTCACCTTCTTCCTGAAGCGTAGCGTGCTCGCTGGCAACGTGTGACCGTACTCCTCGCGCAACGACTCTATGGCATTTGCCATTTGCTCCCAGTTGTACTTGTCGCCCATCAGCTTGCGCGTGGTCGCTGCACGCTCGTACAGACGGATGCAGCAGTTCAGCACGCTCGCGTTAACCACATACTCGCGTATCTTATCTGCCGGAAGGTCTAAGCCTGCTTGCTCCCTGCTGTGGAAATATGCCATCGCACTCTGGTCAAGCTCATAGTTGCTTTGCACCCAGCCCTTCAGATGGGCAAGCTTCGAATCGGGATAGCGTTCCTGAACCTTTGCCTTGTATTCGAGGGGAAGGCTGTCAACGGCAACAAGCGCATACTGCCCGACGGCACCGCCACCGCGACGCACCACCTCGATGCGGCCACGGTTCACCCAGTTACGGTAGTTCGACTGGCTTACAATGCCACCATCTACCAGCTCACGGGCGCTTATACACCACTTATTCCCGTAATACTCCATCTCCACTCCTCCTTATTTCAGATTGCGTGCGTAGTTCTGAAGGGTAGGGATATCACTCACAAGCACCTCTTCATAGCTATATCGTGGCTCGCCCTTGAACGTGATCTTGCCCCCGCCTGTATTAAGGCTTATCTCTATCACGGCACCATTGCCGAAATACTGGCGCATGAAACGCTCACCGCCTTCCTGCGTGTCATAGAATATCTCCTCTTCCGGTATCGCTGCCTCTATCCAGCCACCCATCTCCTCGCGAGCCGTGTGCTGGATCTTCCTTGCCAACAAGGTCTGGCTCTCAAAGCAGAGTGCCTTCATCACCATGCGGTCTGAACACTGGAAAATCTCCTCCAGCTTTTTCTTGTTCTCTAAGGATACCTTGATGATCCTCTTGCATTTTCTTTTTCCCATAATCGTTATTGTTTTTAAGGTTGAACTAAAACACCAACAGGTGAAGACCGTAACCCGTTGCGCATCCGAACGCATCAAATAGCAGATCCATCCAGCACCAGTGGCCGTAACTCTGTTTATCACACCATTCCTTGGTCAGGGCTGCACCTACCGCACACGCCACTCCGTACAGTCCCGCCAGGGAAATAAGGAGGCAGACGGCAAAGTGCTTCAAGCTGTTCTTGTCAACATGTTTCATACGCTTCTGTCTTTTTGTTGTTAAAATATTCTTATTTCTCGATTTTTTTTACTAACTTTGGCGCGCCATTCAATAATGAACGTGAATCAATGAAGTACATCATCCGAGTATTGATTGTAGATTGCACCTCTTCCAAAGATGTGCAGAAATGTAAGCGTGACCTAATTTCGTTTTGCCGAATTGCTCATATTCGTAAGCCGGTATTGCAAAACTCGCCAACTGAGGATTCGTACGCATTCGATCTAACAGGTCTAAGCGAACATAAACAACTTCTGTGGCTCCACATACTGTCCGACCTTGCTGCTTTGAATACGCATTATAACGTCGAACTCTTGCCTCTACCAGACGACTGGCCAATTGAAGATTTACCATAATCTCTAATTTCTTAGGTTATACAATAATGAACTCGCTGCAAAGATAAACAAGTTTTCTCGATTATGCAAGAAAATAAACAAGAAAAATCGCCTATAAAGCAAAAAATCTTGCTTTACTTAGCTAAAAATGGTGTTTCTGAGTATGAATTTTATAAAAAATCAGGAATTACAAGGGGAATTCTTGCCCAAAACAATGGTATAAGCGAAGATAATCTTACGAGATTTCTTGCCTATGCCCCAGAAGTAAATGAGCAATGGCTTCTTACAGGCAATGGCGAAATGATAAAAGACGACAAGAGGGAAGTCGCACATCAGGCAGAAAATCCAAAAGAGGGCATACCTCTTATTCCTTTCAGCGCAATGGCTGGTGCCCTGACTGGTGAGCAGTCTGCATTAGAATATGAGTGCGAGAGATACGTGGTACCAGCCTTCCATAATGCCGACTTCCTTATGCCTGTCAAGGGAAACAGCATGACACCTACTTATATATCTGGCGATATCGTCGCTTGCCAGCGTGTTCCTATGACCGATATCTTCTTCCAATGGAACAAGCCCTATGTCCTCGACACCGCACAAGGTGCTATCATCAAGCGCATAAAGCCAGGCAGCGACAAGGATCATGTCCTCATCGTCTCTGATAATAAGGAGTACGATCCATTCGAGCTCCCTTATAAGGACATATACGCTGTCGCCCTCGTCATCGGTCTCATCCGTCTCGAATAAGGCAGCCGTCCTTGGCTGCCCCCTCCATCCTTGCCCCCTCTAAGGCAGCCGTACATGGCTGCTCTCGTCCTCCGTCTTCACCCCTCCCAAAGCAACCAAACTTGGTTGCCCCTCGCCCTCTCCCCATCCCCCTCGTGGGTGCTCCCCCTCCCATTTTCCCCACAATCACCCCCGAAATCCCCATTCTACATACTCCAGAGCCACATCCCCCCTTTCCAAAGTTGCTCTAAAAGTGTCAGTTTCCTATACTTTAAGCCAAATTTCGGCTTTTTCCTCTCCCTCTACACTCCCCCTTCGGGCAAGAGTTTTGAATATCCAGTTACCCCCCAAATGAATATCCAGTTTGAATATCCACCTGAATATCCACCCCCTATTTTCGTCCCATTTCCCCACCTCTGACACCCTCTCCACCTCTCCCCATTCCAATGCCATTCTAACACCCTCCGAACCACATTCAAACAAAGCCCCGAAACAAGCCCTCTGACGCGCTAAACGCCCACGGCTCAATGATTTACCCATCCACAAACAAAAAAGGCCACACGCGACAACGTGCAGCCCTATATACGTAAATCTATCGTCCTATGAACGTAAACTATTTTCCCCCAGATGTAAACCCAACGTAAGCCTATGTAAACATTTCGTTTTAATCCGCTCTCACAGCCTCAGCCCCTCTAACTCACTGATTATAAACATCTTTCCTCACTTTTCTCTCACCCTCTCTTCTATACGCTTCGTTCTGTGCCCCATAGTTGAAATGAAATAAAAAAAGCGAAAAGTAGAAAATCACTCTCGGTAACAAGTAACAGGTAACAATAAGGAAATTAGTGTTAAAGTTTAACTAAAAATACACACACCCACTTGGCGAGATTAAGAAATTAAGAAATTATAATATTAAGATGCAAGATGTTAAGATGTCAAAAGATTAACGTCATAAATGCTTTGCGCCTTTGCGACTCTGCGTTGGTATCAATATCTTAATCCCTTAATCCCCTAATCCCTTAATTTATTAATTTCTTTTTAATCTCGCTTATTGAGCTTTCGGAAAATCTGCGCAGCGATGCTTCCTGAGAAATTATGCCATACGGAGAAGATGGCACCGGGAACTGTAGCCATTGGGAACATGGCGAAATGTGTAGCAGCAAGCGAGGTGGCAAGTCCTGAGTTCTGCATACCAACCTCGATGGCTATCGCTGTGCGCTTCGGGAAGTCGATACCGAGCACCTTCCCTACCCCATATCCGAGAGCTAAGCCAAGCACGTTGTGCAGGATTACGACTACTGCAACCACCAGACTGCATGACATGATGCTCTGGGCGTTATGGCTCACTATGATTCCGATGATAAAGGCAATGGCTATGGTTGAGACCATTGGCAACATGGGCGTTATCTTCTCCGTGAACTTTGCGAAGTAATGGTTTACCACGAAGCCGAGAATGATAGGCACGATTACGACTTGCACGATGCTCAGAAACATTCCCATGACATCTACGTTGACTTCCTTTCCTGCAAGGAGGAGCACAAGGGCAGGGGTTACGATAGGGGCAAGGAGCGTGGAGACTCCCGTCATGGCTACGCTCAGAGCTATGTCTCCCTTGGCAAGATAGCATATCACGTTGCTTGCCGTTCCTCCCGGACAGCATCCCACGAGTATTACACCGAGGGCGAGTTCTGAGGGCAGATTGAGCAACTGGCACAGACTCCACGCCACGGAGGGCATGACGACGAACTGCGCAAGCTCGCCTACGAGGATATCCTTCGGGTGCATCATTACAGGCTTGAAATCGGATGGCTTCAGGGTCAATCCCATACCGAACATCACAACGCCAAGCATGGGTGTGACCGCGGAGGTTGATACCCATAAGAATGACATCGGCACAAACAAAGCCAATACCGCTACACCTACAACGAGCAGCGTGATATGCGCCGCCATCCATGCCGAAAGATTGTATAGTCTGTTTAGTAGATTCATATCAATAGTAATAAATAGTGTTCTGCAATGACGGATTTGTCTGGAAGACAATACTTTTAGTAACCCCGTACATACGAGTGTAACGAGGATGTGCGGGGGTAGAGCCCGAAACCTCCCTACTGCCTGGAGGGCAGTACATAGCGAAAGGTCATGCGTGAGGAGCAATTAGGTACAGCCTTACATGCTGATAATATGATTGATTGTCCTTAACCGAGGGCATCCTCTCCTTCGTCGAGTATGCCCCCGGTTACTCATAGTATTGCCTTTCAGGCAACTTGAGCTACGCGAAATTTTCATTATATCTTAATGAATGGCAAAATTACTCAAAATCTTCAAAAACGCCAAGTACTTCGACAGATATTTTGAGGTTTAGCAAAATATTATTACCTTTGTGCGGAAATTCTAAATTATAACGATAATGGCTAAAACTGAATATCATATTTTTGTAGAGAACGGCAAGGTTGGCTTGAAGGACGCAATGAACAAGGTTGTGCTGTTCGCTGTGTATGACGATATCAATTTCACGGACGCTAACACCCCTATCTGCGTTTGCAGAGACGGTAAATGGGGATTGGTGGATGTGAATGGTAAGACTATTGTAGATAATAAGTACGACTGTCTATTAGCTCCATGCAGCGAAAGATGGCTTGCCTGCATGGATAGTAAATGGGGATTCTTGGATAATGATGGCAAGGATGTCATTCCGCTGATTTACGAAGATGCGCAACCATTCACAGATGCCGAGTATTGCTTCGGCATAGCATCTGCATGGGTGCGGAAGGATGGCAAATGGGGTACTATCAACACGAATGGAGAGGTCAATATTCCGTTTGAATATGATAATGTTGTTGACAAGAACGGAAAGGTTTATGTGGAGAAATACGGTAAGAAAGGCATCATCAATCATAAGAATGAGTTCTTGGTTCCGTTAGGTGATGATGATATTTTCTTCCATGATTATGACATCGTGGGTATTTTCAATGATTCTTCGTACTATGCGATGAATCTTACCACAATGGAAAAGATAGAAACTGACTATAGGGTAGAGACTCCTTTCATGGGAAAATACGCTGTTGTATGCAATAACGGCGAGAAGACTTTCATCAAGGGAATTAGAAAGAATGTTGCCAAGAATGTTATTGATAAGAAATTCAACGTGCTTCTTCCAGAATGGCACGAGGAAATCATAATGCTTGACAATAATGAGCTTTTGCTTTTCGACAAAAATAAATGTTGTCTTTATGACATGGCAAGTGGCAAGAGCGCGGAATGTGAGCGTGATGAGGACTATATATATTTGCCTGATGGAAAGACGATGTATTGCTTTAATCAGGCAAATGATGCGATTTGCGTAAAGGCAGGAATTGAGAATTTGGCTTGGTTTGCTCATGATGAAGGCGATGTTGTTACTGCTGCGATGTTATATCATATTAAATCCGTGAAGTTTAAGGAGGGTGTAACAACGATAGGCACAGGTTGGGACAGATTAGGTGCTCTGCCATCTAAATATACGCCACAGGTGGATATCTATCTCCCTTCCACACTCACGAAGGTGAATCCAGAGGCTTTTAGCGAAATGGTGACATCAATTCATTATGTGTATGTTCCTTACGGCATGGGAGAGATGATGAGGCATATCCTCCCCTCTCATCTCCATACCTTTATTAAGGAGAGACCAAAGAGCATAGGCAAATTGTTTGAGGATCAAAGCATATTAAACTGGACTGACTACGGAAGTAACCCGCCAAGACCAGATGATTTTTTTAATAAGCATATTACTAATAAGATATTGCCAGCGAATGGTGGGTGCCTGTCACTTATCATTTCGTCATTATTAAAAATGGCAGCTTTCGCAGGTTGTATTGCAATCACATTCTTTGGATTTTACTGGGCAGAAAGAACCGTACTGCCATTTGAGTTTATCACTATCAAGACCATATTAGCAATTCTTATCGTGTCGCTTATTAGCCCGATACTCATATTCCCATTTGTGAAAAACAAGTCAAAAGGCGTGAAAGACTTGTTTAAGGGCTATTGGGTGGCTTTTGGTAGCTTGTTTTTGCTTTTGTATCTGATTTGCGGATACGTTCTGTTTATTTTCTTCGGTGCCAACAAATATATTGCTGGAAGCGAACCGCAATATACTGATGGTAAGGTAACAGATATCACTTGTGGTAGCGAGAGCGGCTCATATAGCATGGATGTTGAGGTGCCAGAATTTAACACCCAATATAGTATTCCATGGATACAAACATACAAAAGAGATGATATTTGCAAAGTGAAATACCATAAGGGGCTGTGCGGACTCTATGTCATCGACGAGTTTAATTAAAACAGAGTTCGAGGAATTTCTATCTAAAATAATGCAAGTTAGAGAAAATTACATAAAAAAAACCTGAAAGAGTGAATATCACCCCTTCAGGGTTTTCATCGTATTGACATAAGCCAAGAAATATATATTTCGGCGAGAAATGGGAGGATTTTGTTCGTCTTGCACATCAGAAAACCCTATCTTTGCAGCGGATAACATACCAAAAAGGTATTATACTTTAGTAAAAAGATTGTTTAATTTAAAAGAAAGGATTGACTATGAAAGCGACATTAAACATTGCACTTGTTGCACACGATTCAAGAAAGAATGAGTTGTTGGATTGGGTCAGATTCAATGCTACCCTGCTTTCAAAGCATCATCTTTACGCTACTGGTACTACTGGCAGACTGATTAGTGAGCTTGCGTTCGAAACTGAGGAAGAGACTGAATATCCATTTAAGGACAAGGTGACACGATTGCTTAGCGGTCCGTTGGGAGGTGACCAGCAGATTGGTGCCATGCTGGCAGAAGGTAAGATTGACATGCTGATTTTCTTCTGCGACAACCTTGCCGTACAAGGTCATCAGAACGATGTGTCTGCCCTTAGCCGTCTGGCTTCACTCTACAACATAGCTTTCGCCACCAACCGCACTACGGCAGATATGCTGCTTACCTCTACCCTACTTGGAGATGAGGAATACACCCGCATAGTTCCTGACTGCATACAACATTATGCCAACAGGAAACTTTAGGATATAAATATAACGCAATTCACTTATGTGGATTGCGTTTTTCTTTTGAGAAGCAGGAATTAAGTAAAACAAAAAATCCACCAGTTCACAAACTGATGGACTTTTGTCGGGGTGACAGGACTCGAACCTGCGACAGCCTGGTCCCAAACCAGGAACGCTA
>CAMKEM010000007.1 GCA_946411565.1 uncultured Prevotellaceae bacterium | reverse complement strand
GTCAGTTCAGCATCGGAGATGCGTTTGTTTCGAATTCGTCGAACTCACGTTAATTACCAATCTTAGCCCAACAAGAAAGGCTCGCTGACGTGAGTTAAGAAAGTAAATGGGAAGTAAATTTTATCAGTAAATTAATTTACTGGCTTAATTTTCTTATAATTTACTTTCCAAATAATAATCTCGCGTAAGCGAGCCTTTCTTATTGGTAGAAGATCAGTAAGATTGGGACTCCGCATAGCGCCTGAGCCTTGCGAAGAATTATTGTCAGTTCAGCATCGGAGATGCGTTTATTTCGAATTCATCGAACTCAGGTTCATTTACCGGCTTAATTTACTCATAATTTACTTTCCCCCCAAAAATCACAGGGCGCAAGCCCGATTTCATTTTGTTTATATTTCCTCCGTTTCCTTCGTGTTTTCCACATTCATTAAACATCGGAATTGTTAAAAAACGGCAGAAAAACAAAGTTTTTCCATAAATAGATGTGTAATATCAAAGAAAATGCTTATCTTTGCAAATGTGTTGCCATAATTAAAATCCTTTAATGGCGATTTCACTTATTTCTACCGAAATAATAACCTTACAAACATTTGAAGTCTATGAAAATGAAAAATATCATACTCATCATATTCACTCTTATCATAGGAGTTGCGAAAGCGTGGGCTGATGTCCAACAACTCGAAGCTGGAGTTGTATATAATCTTATCCCTGAAAATGGAGCAACATCTGCTGAATATAACCCTGTTGCATTACCAACCTCTGGTGTCGTAACCCTCTATATTCCAGAAGGCATTACGGCAACAATAAACGGAGTTAATGCAACAAACTCATCAGGATCTATATTTGGTGGTAGTACTCCAGGAGAACCAGCAAAGCCTGCAATCAACGTTCCTGCAGGAGCAACTTTAGTTATCACAGGAGGAGGAACTCTTATTCTAAGAGGAGGTGATGGTGGTTCCTCCTCCGCAGCATCATCAGGAGGTACAGGAGGTTCTGGTGCAGCACCTGCAATTGGTGGAATAGGTGGCACTGGAGGAAAAGGATGGAGTAGCGGTAGTGCCTCAAATGGACAAAATGGCCAGTCAATGGGTAATGTCTATATTCTCGGCACCGTGGAAGTTCGTGCTACCAAAGGACAATCTGGAGAGTCAAAATATATTATCTACAATAGTGGAATAGGCGGTCAAGAAGCGACCTATGCCATAGGTGGAGGTGGAGCTGGTGGAGCCAGCAAAGACGGAACCAATGGTAATAATGGTGGTAATGGCTCTCTATATATACAAGAAACAGCAACAGTATATTATTTCAATTACGAAGGCAACACAGAAAGTCCTACAAGAAGTTCATATTCTGTTCCACCGACAAAACCAGGCTATACATTTCATGGATATAGGATAGGAAATACATGGGTGTTTGATGCTGATGGTTTTATCAGAGATGGCATATACGAATATAGCGAAACAGATAATATTGAAGCATATTTGACGACAACAGTAACATTTGTCAAACAAGGAGGTTCTGGCGGCACAGAAGGAATAACAGCTACATATAATAGTGCAATGCCAACTGGTGAAGATATAACCGCCCCAACAAGAACAGGATATGTCTTTAGCGGATATTTCGATAGCCCTAATGGTACTGGCACAAAATACTATGACGGAGATATGAACAGCGCACATATATGGGATGTTGATACATATCCTGAAGATGGATTTAAGCTCTATGCATATTGGACGACAGAAACACGTACCATAAACCTTGACAGACAAGGAGGTTCAGGCGGAACGTCTTCTGTTACAGTAACTTTTGGTAGTGACATGCCTTCAGCTACAGCTCCAACAAAAGCGAACTATACCTTTATGGGATATTTCACAGAGGAAAACGGAGGTGGTACACAATACTATTACCCCGATATGAGTAGCAAAAATGTATGGAACGATAATACAGGCCTCAATACGCTTTATGCCTATTGGGTTGACTGTGATATGGATAAAACCATAAAAGTAATCTATGACAGCAATGGCGGTTTTGGTACAATGGAACCACAGATAGTCAGATTATGGGATAATATTAAAGAAAACAGATTCGTAAAAGGCGATGCATCCCAAAAACAATGTGAGTTCTCGGAATGGAATACGAAAGCCGATGGTACTGGAGTTCCCTACCAACCGGGAGATTTGATGCTTGCTGACGAAGAGTATTCAGAAATTACTCTTTACGCACAATGGGGTTCAGCCAATAACACTTATGTTATATCCACAGCACAAGAACTACTCGACTTTGCAACATGGGTAAATGGAGGCTCTACATCAATAAAGGGCATACTTGCAACAGATATTGACATGAGCGGCAAGACATGGATACCTATTGGAACATTCTCTAACCCGTTCAAAGGAATATTTGACGGCAATGGATATATTGTGTCAAATCTGACAATGGCAAACAATAACACCTATGACCAAGCAGGACTTATTGGTTATGCCCTAAATGCCACAATAAGAAACGTAATAGTCAAGGATGTAACACTTTATGCAAATAAGCAAATGGGTGCTGCCTGCGGAAGAATTGATGTTCAAACAGGAGGTGCTCTCACAAGATGCGGTTCTTTTGGTACTTTTAATTACACCTATAAATCAAACAATACTAATGAACAAGCCAAAGGTGGATTAGCGACAGCAGGCTCGAATTATTTTAATGAAACTAAAGGCGAAGTTTCGTATGTCTGGTCAACGTACCCCGCTCCAAACCTTGTTGTTGGTCTTTGGTCTTCTGGAGGAAGTCAAATTGAAGGATATTTAAACAAGAGAGTTATCGAAGCTAATGGTGCCCGTACAAATGGTGCGCTATGCTATACTATGAATGATAATACTAATGGTTCTACATCTTGGACTCAGACATTTGGCGTAGATGATTGCCCTCGCCCAACAAACAGAGGTCGTGCCGTTTATAAGGATGGTGAAGATGGTATAGATTATGTGCCAGGTGATAAATTATACAACATTTACAATGTTTATTTCATATCAAATGGCGGTACTTCAACAGGATGTAGTGATATAGAAGTGAAAAGATATAGCGATGGAGGTGATATTGCTATGAATTCGCTTATCTTCCCTATAACAACTCGCGAAGGCTACACATTCTTAGGCTGGTACACACAAAAAGAAGGTGGAGAACTTGCATCAAGCTCTACAAGCCCTATTACCGAAGACCTTATTCTTTTCGCTCATTGGCAGATCAACGATTACACCTTGACTTATGACGTGAATGGTGGTAATGCGTTATCGCCTAACCATAAGGAGGTTACATATAACACAATGTATGGAGAGTTGCCTTCTCCAACAAGGACAGGCTACACATTTGCAGGTTGGTTCACAGAAGCAACTGGAGGAACTGCCGTATCAAGCGAAACCATAATGGGGGCTGGGAATGTAACGATATATGCCCATTGGACGGCTAATCAATATACCGCAACATTCAATTATAATGATGCGAACGGTGGTAATTCTGAGAGTTCAAGAGTGGTTGTATATGACCAAGAATACCAACAAAAAGTTAATGGAGAAAACCTTGAAACGGTCGTTCTCCCTACCCCTACACGTACTGGATATACTTTCAGAGGATGGTTCTTGAATTCAGATTTTTCTGGTAATGAGGTTACAAATACAACTATCGTAAATACAGCCTCTGACCATAACCTATACGCAAAGTGGGAAGCTAATAAATATACCGTAACATTCAATTATAATGGTGCAGATGGTGGTAATTCCGAAGGTTCAAGACAGGTTGTATATACCCAAGAATATCAGAAGAAGGTTAATGGAGAAAACCTTGAAACGGTCGTTCTCCCTACCCCTACACGTACTGGATATACTTTCAGAGGGTGGTTCTTGAATCCTGCTTTTTCTGGTGATGAGGTTATAAATACAACAATCGTAAATTCAACCTCTGACCATACCCTTTACGCAAAGTGGGAAGCAAACAAATATACTGTGACCTTCAACGCTAATGGTGGTAACTTCGGCAACGAAACCACAACTACGGAAACGGAAACTTTCGATAGCAGATATGTATTACCAGAAACAGAGCCTGAACGTACTGGATATACATTTGCAGGTTGGTTTACGGAAGAGACAGGCGGAACAGAAATAACATCTTCTACAACTGTAAATATTACAGCCGACCAAACGTTCTATGCTCATTGGACGGCAAACACATATACCGTAACGCTAAATCCAGGGAAAGGTACTGTTGATCCTGAAAGCATATCCGTAACTTACGATGCAACATACGCAACTATCCCAACTCCTACACACTACGGATTTGAGTTTGATGGCTGGTACACAGAAGAAACTGGCGGAACAGAAGTAACATCTTCTACACCGGTACAGATTACAAACGATCAGACGCTCTATGCACGTTGGAATCCGATTACGATCAATATTGATTCCTATTCTGCAGAGACACAACTGGCACGCAACTATTTCAGGACATTCTATGATTCACAGGTGGCTCACATCCTTCCTTCTAACGTTACAGCATACAAAGGTAGGATTGAGGGGGCTTACTTTGTTCTAACAGCAATAGTGGCAAAGGATGAAGATGACAACAACATCATTCCGAAAGATGTGCCTGTAATTCTCAGGATGCAGCCTAACAATGATACGGGTGTGGCTATTCCTGGAGATCCATATCAAATCAAGATAAAGCAGATTTCTCTCACACCGAGCGAATCAGAGCTTACAATTGACAATACAGGCAATGAACTTATAGGTTCGGATGTTGTTATTGATAATGCTCCCGACAACAGTTATATCTTCTCTTTTGGAAGTAAAGGCTTAGGTTTCTACGAGTGGCCTACTACTCATAGTCTTGAGGCCCATAAGGCGTATGTAATAAAATCTCCTTCTAATCCAGCCAAGGCTCTTATCTTCCGCTTCGAGAATGACACAACAGGCATTAACGATGCTATTAAAGATTTCACACCTTATGCCTCAGATGTGGTGATTTACAATCTCAATGGCATTCGTCTATCCAAGCCTCAGAAGGGTATCAATATCATCAATGGTAAGAAAGTATGGGTGAAGTGATTTCTTCTCACAACTCGTATATAATAAAAAAATGGCGAAGTTAAAACTTCGCCATTTTTATTGCCTCTACTGCACATTCGGAACCTCGGTTGAGTGGACCTGACTGCGAGCGAGCTATTGCCTGTTCCATCGTTTCTGTGGTTAAGACACCACAAACGATTGGGGTTTCCTTAAATGTCATCAAGTGAGAGATTCCGTCGTAGATTCCGCGACCTAAGAGATCGAACTGTGAAGTCTCACCTCTAATGATACATCCAAGCAGGATAACGGCATCATAGTTGCCCGTGAGCGTCATCTGGTTTGCACCATATACAAGCTGGAATGCAGAAGGAACGGTCTTGATGTGTATGTTCTCGGGAAGCGCCCCATGCTCTTCGAGCGTGAGAACGCATCCACGTAAGAGATTGCCAGAGATATCGGCCTTGTTTTCTGATACTACAATGCCAAAACACATATTGCTTGCGTCAGGCACTTTCTTTGTTGAGAGTTGCTGTATCAGCGTAGATAAATCAGATAAGTCCATTTACTTGCTTAAACGTTCGATGTACTTGTCAACATCCATAGAAGCAGCAGAGTTAACGTACTTCTCCTTGACTGTCTGATAAATCTTAAGAGCCTCATCCTGCTTGTTCTGGCTCTCGAGAAGACGAGCTGCCTGAATAAGAGCAGATGGAGAGATTGAGTTGTTCACACCATCCTCAGCCTCAGCGTCAGCCTTGCTTGCTGCATCCTTGAGAGCAGAGATAGCCTTGTCAATCTGGTTTGTGTGAGCGTATGCGTTGCCGAGAGCTGCGAGAGCTGCTGGGCTGATCATTGCGTCATCCTGTGCAGAGAAATCATCGAGGTACTTAACAGCCTCCTGCCACTTGCCAAGATTTGCATAGCAGAGACCAGCATAGAGGTTAGCGAGGTTAGCAGCATCTGTACCGCTGTAGTTGTTTGCAACAGCAAGGAAACCCTCTGCGCCCTTATCGCCATTAAGAGCCTTTTCAAACTGCTCGTTAGCGAAGAGATCCTGTGCCTTAGCGAGTGCTGTAGAAGCCTTGTCCTGTCGTGGATTCCAGTAGAATGACTTGAATGCGATAGAACCACCGATGATTACGATTACAGCAACAACTGCTGCGATGATTGCTTTCTTGTACTTCAGGAAGAAAGTCTCCTGATTGTTCAGGTACTGCTCTACTTTTGGAGCTTCCTGGTTAATAGTTGGATTTTCCATTCTTTTTTATGATCTTTTTTATTATTGCGTAGTTATTGTGATGATGATTTTCGAAGGTTGTATAACACCTATTTTATTTTTCAAAATCACTTTGCGCCGCAAAATTACAGAAAATATATGAGAAATTGAAATTTATTTGTTGTTTTTTTTGTTTTTACGGCAGAAAAGGAGTAATTTTGTCGGCAAATAATGATTTAGAGTTATGTGCAGCATTCAAGAATCGCAACAATTTAGGCAGCTAAACTTTGTTTTGATGGCAATAGCAAACGGAGCAAAGAAACTGAACATCTCAGAAAAAGAGATGTATGACAGGTTGCAAGCACAAGGTCTTGTTCATAGGCGATTATTCAAGCGCTATGAAGAACTCCACACGCAAAGTCTTGAATACGTTACAGACGATATTGTTGAAACGCTTCTTAACTGGGAAGCAGCAAGGAAGGAGGGCGATGCATGATAACTCTTTTTCATGGTTCCTTTATCTCAATAGAGCATCCTCTGGTTAGTGTAGGAAGGCAGAAACTCGATTTCGGCCCAGGTTTCTATCTAACAAAATTACGATCTCAAGCAGAAGCTTGGGCAAAGGTTATTGCCGAAAGACAAGGACCGTTACCTAAGCCAATACTGAACAAATACGACTATGACTATGACTCTATTGCCAAATCAGGTTATAGGCATAAAATATTTGAGGAATACAATCTTGAATGGTTGGATTACGTAATTGACTGCCGACACGGAGGTTCTCTTCACAAAAAATACGACATAGTAGAGGGCGGTGTTGCCAATGATAATGTTATTGATACTGTTGAGGACTACGAAAAAGGAATTATCACAGCAGAGCAGGCATTGGGACAATTACGATACAAGAAGGTCAATCATCAACTCTGCATTCTCAACCAAGAAATTATTGACAACCTTAGGTATTTAGGATGCGTGTACCTAACTATCGATGAGGAGGATTGATAATGAGAGACAATGTATTATGCAGGAAAAAAGCACATATAGTAATGCTCCTTGCAAAGGCTATGCATATTTCCGATGAACAAGCGTTAGGGTATTTCTACTCAACCAAGATTTTTCAACAACTAAATAATCCGAAATACGGATTGCAATTAATGAGCGATGAATATCTCTTGGAAGATATTCAAAAAGAGCTTTCTCAAAAATGATTCTCAAAAATATCTCCATATTAAACTACAAGAACATCGCGGATGCGAGGTTGGAACTGTCGCCTAAAATCAACTGTTTCATAGGCAGTAATGGTGAGGGTAAGACCAACGTGCTCGATGCCGTGTATTATATGTCTTTCTGCCGTTCAACGACCACAAACATTGATTCGAGCGTGATACGACATGAGACCGATTTCTTTATGATAAATGCTGAATACGTAACTGATTCTGGTGCTCGCGAAGAACTTTATGCGGGTATGAAGCGTGGCACGAAAAAGCAGTTCAAAAGAAACAAGAAGGCATATAAGAAACTATCAGAACATATCGGTCTTGTGCCTCTTATCATGGTATCTCCAGATGATACAATTCTCATCCACGGAGGTAGCGAGGAAAGACGTCGTTTCCTCGATATGGTTATATCCCAATTTGATAGCACTTACATAGACTCTCTCATTGCCTATAACAAGGCTCTGCAACAAAGGAATGTTCTTCTGAAACAAGACTCTGAACCAGACACAACATTGATGGAATTGTGGGAAATGGAGATGGCAAAATACGGTGAGATAATATATCACAAACGTCAAGACTTCATCCAGAATTTCACACCAGTATTCCAATCTATTTACAGTAAGATTTCTGGCGATCACGAAAAAGTCACGCTAAAGTATGTATCTCATTGTCAGCGAGGTCCGCTACTTGAAACTATACAGAAGAGCAGAGCAAAAGATCGCATTCTCGGCTATTCTCTTCATGGCATTCATCGTGATGATTTAGAGATGATGCTTGGCGATTATCCTCTCAAAAGAGAGGGTAGTCAAGGGCAGAACAAGACATACGTCATATCTCTTAAACTGGCACAGTTCGGTTTCCTCTGTTCAACCTTCAACGCCAACACTCCCCTACTCCTTCTTGATGATATTTTTGATAAGCTCGATGCAAAGCGCGTGGAGAATATCGTAGGCTTGGTTTCTGGTATCAATTTTGGACAGATTTTCATTACTGACACCAACAGGGATCACCTTGACCAGATACTCCAGAATGGAGATTTCGACTACAAGCTTTTCCATGTGGAGAAAGGAGTGATCAGTTAACAATTAACAGTTAACAGTTAACAATTAATAATTAACAGACATTTTCACCAACAAATTGTACATTGTACATAGTTAATTGTAAATAAGATAGTGTTCCGACAACATCCTTTGAAAGTAAGTGACCTGATGCGCGTGATAATACGCCAGAATGGTTTGGAGACACCTTTGCTACAAAGGCGTCTGGTTGACTCGTGGGATGCTGTTGCAGGTGAACTTATAGCCAAATATACCACAGAGAAATACATCCGCAATCAGGATCTATGCGTCCATATTGAAAATCCAGCCCTTCGCTCGGAAGTCAGCATGATGAAAACGGAGCTGATACGCAAGCTCAACAATGCCGTTGGTAGTCAGGTTATTAGAGAGATAAGACTGATATAAGACACGACAATACCCTATATGCAACTAAGTGGAGAGCGCAGGAATTAAGCAATCGGAATTATGCTATCGTAATCACCTCATCCATAACAACATCCGTAGTTTCTGACGGAATTATTTCAAGCATTTGAAATGGAAAGCACACCCCTAACTTGTATGCATTTGGAATACACGAGAGAAAACGGTCGTAGTAACCTTTACCTCTACCTAAACGATGCCCCTGCCTGTCAAATGCCATACCAGGAACGATGGTAATAATTGATAATTGACAATTGATAATTGATAATTCTGGGGTTGTGGGTTCCAGGATTCCATAAGGTTCACTTGGCTGAAGAGAATCCCGTCCTGTGTATTCATGAATTGTCATCTCCGTATCGCTTATCACTTTAGGCAACAGAACCTTCTTACCCATTGAAAGCAACTGATCGAGAGCCGAATGAGTATCAACCTCATCGGGAAGTGAATGATACATCAATATCGTATCTGCTTCCTGAACACGAGGATGTGAAAGAACGGATGACATAATACGAAGCGACATCTCGCCCAACTGCTGTTGGGTGAAATGTCGCTTCTGTTCACGAATATATTTTCGAAGTTCGTTCTTGTTCATACAATACTTACTTTTTCTTCTCAAACACCTTCAAGGCTACATCAATCACAAGATCCTTCAAGTTGAGATACTGATGCCAAGCCTGCTCATTCAACATATTGCAGATGATACGACTGTTGATATGATAGAATCTTGTGAGAAGAACTCACCACTCTTATAGAGTGAAACGATGTCCTGACTATAGCTATCGCTTTCACCAGCAACGTATGGCTTCTGTATGCAACGACCAGAAGGAGTGTAGTAACGAGCCTCAATCAGGCGAATGATATTGCCATCGTGGAAGCCAATCTGCTGCCGAACAAGTCCTTTACCGAATGAACGGATACCAACTTTTTCTTCTCAAACACCTTCAAGGCTGCATCTATCACAGGATCCTTCAAGTTAAGATACTGATGCCAAGCCTGCTCATTCAACATATTGTAAATGATACGACTGTTGATATAACGCTCAAGAAGGTCATGCGATTTCCTTATCATCAAATTTCTTCGCTGCAAGCCATGTGAGTTGGCATAATCAGCAAAGAGCTCCACAGACTTCTGCTTAACGAGATAATCGGCAAGTTCCTGCATTTCCTTAAAGTTATTCAGCTTAAGACGATTGTCATCCGTATAGGTAAACGCAAACTGAAGAATAAGTCCGCTTTGAGCCGCCTGAGTAAAGTAGCTTGTGATATTTGTAGTATCCTCTGCAACAAAGACATCTGGCGTGATACCACCACCACCATAAACTACACGACCAGCCTTAGTATGGAACTTAGGTCCTGTATGCTTGATAGAGTCTTGTGAGAAGAACTCACCACTCTTATAGCGTGAAACGATGTCCTGACTATAGCTATCGCTTTCACCAGCAACGTATGGCTTCTGTATGCAACGACCAGAAGGAGTGTAGTAACGAGCCACAGTCAGGCGAATGATACTGCCATCGTGGAAACCAATCTGCTGCTGAACAAGTCCCTTACCGAATGAACGGATACCGATAATCTGGGCACGATCATTATCCTGCATAGCACCGGCAAAGATCTCAGATGCAGAAGCAGAATTCTCGTTGATAAGAACAACAAGAGGTATCTTTTGGTAAGATCCACGACCATCTGACATATAATCCTTACGAGGAGACTTACGTCCTTCGGTATAAACGATAAGGCTATTTGAAGGCAGGAACTCATTTGACATCTGGACAGCAGACTCAAGATAACCACCTGTATTATCACGAAGGTCAACGATAAGGTTGCTAAAGCCCTCCTGAGAGAGTGTAGCAAGTGCCACAAGGAACTCTGCGTATGTAGTCTCGCCAAAGTTCTTTACCTTGATATAGCCAGTGTTGCCATCAATCATATAGGCAGCAGAGATACTCTTCGTCTTGATCTCATCACGAGTTACGTTATATTCCTTAACCTTATTGCTACCATAGCGAATAACACCAATCCTAACCCTGGTGCCTTTCTCACCCTTCAGACGACGCTGAGCCTCCTCAGAAGTTACCTCCTTACCAACGAATTTCTTTCCATCCACGGTAACAATCTTATCGCCTGCAAGGAGTCCTGCACGCTCGGCAGGTCCGTTGGCAATGACGTTCTGAACATGAATGGTATCTTCGCGGATAACGAACTCAATACCTACGCCAAAGAATGATCCCTTGAGATCATCAGCAGCATTCTGCGCATCCTTTGCAGAGATATACACAGAATGGGGGTCGAGTTCAGAGAGTATCTGCGGAATAGCCTTCTCCACGAGGTCATTGATATTGACAGTATCAACATACTGATCATCAATGATATGAAGGAGGTTATTCAGGCGGTTACTACCCGAATTGATGATATTCAACCTATTACCAGAGAAGTGGTTGGCATAGAAAGTACCAATCACAATACCGATGACTACGCATATAGCCATCAAAAGAGGCATATATCTATTTTTCATTTATCTCATTTTTTACAACTTCAATTCCTGCCTTGCGAAGGAGATCAATACCATCCGAAAGACGATAGTCACGACCATACACCACACGCTTTATGCCTGCCTGGATAATTAGCTTTGCACACTCGATACATGGAGAATCCGTTACATAGAGAGTGGCCTTATCGCTATTATTATGACTACGGGCAAGCTTCGTAATGGCATTTGCCTCAGCATGAAGCACATATGGATAAGTCACGTTGGAATCATCCTCACATACATTCTCAAATCCACTCGGTGTACCGTTGTATCCATCACTTATGATGCGGTTGTCCTTTACGACAAGGGCACCCACCTGACGACGTTTACAGTAACTGTTCTCTGCCCATATTGCGGCCATTCGCATATAGCGTCCATCAAGAATTTGCTGTTTGTCCATAGTCCTAATATTTACTATTTAGCTATTTACTAATTACTATTTATTTACTATTTTGAATATTTACTATTTACCATTCGGCTCACCACTTGATTAACGGAAAATAGTCCATCAAACAAATAGTACATAACTAGTAATTCGTAAATAGTCAAATAGTAAATTTATTTTATTCCGTTCCTCTCAAGCAATGCGTCTATCGTAGGTTCTCCACCTCGGAAACGCTTGTAGAGAGTCATTGGGTGCTCAGTACCTCCCTTTGAGAGAATGCAATCACGGAATCGCTGGGCGGTTTTCTGATTGAATATACCCTCACGCTTGAACACGGCAAAGGCATCAGCATCAAGCACCTCAGCCCATTTGTAGCTATAATAGCCAGAAGCATATCCACCTGCCATGATGTGAGAGAACTGAACGGTCATACAAGTATTCTCAAGCTGCTTACCAATGATTGCCTTCTCCCATGCCTTCTTCTCGAACTTGACAAGATCCTCATCAAATGCCTCACTCTTTGTGTAGTAAGCCATATCGAGAAGCCCGAAGCTAACCTGACGCAGACAAGCCGATGCAACACCGAAGTTACGGGCATCAATGAGTCGCTGTATGAGTTCGTCAGGCATTGGTTCCCCTGTCTGATAGTGGAAGGCGAATGTATTGAGGAATTCACGTTCAAGAGAGTAGTTCTCCATGAACTGTGAAGGAAGCTCAACGAAATCCCACCATACGTTAGTGCCAGAAAGGCTTGAGAAACGAGTGTTGGCAAACATACCGTGGAGCGAATGTCCAAACTCATGAAGGAATGTCTCAACCTCACCGAGAGTAAGAAGTGCAGGTTTCTCGTCCGTAGGTTTCGTGAGATTCATAACCACACTAACATGAGGACGCACGTTCTCACCCTTCAGATTTATCCATTGTCCCTGATATTCTGTCATCCAGGCACCGCCCTGCTTTCCCTTACGAGGGTGAAAATCTGCAAAGAGTACAGCAAGATATGTGCCATCCTTATCAAACACTTCGTAAGCCTTTACATCAGGATGATATACAGGAATATCCTTGTTCTCCTTGAAAGTGATGCCATAGAGACGAGTTGCAAGTCCGAAGACTCCCTTGATGACATTCTTCAATTCGAGATATGGACGAACCATTTCCGAATCCACATTATATTTCTCCAATTGAAGCTTGTGAGAATAGTAAGGAGCATCCCAAGGCTCAAGCACAAAGTCTTCACCCATAGCTTGACGAGCCATATTGCGAAGTTCCTCCTTCTCCTTCAGGGCTGTTGGCTTATATGCCTCCACAAGCTGATCGAGAAGGTTATAGACATTCTGGACATTAGCGGCCATACGATGCTTGAGAACATAGTCAGCGTAGGTTTCGTAACCAAGAAGCTGGGCAAGCTCACGACGAAGATTAATCAATCGCTTACAAATCTCTATGTTGTTCTGCTCATTATCATGGGTACAAACGGTATTGTAAGCCATGAACATCTTCTTGCGAAGCTCACGCTTTTCAGAATACTGCATGAAAGGTGAATAGCTTGGAAAGTCGAGCGTGAATACCCATCCTTCAAGATTATTCTCCTTGGCAGCAAGTGTGGCCGCCTGTATCTGAGTATCAGGAAGTCCTGCAAGGTCTGCCTCATCAGTAATATGAAGCTTGAATGCCTTCTTTTCTTTCAGAAGATTCTGCGAGAACTGCAATCCAAGCATACTTGCCTCCTCGCTTATGGCACGAAGCTTATCCTTTCCAGCCTCATCAAGCAAAGCACCAGAACGAACAAACCCATCATAGCTCTTTTCAAGAAGTCGCTGTTCTTCAGACGAAAGTTCACGAGGAGCAGGAGCACCCTCTACAGGATTGTTATAGAGATCATATACAGCCTTGATACGCTCAAAGAGTCGCTTGTTAAGGCGTACATCATTTGCGTGCTTTGTAAGGATTGGCTGAAGTTTCTGTGCAAGTGCATCCATCTCGTCATTGGTCTCAGCAGAAAGGAGATTGAAGAAGACGGTGGAAACATTGTCAAGAAGATCATAATAGCCGTTATCATCCTCGGTATCAATAATCGTATTATCGAACGTAGGAGGCTCTGGATTATTGATGAGTTTCTCTATATGTTCATCATCACGACGGATGCCTTCCATGAAGGCTTCCTCGTAGTGCTCCATCTTTATAAGGTTGAAAGGTGGAGTCTGATGTGGAGTTGTATATTTCTCAAAAAATGGATTTAACATGATTATTTTATTATTTTTGGCCCCCCACCCTCTCCCGCAGATAGGGAGCCGGAAGTCGAAAGGCATTTCTATTATTCTTTTATCGATTATACTATATGAACTTGTGATACTAGTTTTACTAGAAACACTATCCGCTACAGCAACTGCAACATCGGTATCTCTACAATAGTTCGCTTGACTATCAGCAGTTGCCTTTCCTCAAGACGATGAAGAGCTTCAGATATTTCCAATCGAGAGCAACCTAATTCCCTTGCAAGTACAGTCATCTTTGTTCGAAGCTGCTTATGTCCAGCAGGATAGATGCAACGATCTTTTATAAATCTTATGATGCGCTTTTCGATGTTCTCGCTCATCTGATGCCAAAGCCGTCGTGAGTTTCTTTGACTCTGCGTAGCTATGATATTCATCAGATTGAGACGGAAAGTCATCGAGAGTTCCATGAGTTTCAGCACCATCGACTTATCAATCCTTATCACCTCGCAATAGGTGTTCGCCTTGAATGTCGCCGTATAGCGTTGCTTGATACCAAAGATGTGCTCTGGCTGTATTAGCAATGGTGCCTGAAGCATTTCGTCTATTTCATACGAATGATCGTCACTTCTTGTAGAAACAATCACAGTACCCTTTGCCACAAGAACCAACGCCGTACATGCTTCATTCTCCAAAGCGAGAATCGCACCACGCTTGATATGAGCACCACTGATAGGAATATCCTTTTCAATATCAGCAAGCTCACTACGCCCCATTCCCAAGAATAGTGGCAGTTGCAGCAGGGACTGAAGATCGTAGTTCATAGGCTACTGCGCTATCTTATCCTTCAAGGATGGTGAGAACCAAACCTGATTCTGCCCACTATCATCACTATAGATGAAATATGCCATCATCTCAGGATGACGATCAAGCACCTTTTTTGCACCCTCCATTCCAAGAACCATAAATGATGTGGCATATGCATCTGCCGTAGCACAATCATCTGTGATCACAGTTGCAGACAGAATGCTATGCTGTACTGGATAGCCAGTTTTTGGATCAATGGTATGTGCATATTTCTTGCCACCCTTATAGTAGAAGTTGCGGTAATTGCCGCTCGTTGCCATTGCCTTATCCGTAACATTGATAACGGTCTGCAATTCATTATTCACACTAAGAGAATCATCGGTTGGCTTTGTAACGCCAATTCTCCAAGGCAATCTATCAGGATTGACACCAGAAGTTACAACCTCACCACCAATCTCCACCATAAAGTTCTTAATGCCAAAGCCACGAAGAAGGTTTGCTACCACATCCACGCCATAGCCCTTAGCAATAGCAGAGCAATCGAGCATCACACGTGGATCAAGTTTCAAAATCTTATTGTTTTCAAGACGTATTTTCTGGAATCCCACTACCTGACGAAGACTATCAATAGCCTTTGCATCTGGATTTACGCCATTCTTGAAACCAAAGCCCCACGCATTTACCAAAGGAGCTACCGTGATATCGAAAGCGCCTTCTGTATCTGCGTTGATTTTCTGAGCCAGACGGAATACATCCAGAAAAAGCTTGTCAAGAACTACATCCTCATTTCTGTTTACATGGGTAATGATGGAAGTATCATTAAAAGGCGACAATGATGCATCCACCTCTGCAAGAGCCTTCTCAATATCAGCCTTATGATCCTCAGCACATTGATAAGTTATGTTATAGCTCGTGCCGAAAACCAAGCCTGAATTTCGTTGGTACGGCTCATCCTTATGCCCCATCATAACACCAATGGCTATGATGATAGCAATAACAACAAGTGGAAGTGTAAGTTTTATTCTCTTATCCATCTGAATAATTGTCAGTTTTCAATTATCAATTGCATCAGCCTAAATGCCAATGCTAATATTAAAAGTTCCACCCAAACAGGTCTTGCCAGAACGCCCGAAACCTGGAACATACCAGACATCACCCATGCTATAGTCGCTTGAAGCTATACGACGGCGATACCTAACACTCCAACCAAGGTGAACAGGACCAATGACCTTTGCATCAACACCGAAGACACCTTCAAGCCAATGAGCATAACACCCATCTTCTTTCACAAAGCATGGCTCTGAATTCTTCCATTTTGGATCTGTGACTCCTGGATGCGAATACTCGAAGTCAAAGTTTGTATAGGCATATCGAAAGCCGACGAACAGTTTATAGATGTCGTGCTTATCCTTCATAACGTTAAAGTCACAACCTACACGCCCATACAGACCTGAATTCTTGGTTATTATCTGGGAAATCTGCCCTGTTGCGTCCTCATAGTCATCCTTGTTCTCCGCATCACCTCGACCAAATTCAAACGTCGGGAAATACTTTCCTTTCAGATTCAATCGAAGGAACGCCTCATACTGACCATAGTCAGACACATTCCTCTGTATTGCCCCAAACAGATCCACGCCAGCAACCACACCTTGAAACAAAGCGATAGTGTCCTTGGCAGCCTCAATCCTTTTCTGTGCTGAAAGGGTTTCGCAATGGATCAGCAGACTTATCAGAAGGATGAAGGTAGAGATAGAAGTGTACTTTCGTAAGGTCATTACTAATATAATCATTATTTACTACGATTGAATCCAGAAGATTGGTGGTAGTGGTGGCAGAAAGAACTTTATGATGATAGCGCAAGCCACAATCTGTTCCTTCAAAGACAGGCTCATTCGTCTTGTTTATATGAACTATATCCTTTGCAACAGTATCATTCTCTGAGTCCAGGAACATGAAATGAAGTTCATCTGTTTCCAGTATATAGCTAACTGGCAGAGTGAAGGTGGAAACATTTTCCTGCTTATTCAAAAGAGTATCATGAGCAGCATTATTTCCTATCGCAACAGTAAGCTTGTAATCCTTCAGCTTAACCAAAGAGTCACCAGACAATGACCGAAAACCATATACTCCTGCCACGATATTGTTCATAGAACAGTCAACTGATGTGCATCCTGCCAACAAACCTGCAATAGCGAACAGGGCATAGATTACTTTTCGCATCTAATTTCCTCCTCAATCTGATAATCATTACGTCCCTGAGAAGAGCGGCTGATCAAATCACCCAAGAAGCCTGCAAGGAAGAGTTGAGTACCAATCATCATCATGGTGAGAGCAATATAGAACCAAGGACAGTCGGTAACAAGACGCTGTGGAACTCCATGATACAAAGCCCAAAGTTTATCAGCACCTATACCAAAAGCTGACAGGAATCCCACAAGGAACACCAACGTTCCAAGGAAACCGAAGACGTGCATTGGCTTTCTTCCAAAAGTGCTCAGGAACCAAAGTGTCATAAGGTCAAGGTAGCCGTTTACAAAGCGATTCCACCCCATGAACTTCGACTTGCCAAACTTTCTTGCCTGATGATGAACAGGTTTCTCGCCTATCTTTGAAAAACCAGCCTGCTTTGCAAGGTATGGAATATAACGGTGCATCTCACCATATACCTCAATATTCTTCACTACATCCTTACGATATGCCTTGAGACCACAATTGAAATCGTGAAGATTATGTATGCCACTCACCTTGCGTGCCGTAGCATTGAAGAGTTTCGTAGGGATTGTCTTTGAAAGCGGATCACCCTGCTTGCGGTTCTGCTTATAGCCAGAAACGAGGTCATAACCATCTTCCACTATCATGCGATACAATTCAGGTATCTCGTCTGGTGAATCCTGAAGGTCGGCATCCATCGTGATAACGACATCACCCTGTGCCTCATAGAAACCACAATAAAGGGCCGGCGACTTGCCATAGTTGCGACGGAACTTGATGCCACGCACATTCTCAGACTTCTCGCTGAGCTCGCGTATCACATCCCAAGAATGATCCGTGCTGCCATCGTTCACGAAGATGACCTCGTATGTAAAGTTGTTTGCTTTCATCACACGCTCTATCCAAGCGTAGAGTTCCGGCAATGATTCCTCCTCATTGAAAAGGGGTATGATTACAGATATATTCATTTCTTATTATTGATTTCCTTAGTTATTGTTCCCAGCCACCACACGCGGACTACGTCTTGATATGACAGCAATCAAAAGACTGCACCCAAGACCTGTAAAGAGTGTGTTTGAGATCATAGAGAAAGCAACATCTATCGGGCGCTGAGAAGATATTGTCGCAAGCATTTCATCGAGAACGGATTTCTCAACGTTATATGCCTTCATTGCCTTCAGCATCTCTGGCGAAGAAAAACATTCCTTCATATTTGCCAGCATCATTCCATGATCGAAATACTGGAAATAGACATACATCACAATGGCAAGTACAAGTGAAGCATATCCAAAACAATGCATACTATATGCAGCAGCACGACGAAAACTTACACGCTTCTGAACAATGTTATCACGATAGTTCCTTACGCGGAAAGCCACATACACAGGTACGGCCACCATACCTATCATGCTTGCCAACTGCCATGCAGGGTTGCTTAAAGTTGCTACAGAGGCAAAAAACGTAGCACACATTATCACGCCGAGCAAAGCACCGTCCAAACGGGCATAAGCCTTCAACTGCTTATATTCTTCTATTGTTATCATTTTCTTGTTTTATACTAATTGGCTACAAAGTTACTCATTTTTCATAACATCACAACATGAAATCATAACATTTTTCTTGCTTTTGTTATTTTTTTATTTTTTTTCACTCGCGCACACGCATTTAAAAGGAGAAGTGACACCCGACTACTTGTTAATTAAAGTTAACAACGATTCATTTATCATTTTTCAATTACCATTTTTCAATTTTATTTAGTACCTTTGCACCCGCAAAACGCAAGACGGGCAGTCTTGCACGGCCAGCTCCCTTCGAATCCTCCAGGACGGGAACGTAGCAAAGGTAGTTGGTTGTAGCGGCGCGATGTAAGTAGCTGCCCACCCGCCTCTTTAGCTCAGTTGGCCAGAGCACGTGATTTGTAATCTCGGGGTCGTTGGTTCGAATCCGACAAGAGGCTCAAAACGCAAGAAAGGTATTCCGTTTGGAATACTTTTTTTTGCGTTAATTGATAATTTATAATTGACAATTGAGAATTATTCCCTAATAACACCCAAAAGAAAAGGGCAATGCCCATAAAAGACATTGCCCATATATAACTATCAATTATATTCGCTTACTGGAAAGAATAAACTACTCCCATCAGTTTCTTGCCGATTTCGTCAGCCTCTTCCATTGTGTGTGCCTCAGAATAAACACGGATGATTGGCTCTGTGTTTGACTTACGGAGATGAACCCACTTGCCTGGGAAGTCAATCTTTATACCGTCAATATCATTTACCTTTGCATCTGCCTGAGCTGCAAACATTTCCTTTACCTTAACGAGGATTGCATCAACGTCGGTACTAGGAGTAAGGTCAATACGATTCTTTGCAATGAAGTACTCTGGGAAAGTCTTACGAAGCTCACTAACCTTCATGCCCTTATGAGCGAGAGAAGAGAGGAAGAGAGCAATACCAACGAGGGCATCACGACCATAGTGGCTCTCTGGATAGATTACTCCACCATTACCTTCACCACCGATAACAGCACCTACCTCACGCATCTTTGTAGTTACATTAACCTCACCTACAGCAGCAGCACTATAAACACCACCATGCTTCTCTGTTACGTCACGAAGAGCACGTGTAGAACTGAGGTTGCTTACGGTAGCACCTGGTGTATGCTCAAGAACATAGTCAGCAACACTTACAAGGGTGTATTCCTCACCGAACATCTTGCCATCCTCGCAGATGAATGCAAGACGGTCAACGTCTGGGTCAACTACGATACCGAGGTCATAACCACCCTTTGCAAGCTCATCCATAATGCCTGTGAGATTCTTCTCAAGTGGCTCTGGATTATGTGCAAAGTCACCATTAGGCTCGCCATTCAGGAACTTATACTCTACTCCGAGCTTATCAAGGAGCTTTGGAAGGATGATACCACCAACTGAGTTGATAGAATCAACCACAACACGGAAACCTGCATTCTTGATTGCCTCAAGATCAGCAAGCTTAAGGTTGAGAACAGCCTCAATATGACGATCATCAAAGTTCTCTTCTGTATATTTACCCATGTGGTCAACATCAGCATACTCAAATGCCTCTGCCTCAGCAATAGCAAGTACCTCATTGCCATCATCCTTTGTAAGGAACTCACCACGAGCATTAAGGAGCTTGAGGGCATTCCAATGACGAGGGTTGTGAGAAGCTGTGATGATGATACCACCATCAGCACCAGCCATAGTAACAGCAAGCTCTGTGGTAGGAGTAGAAGCAAGGCCGATATTGATAACATCATAGCCCATGCCCATCAACGTACCGCAAACTACGTTCTTCACCATCTCACCAGAGATACGAGCATCACGACCAACAACAATCTTGTTTGTAGGGTTCTTTGTGCTCTTACGGATGAATGTAGCGTAAGCCGATGTAAACTTTACGATATCAAGTGGATTAAGGGTATCACCAGCAGGACCACCGATAGTACCACGAATACCAGAAATTGATTTTATGAGTGTCATATAACTATTCTTTTTACTTTAACTTTCAACTTTATTACTCTCTACTAAATACCTCTTTCGTATGTTATTTCGTAATAATAAGCACACATATAGTTTATATCATTTGGCGTATGACTCTGATCATCAGGAACAATAAGACGCACCTTGGCAATCTCCTCACCTGCATTTGTAGGACGACCAAGTTTGATATACTTCAAAGGCTCAAGTATTCCATCAGGCACCAAATGATTACCATATTGATGGCACAACATGCTTTGGTATTCACCTCCTTCTATGCAGAACACTCCTGTTAATGTACCTGAGCTATTAGTAACATCAAACTTGTCATAATATTGATGGCCATAGTATGCAGAGTCATTTCTCACACTCAACTCACCAGTATTGATATTATATTCCTTGAAACGACAAAGCACAGTTGCAGCCTCACCATTTTTCAGGATACTTCCGCAACCACGTCTTACAATCTGCATATATACCCCATCTTCAAAGAGCACGAACTCATTCTTTGACAGGTCGGTAACAGTATCCTTCAGGAATTCAGTTTCTGTAATAACATTGATCTTCTTTCCTGTAATCTCACCCATAGTTGGGTTATTTACGAAACTTGATATCTGCGAACGCTCGAAATCACGTTTCTGCTCATACGTCTCGTATTCATCGCATGAGGTAACAGCCACAAACAGAATGGCAAGTAATACCGTTACGACATAAATTGTTTTATTCATTATTCCTTATTATAATATTTTTTGCGAGTGCTTCTTCGTACAAAGCAAATAGTGCGTGTCAACCCAAAGGCTGGCGCACGTCTCCGATTTGCGAGTGCAAAATTAATAAATAATTACGAACTATTATCACAAATAACAGTTAATAATTAATAATTAACGAATTCAATTAACAATTAATAATTAACATGCCCATCAAGATAAGTTTTTATGCACAATCTTATGTTAATTGTTAATTATTAATTGTTTAACTTACAGCAAATGCGCAAACGCCTTTACAGCCTCACGCACAATCTGTTCAGCCTCTTTTACTGAGCAGTTCAAACGACCACCAGAAGCATTCTTATGACCACCACCATTAAAGAACTGAGCAGCCATCTCATTACAAGGGAAATCATCTACCGACCTCAGACTCACCCAGATAGTATCCTGTTTGTCGGTATCCTCACGCAGAGAAACAGACAGGCGATGCCCCTTAAGTTGCAAAGGCATATTCACAAGTCCCTCAGCATCTCCCTTCACATAGTGGAAACGCTTCAAGTCCTGCTTTGTCAATATGTAATACGAAGCCCTGAGAGGTGTGAGTATTCTAAGTTTATCATACAGAACATATCCAACAAGACGCAGACGATAGTCGCTGAAATTATTGAACACATTACGGTATATTTTATCCTTATCTATACCCTTCTCAAGAAGCAGACTGATGATGTAGAATATCTCTGCACGAGTAGAATTGAAAGTGAAGCCACCAGTATCGGTCATCATACCGCAATATGTGGTCACAGCCATCTTGTTCGTCATCTGCTCATAGCCTCCCAACTGGTAAATCAGTCTAAAGACCATCTCAGATGCGCTACTCATCTCAGGACGAGATATTGTAAGAACAGCAGGAACCTCAGGACCAAGATGATGATCAATAAGCACCTTTTTTCCCTTTGCTGCCAGAAGTTTTTCTCCCAAAGCCTCCGTTATGCGTGAAGGTACGTTGAAGTCAAGGCAGAAGATTGTATCGCACTCGGCAAACAATTTCTCAACCTCCTCCGGACGCTTGTCATAACGCATAATTGTCTCAGACCCAGGCATCCAATGAAGGAAGTCCGGAAACATATCAGGAACCACCACCGTGGCATCCTTACCCTGTTGGCGCAGATACTCCGCCCATGTCAGGGTAGAGCCTATGGCATCACCATCAGGGTTAGTGTGGCCGAGGACAAGCACACGCTCAGCCCCGGCCACAATATCACGAAGCTGAGAAAGCTCAGCCTCAGAAACGAGATTTAATTTCATATAAGAAAAATAGCCCCTCACCTAGGCCCCTCACCTGCCCTACGGGCATCCTCTCCCCAAGGGGCGAGGTTCGAGTTACATTTTATCGCTTGTGAGGAATCCCCATAAGGTTTCATTACTAACTTACCCCTCGCCCCTTGGGGGAGAGGGTGTCCGTAGGACGGGTGAGGGGCTGTTAGTTCTTTTCTTAAAACAACTTCTCTGGATAAACTCCCTCCTCAACAAGCTTCGCGATGCGAGCTACGGTATCAGGACGATCCTCTGAATAAGTTACGCCAAACCACTTACTTGTTGTGTCGAGCACCTTACATGTAGCTGTGCCATCGTTGATGAGCTTATTCACCATCAAAGGAATGAAGAACTCTGACTTGAGGTTCTTGATGTTAGCCTCATCAGAAAGGAACTCCTTGAAATACTCCTCAGAATACTCGAAGTAATCAGGAGTGAAGCCCCACATATTCATACTTACAGGAGCAGTCTCATCTACGCGAACCCACTCACCATCTTCCTTGTTGTCAGCACGATAAGCAACAGTACCGTCCTCAAGACGAGCAATCTTTGTGCGCTCAACGCAAGTTGTGAGGTTACCGTTCTCGTCCTTTGAGCAAACACCACGGCTAACTGTACCGTTCTCGCTCAATGTGTTGCCTACGCGGAAACCAACCATAGCATACTGTCCCTTAGCGCCCTCTGGAAGATCAGCAAGGAACTTGCCGATTACCTTGAAAGCATCACGGTTGTAGAAGTCGTCGCAGTTGATTACGCAGAAAGGCTCCTTGATAACATCCTTACCCATGAGCACAGCATGGTTAGTACCCCAAGGCTTCTCACGACCTTCTGGTACAGAGAATCCCTCTGGCAAAGCGTCAATACCCTGGAAACAGAGCTCGCACTTCACCTTACCCTCGTACTTTGCGAGGATCTGCTTGCGGAACTGCTCTTCGAAATCCTTACGGATAACCCATACTATCTTGCCGAAACCGGCCTCGATAGCATCATATATACTATAGTCCATAATGGTCTCGCCGTTAGGGCCCAGACCGTCAAGCTGCTTCAAGCCGCCATAACGGCTTCCCATACCAGCAGCAAGGAGAAAAAGAGTTGGCTTCATAAATATTGTTTTTTGTTATTTTCGATTTTCGCCACAAAATTACAACTTTTTTTTAACCTACACAAATTTTAATTAAAGTAATAACAAACATTGTCCCTAATTTCTTGAAATAAATCGTCATGCTTCCGTTCTCCCTCCGTTCATCCTCCTAACCAAACTCGGTGAAACTCCGCTCTATGTCCGCTCTCAGAACGGACCTTCACCGAGTTTGGTTCCTTTTCACATAGGAGTCATAACGAACCCACAAGGGAAAAGAGGATAAAAAGGCGAAAAACATAATATAACGTGAATTCGATGAAAACCCTGAAGGGGTGACATAGCTTAGGATTAGGGTGCAACCCTATCATCGATAATACCCACCACATTCTAGAGCGCCGTAGGTGCGACATAATTCCATATAATGCGGGTGCGATTGATATGAAAATATGTCGTCCTTACAGGACTTTTGGGGGGATTGGCCTGATTGCGACAGGGTTATACCCTATCCTAAGCTATGTCACCCTTTCAGGTTTTTCGTCGAACTAACGTTAATTAATGTTTTAATTCACGTCTTAATTAATGTTGCAAAGAAAAGCGCAAGCGTTTAATTTTCGTCGAACTAACGTTAATTACCACCAATAACACATTAATCTCGCATTAATTTTAGCTCACGTTATCCTTAGAACGGATATCCAATAGCGAAGTTAAGGCATTGTCCTTTGGAGAATCCTGGGAAATTGAAATATCCGCTCTTCTGACTGCTCGGATCATGGAGAACGAAGCCCCAGTCAAGTCGGAGCACAAAGAAATCAAGGTCGTATCTGATACCGACACCTGCACCTACGGCAAAGTCCGTGAGGAACTTACTCCCGCTAAACTTACGATCCAAACCATTACCAAGATACTTATAGTCAGGATCTGCCTCTGTCCTTTCCTGATTCTCGAATGCCCATACATTTCCTGCATCCAAGAACAGAGCACCATACAAAGAACCGAACAGACGAGGACGATATTCAAGATTGAAGAGACACTTCATATCGCCCACATTACTAACATAATGATACCTCGTATTAGGATTGTATGATCTTCCTGGACCTACGGATCTTGCAGAAAATGCCCTAAGCGAGTTAGCACCACCCACATAATAATACTCAGAATAAGGGGCTGTAGCGGAATCGCCCAGACACTTCATTATTCCAAACTGGGCATGAACCACAACAGATGAGAACTCATCTATCATCCATGTCTTTCGATAATCAACATCCAGCTTCACGAAACGCGCGATAGGAGTCTTGAAAGCCTCCTTCTTCTTCATGCCAAGAAGGTCATAGCCGAGCGTGAGGAGGTTTGAAGCCTCTGTAACCGTAGCCGACACATAGATAGGATTACGGAAATTCACAGGCGAAGTATATTTATGGCTATACTTCATCTTTGTAAGGAAATGATCTTTCAGCGTAGCCTTCAAAACAGGCGACTCATCCACCTTATCCTTATAGTTTTCTGACACTTCCGCAAGTCTATCATACTCCACGATTAATGGTGAGAATTGATGTACTGTCTGCTTAGTAGGCTGGAATGTATATGCCATTTCAGCCGAGAGAATATGCCTTCTGAAGAAACCACTCTTGTTAATAGTCTCACGAGCCACACTTATTATTGTGGTAGGGGTGGTCTGCCAACGACGACGTTTCTTCTGCGAACTTGGCACGAGCAAGCGAGGGAAGGTAAGCGTCAAGTCGCCCTTGATTTCATAGTTTGCACTATTGTCCTCATTAGTGCCACGAGTCTGGAACTCGTAATTTCCCGACAAGTTAAAGCCCAGCACCTCACCACCACGGAAGGCATTACGCTTGGCAAATCCGAGACTTACACCAGGTCCCATCCTACCCTGCTCATTACCATGATAGTTAGCCTGAAGGGTAACATCGTATGGCTTATCAAGAACGCAATTGATAGTCATATCAAGAACTCCAGCTCCACGACAATCCTCTCCTTCACGAGTAACCGACTTCTCGTTATCAGGCATAACCTTCACCGTACCGTCAGGGTTAAGTTCTTTCTTAAACTCAATCGTAGAAGTGGAATAAACACCCTTTCCGAGAAGACGCTCCATTGACTCGTCGTACTTTGACTGTGAATAGAACATATTAGGGCGCAAACGCACATCGGCAAGTATCACACGACCACGGATAGGTGAGTTCTTTCCATGATAATGCAAGGTTACACTACGCCTCTGTGTAGTATCTGTGAGCTGTTCCTGATTCTGACGACGGATATTTACATCTACCTTGCCTATAACCCACTTCTGGGTAGCCTCCTCAGGAAGAGAATCAGCCATGTGAACCTGTAACTGCACCTTACCAGGAACCTTAACGGTATCAGCAAGATAAGACGTATATGACTGATTATAATAGTAATATCCGTTATTATGGAACAAATCAGTTATACGACTACGTTCAGCATCAAGAGCCGCAACATCAAAGGCATCGCCAGGCTTTATCGCAGGCTTTGACGACTGGATAAGGTTCATGGCATCCTGCGGAAAATGATGATAGCTTATTGTATCAATAGTGTATAGTGGTCCCATATCCACGGTATAGGCAATCTTTGCAGTTCGCGGACGTGCCACGGTATCTGTTTTTGTGGTCTTTGCCTTGCCATAGATAATATCATAATCCACATTTCCACGGAAATAGCCATGATTCTGGAGCACGTTCTCAGCAACCGAAACTCGCAACTCTGGGTTCACGTTGCCCATCAATACAGGCGGTTTACCGAATGTTCTGCCAATCCATTTAGCCACACTACCCTCCTTGCCCTCACAGGCATTATGAATCCAGAGGGCGTAAGGAATGGTGCGATAGTATGAAGAACCGAACAAAGCACCATTAGGGGCAGTTGCAAGAGCCGCCTCAAGTTCTGCCTGAGTAGTGGTGAAATGCTCGCTATTATCGTGATTCTGATAGTCGATAGGCTTAAGGCCTGTGAATAACTGTTCGCCCGGCTCAAGGTGGGTGGAGCAGGAGGAGAGAAGGAGAAAAAGGACCCCTAACCCCAACCCTTCCCCCGTGATGGGGAAGGGAGTAGGAAGGCGAAGGGGAAAGTTAATAAGAGCCCCTAAAAAACGTTCTATATATTTCCAAATATTATTCATTTGAATCAACGATCTACTTTACTCCTTCAAATTTCACCTTTGTGCTATCCACTTTTACACTATCAACTCCGAACTTCACGCCATTCACTTCTCCTTGTCGGTCTCTGGCTCCCTTCCCCATCACGGGGGAAGGGTTGGGGTTAGGGGTCGCTCCATTAGGATTTAACATCCTTCTTCTCATTTCAAGATTCTGATCTCCGAATTGGAAGATATCCCTGAAATTCTGCAACTTACGCTTCCACATATAACCTGCACCATACTGGTCGGCATAGCCTTCGAGATAGTCATAGACCTTTGCCTTATAGAACATCTGCAAGTATTGGTTAGAGGTGGCAGAGGTGCGATATTGAAGCTCCACGTTGTCGAAGAACGTGTTGTTCTGACCACTTGCATCCTGACCAGTCGCAATCTTACCACCAATAGCAATAGATAGACGATTGTTCCAGAAACGCTTTGCGAACTTAAACGTATAGTCGGTGTGCATCTTACCAGTCTCGTCAGAGTTATTCTCCATATTCACGGAGAGGTCGAGAGTGCGAAGAGCAGAGCCTGCTATCTGGTTTATTTCCTGTTGCAAGAACGAACTGAGAGCCGAGTTCATAGTGAAGCTCGAAGTGTTGTTCTCAGAGAGATACATACCCGTTGTGAGCATCGTGACAGCAAGTTTACCACGTTCCTCAAGTGATTTTGTCTTCAGTTCATCGCTAACCGTAGAGTTATCCAGAGCATCGATGATAAATTCAAGTCCCATGTCCTGAAGCGTCTTCGAAAGCACAACGCCACAGTTAAAGGTGACAGACTGCTTTGTATCACCAAAATCAACAGTTGTCTTGTTCTCCTCAACAGCCGTGATGCTCAGTCGTGGGTTCATCATATCGCCCGTAAACTCGATATATGATCCTTCCTTTATATTAAAGGTCTTCAACGGAATAACAGGCAAAGAGTATTTCATCTCACCAGTAGAGATAGTATATCTACCTGTCATATTGATATCACCACCCAGATACCTCATTCTCAAAGCGCCCTCACCAAGTATGTCAAGATAGTTGGTGTGGTTGGTGTTCAGCCAACAAGTAACGTGGGCATCCTTCTGAACGGTAACAGAAAGATCCACCGACATACCATCCACCTCTGGACGATTCACGGTCAAAGGTTCCTCGTCAGAAAGGTCGGTAAAGGTAACGAGTTCCTTCAAGCGGTTATCGGTTGTGATAGGCGAGTCACGAAGAATGTAATAAAGGTTACTCTTTGAGAGCACGGTGAGATTTCCCCTAACCTTCAACTCTGACAATTCGCCTGTTATTCTTCCGAGGAAGTTGACATAGCCCTTGCCGTAAGCCTCTGAGCGGCGTGTTTCCTTTGCATCAATAAGCAGGAAGTCCCTTGCACGCATACGCATATTCATGCAGATATGGTCGAGATCAGAGAAATCAATATCACCTCTTATCACGAGTGGTTGCTCGTTGTTGGCATACATCTGGAAGTTCTCAAGCAAGAGCTTTGAATCTGTGATGCGAACAGGATCATCATCAAACTTCATCGTTATACCGTAAGGAACAGAAACGAGAGAAGCATCCTGAAGATAGATATCGCCATTAACCACAGGCTTTGACACAGAGCCACGCACCGTGAGCTGTCCTTCGCCAGTACCCTCAAGACCTATAATCTGATCTGGCACAAAGCCATTGGCAATGTTCAACGGCAGTTTCTGCATATTCACGTCAAGGTCAATACCTCCACCTTCCGCAACATACTCCTCTGGATTATAGCCACCGACAACAGTAGCCACCTCCACGCCATCCTTCAACAGCATTCCGTCAATATGATGAGAGCCGTCTTCCATAGGCATATACACGAACTCAGAAGCGATATTACCCATACCGCAGTTTTCATAGACGAGATCCTTGAACTCCACAGAACAAGAAACAGACAGATCCTTCGGCGTCTGGATAACGTGGAAGTCACCATCCATAATACCACCCATCTGAGGCATATAAGGTATTACAGACACAATCTCTGCAAGATTGAACTTATGCAAAGATAGCGTGATATCCTGCAAAGCCTCAACATTATCATCATCCGTATATACCAGCAAACCCATACCATCGGCTGATTTCAGTTTCAGGTCTGCCGAAACTCGCATATTTGGCGAGAAAAGGATATAGTTATCAGAATTTACGCTAAACGGTTTATATCCAAGCACATGCTTCCTATCGTCAAGCGAGATACGGATACCTCGCGTTTCCATAACGGCAAGAGCACCTAAATCCAAGATTCTCTGCTTTCGGGCATCATTAATTGTAAGGTCAACCGAAGTTCCGTTAGGCAAGAGAGAGCCCTTCGCCTGAGCTGTGAACACATATTGCGGATTGTCCTTGCCGTTCTCTACATCAACAGTATATCTGATCTGTTCAGAATCAGAAGTGAGGACAGCCTTTATCCTGTCAAGTTGCAAGGACTCGGTTTTGAGCGTATCCATAGTCATCTCACCATTGATACCTGTAACTGGTGATATTCTGAAATCTGCAAGAACCTGCTTGATGTCTATATTAAAGCGTTTCATGGCATCTGCCACTGGATTCTCCCTACCAAGTGAGAGATAAACCTTACCTTGTGGCAACTTACTACGGATATCCTTCTCACTAATGATACGCTTATCCCATTGACGCATAAGTTCGTCCATCAGCACATCAGACACCTTCATCAGCTTCTTATATCCACCACTAAGGTCGGCTTTCAAGTGGAAGTCTCCACAATCTGCCACAGCATGAGTAGTATCCTTGCGTGTAAGGAGGTCGATGGTCATATCATCCGGACGATATGTCTGCACAGAGTCGATAATCGTAAGGTCGCTGATATTGCCCTGCAACTTATAATGCTCGTCCATATCTGTGGCAATATCAAGATGGGCACATCCGGCCACGGTCAATGGAGCCTCAGCGATATAGAGGCGATAGAGGTCTGCCTTGTTTAGTTCCGTGGTTATCGTAGCATCCACATTCTTGCTCAAGAGGGCATCAAAACCGATAGTTCCGTCAAGGAGAGGATTCCTTGAAACAACCGTTGCATGAGCCTTACCACCCGACAAATCTGCGTCAAGGTTCATATTGTTGAGGTTCCACTTGCTATATGCAAAATTAGTCACGGAAGCCTTCGCGTTTATCTTTGTGCGAGGAGAGAACACATCAGTTCCCACGCCTGTGACATCAGCCTTGCCTGTGAAGCCACCAAGCCCCATGCCTTTCACGAAGTGCCCCAAATGCAATCCGTCCGCCTTCAAATTGGCTTTGTATGCCATTGCCTTTGCGTTGAAGTTTGCCTTTCCGCTAACAGAGCCCTTGCCCTCGGTAGCACGAAAATCAATATCATATACCTGACCTCGTATCTTCGCATCAGCAACGGCATGAACGGCAGGAATGTTTATCATTTTCGCCGTACTCTTATCGAGCATAGTCTTCACGAAATCAAGGTTATAGGTCTGGGCATCAAGATGAACATCGGATATTAGTTTGCTGATATCCATGAACTTCTCCGCATATCCGTCAGCCTTCACGAGGAATGCCCCAGGAAGCTGTGCGTATGCACTTTTGATATCCACACGATTCATATTACCATTAGCAGAAAGCTTAATGGCAAGTGGTTTCCGCGGCCATTGGTCCATGAACGATTTCGGCATATCGCCCATGCCCATACCGAGCAGTATATCCTCACTTCCGAGAGAGGCATCTGCATCAACAAACACCTTTCCAGGATTGATAGAATCCATCACGTTAAGGTCAACTATGGCATTTGCCTTCAAAGTTGAGGTTGCCACATCGGCATTAACATCACGATTGAGGGCAAGATCAAAATCGGTCGTGAGTTTCAGGGAATCCATAGCCAGATTTCCAGTCAAGGATTTTACTCCAATGCCACATTTCTCCATCATCTGGCATTGTCTTATCCTCAGACTCATCTCCATGGCATTCACCGAGTCCTTGGCTGCAAGGAAGCGCAGGGAATCTATGCCCAGCCCGATATTCGTTAGCGCTATATGATTAGCATCCAGTCCTTTAAGGCGAGGCTCAAAGTTATTATCATAATATACCGCGCCTTTCTGCCAATCCAAAGAAGCGAGACTATACTCACCCTTGAACAAATCGAAGAATCCCTTCTTTGCACTCACCTTACCAAGCACAGCCTTAAACTGAAGCGTATCGCCCGGCATGTGTATCGTAGCATCAGAATTCTCGATGGAAAGTTCCTCGGCACTTATCTTCCAGAATGTCTCGCTCTTCGTGGTATCTTCAGGAACAGTATCGCTTAGCTCCACGTTTATATGCGCATCAGCAAGATAAATCTTAGCAAGGTCAACCGTCTCTTTCCCAAGGTCAATTTTTGCGGGAACTCCCCCCTTCCCCATCACGGGGGAAGGGTCGGGGTTAGGGGTCGTTTTTAGCGTTAGCTCCCCTACTCTACCTTTCACCCTTGCCTCATGCACAAGGTTGGCGGTATTCATCTTCAGCTCATAGATGTCAAGCTGGTCGATATTCACCTGACTATCAAAAAGAGGCATCAACTGCACATCCACCACAGCCCTTTTCAGGTCGGCTATAGTATCCTTGCGTTGAGGCAAAGAGTCATTCTGCTGAATAACCTTCACGCCATCTACCCCGAGATTGAGCGGGAAGACAAGGCAAACGCGCTCCACGCTGACCTCCATTCCCATCTCCTCAGAAGCATAGGCAGCAACGGTTTTTACCGCCCAGTTCTGAATAGGTGGAATATAGAGTGCCACGGCAAGAAGCACGATTAAGATGAAGGGAGTGAGCACTACACCGATAGCCCACTTCATGTATTTATTATTCATAGAATAATCTCTGGTTTCATTTGCAACGTGCGTAGCACCTCGCACAAAGTCAAAAGTACGTGTCAGCCTAAAGGCTGGCGCACGTCCTTAGGGTTGACAAGTGCAAAGATATAGCAAAAAAAGCATACTACAAAGACTTTTTATGACTTTTCTCCCTTTTTCCTTTGAAATACCGACAAAAACAAGTAACTTTGCAGGAAATTAACATAAATGCACCTCTAGTGCTTAGTGTTAGAAAGTAAATTCTCAATAAATTATATTCAGCAAATTAAAATTGCGACATCCACAGCTAATAAATTTGCAAAATAAAAACCTCTCTAATTTACTGATTATAATGTTCTGATAATTTACTTTCCAAAAACATATACATTTCAAGAAAAAGAATTTACTTTCTTAGCATGACTCCAATTTACGAAGACAACCATATCATTATCGTCAGCAAGCAGACAGGCGAGATAGTTCAAGGCGACAAGACCGGAGATACCCCTTTGTCAGAAACCGTCAAGGATTATATCAAGATCAAGTATCAGAAGCCGGGGAATGTATTCCTTGGCGTGGTGCATCGTCTTGACCGTCCTGTTAGCGGATTGGTGATGTTTGCTCGCACAAGCAAGGCTCTCGCACGCCTCAACGAAATGTTTCGTGTGGGTGATGTTCACAAGACCTATTGGGCTATCGTTCCACGCATAAACGAGCCTGTTACCGAGGGCGATGGAACTTTACTCACCCATTGGATTGTGCGCAACGAGAAACAGAACAAGTCGTATGCCTATGATCATGAGGTGAAGGATTCAAAGAAAGCACAACTGAGATATAAAATTCTCGCACATTCTGATCGCTATACCCTTGTCGAGGTACAGCTATACACAGGCCGTCATCATCAGATTCGTTGTCAGCTTTCAAAGATTGGCTCTCCTATCAAAGGTGATCTTAAATACGGCTCACCACGAAGCAATAAGGACGGCTCTATCTGTCTCCTTTCCAGATACATGGAGTTCGTACATCCTGTAAGCAAAGAGACAATAAAAGTCACAGCCCCATTACCCGAAGATGCCCTTTGGCAAGCATTCAAAAATGTCTAGGGGAGAATTATCAATTTTAAAATAGAACTATGGGATTACTATTTGTACTCATCTTTTGGGCATTTGTATTATGCGCTATATCATTACTACTTGGATTATTGGGCATAATAGTGGCTTATTTCTATAGTCGTCACAAGAAAGTGAAAGTAAGGTTTATCACATGGTTCTTTGCACCAGGAATACTCCTTTTCTTTTTTGCAGGCCTAAACTTTGCTGTAAGTATCTTTTATGGCATAATAACGAATTCAGACATAGGCATAGGCGACTATGCAAGCGAAAACATAAACAAGAAATATCATCTCTATTGGCTAGATGCATCCGATTGGAAAATTGACACAAGAGATTCTAACTCAGAGTTTTGGGAGGTCGAAGCATTCAATCATGTACAGGAAATACTGGAACATGACGATACCATCGCATTTACATCAAAGATAGATGAGCATTATGTCCTTACCCAGTTGAATGCCAACAAAGTTGAATATGCGATTATAGATTCCGCCTCAACAACCGATGCTCTTTGGAATAAATACACCCAGACAAGAGGCATAGACAGAGATGACGTTTATACCTGCGATGCATATTACATAAGATACAGAAAATATTTCTTAATTGCTGTTCTCGCTTTCAATATATTCATATTCTACTTCATTTTTAAGAAGTTTAAAAGATTCTGGAGATTTTTATTCCTGAAGAAATAAAAATTCGGGCAAGACTTTGCTTTTAGCATCGCTATAACTTCGCCCTTCCTCCGTTGATCCTCCGAACCAAACTCGGTGAACCTCCGTTCTAAGTCCGCTATAGGAACGGACCTTCACCGAGTTTGGTCCCTTGTGAGAACGGATTTACATCGGACTTAGTACTAAAGAAGAAACAACAAAGTGAAAATCAGAAAAACACAGGTTTAGATTACAGGTACATTAAGCCTGTAGCCTTCATATTCCTCAACAGCATTTCTGAAATAATCAGGAATAGGAATTGACTTATTTGTCGTTGTGTCAAAACAAACCATTGTTGTAATGCAGTCGCATTTTATCTCCTTAGTTCTGTTATTGAACGCCTGCTGATGAAGCGTGAAACTCTTATTGCCCATACGGGTAATGGATGTCTGGATGTATATTTCCTCTGGATAATATACGGGGGTAATGAAATTTGACTCTATATGCGCCACGACAATAGCAAGATGCTCATAGATATCCTTACCCACAACATCAAACAGATATTGAGACTTGCTCATATCAAAGAGCGAGAAATACACGTTGTTGTTGACGTGCCCAAAGCGGTCAACGTCAGAAAACCTTAATTGTGCTGGCATTTGATGCCTAAATGTCTTATCTTCCATTTTTGTTCTATTTACCTGATTTTCATCCCCAAAATACATACAAATGGCTTTTCGCAGAAAGAAACGACAAAGAAAAAATCCGAAATGTCATTCTTTGAAGATGAACTGCAAAGACATTCTATATTTTTGCGCACACAGCAAGAGTAGTGTGCATGAATAGCAAGACGACAAGACACGAACTGACATTACGAACAGAGTAACATATCCCCTCTTAAACGGGGTGTAATACTATTTTTCAAAAAGTTTTTGAAGACGAGTATTACACCTTGAAGTTATGAGCACGTTAATCACCTGACTAACAAGTTGTTTACCTTGGTGTAATACCCCTCAAAGTATTACACCAGTATTACACAAAATCAACCGAATTGGTGTAATACTTCCGAGGGTATTACACCTCATCTAACGCGCTGACAATCAACAAAAATACTACACAAAACATCAAAAGGTGTAATACCATTTCTAAAAACTTTTTGTTTTTTTCTTTGCAAGGGTATTACACCACCCTATTACATCCGTTATACCTTCGCTTCAAATCCGTTCCTATGAATGGGAGATAAATGGGACTTACAAGGGATTTACTACGGACTTGCAAGGGACTTAGGCTTTTCCTTATTTAGATATACAAAAGAATAATACTAATAGATAGCGTATTGGAATATATTTTCATAAAACATAAAGATTTCGCAAACTACACCTTGTATATATGAAAATAATATTGTATTTTTGTAGGCGAAAACTAAAATTTAAAACTTTTTCGAAAAATTTTTCCCATTTAGGGGTAATCATTCTTCATGCTTAGCTGTATTAAAGATAAACAGCAACAAAAAAATGGAACAAAAAGAACAACAGTTTGAACAGCTCTTCCATTCCGAATACGGCAGGATGTACCGACTGGCTTATATCCTGCTCGGAGATGAAGACGAGGCGAAAGATGCCGTGCAGGATGTCTTCTCCAGTCTGTGGGACGGCTCCATCACTCTACGCGAGGAATCCCAACGGTCATTCCTACTGACCTGCGTCCGAAACCGATGCCTCAACATAATTGCGCAATGGGAAAGGCATCGCAAGGCTGAGAAACAACTCGCCACAGCCGATCAGCTCGACTTCCCGGAACCATGGCAGGGAAGATCTGACGACGACCTGTTGGAAATCATCCTCCACTACATCGACGGATGGCTCACACCACAGACAAGCAAGATCATCCACATGCACTTCGACGACCAGAAATCCTACAAGGAGATATCCTCCTCACTCGGCATAAGCCTCTCCGCCGTCAACAAGCACATAGTGCAGGGAATGAAGAAACTGCGTCAAACTTTTAACCGTAAAGAAGCATAACAGCATGAAGAAAGAAGATAGAATCCGTATGCTCCTCAACATGGAGCGATATAACGAAGAGCAACTCGAACAGATGCTCGAAGATACCAACATCCCTACTCCCGACACCGAGAAGGAATGGCAACGCTTCCAGGCTCGCACCAAAGCGCCTAAGCAGAAGCAACGCCGCACTCCTATGCAATGGGCTGCCATGCTCATAGCCATAGCTGCAATATCTGGCATTTCCTACGCTGCCATACATCATTTCGTTCTTTCAGAAACAGCAAAGGAAAACACCGCCGTAGCATCGCCTTCCTTGGCAACCGACAGCACCCGTCAAGCTGCTCCCGTCACAGAAGCCACCGACTCCGTAAGGCAGACTCGCAACTTCAACAACGTGCAGTTGGCTGAAATAATGAACCAGATATCCAAAGACTTCGGCGTAAAGGTTATCTTTGCCAACGAGAAGGCACGCACCATACGCCTCTACCTCTCATGGGAAGCCGATGACACCATTCTGGAGATCATCAACCGTATCAACCACTTCGAGAAAGTGCACCTCACTCTCTCCGACGAAACAATAACTATAGATTAAACGCCTCTCCTGAATTCTAAAAAGGAGAAATGGCAAGTAACAAACGTTAGCCCGACGATTTGTTTTAACATTCGCTTGGCTACATAAATTAATGAAGAAAATGAAAGAAAAACTATTATTTATGATATGCGGCCTTTTGGCTATGATGAATGTTCAGGCTCAGCCGCTGTTGAAGACTCACGTAGAAACTGGTGATGTAGAGGGTGTACTCGAAGGCAATGACCTCGCCTGTTATTATGCCATTCCTTTTGCAGCTCCTCCTGTTGGCGACTTGCGTTGGAAGGCACCACAGCCTGCAAAGCCTTGGAATGGTGTGCTCAAAGCCAAAGAGCCTGCCAAGTGGCCTCCACAGCCAGAAAAGAGTTACGTGAAATACGACATGATGGACGAGGACTGCCTCTACCTCAGCGTGGTAACTCCTGCCAAGAAGGAGAACGAGGCTCTGCCCGTGATGGTATGGATTCATGGTGGCGGATTCCGTAGCGAACATTATGGCGGCGAACTATGGCAGAGTCTTGCCCGTCGTGGCGTTGTCACCGTGTCCGTGGCTTATCGTGCCGGTGCACTTGGCTATATGGCACACGAGGAACTGGCAAAGGAGAATCCAGACGGACATTCCGGAAACTATGGCATACTCGACCTTATCTTTGCCCTGCAATGGGTACAGCGCAACATCAGCAACTTTGGCGGCGACCCTGCGAAGGTAACTATTTTTGGCGAATCAGCAGGTGCCATGTGTTGCAATATCCTCTGTGCATCACCTCTGGCAAAGGGATTGTTCCGTGCGTGCATCAGCCAGAGCGGTGCCTTCATGTTGCCAAGCGACGTTGACCAGCCAACGGCTCAGACACTGGGTAATATGTTCATGAACCAGTTGCAGAAGAAGAGCATCGCAGAGATGCGCCAGATGGATGCCAGGTCACTCACAGGCAATGACGTGAACTTCATGGGCATTACCCCTATCATCGACGGCTACGTTATGACTGCCCCAATCTACGAACTCTACAAACAGGGCAAATACAACGATGTGCCTGTACTGATTATGCACAACAGCGACGAGGCTGCCACCGAATTCGACTCTGTTAGCGAAGAAATGTATAACCAGCAAGCCGCTCAGTTGCCTGGCACTTGGGGCGACACCCTGAAAGCCTATTACCCAGGCCGTACTGCCGAGGAACGCCTTTACAACCTCCGCGACGTAGGTCGCGACCTTAATTTCGGATGGCCTGCATACGCTTGGGCTACCTTGCAGAAAAAGACGGGAAAGAGTCCTGTCTATATGGCTTACCTCGCCCAGAAGTCTGACACTACCATCTATGCCAAGGGCAACCGCCGTGGTGCCGCTCATTCCGATGACATCATGTATCTGCAAGGAGCTTTCGACAAGAAGGCTGACAGATACCCACAGGAGAAGAAGGTTAGCGACCTGATGCAGCAATACTGGGTGAACTTCACCAAGACGGGTGGCAATCCTAACGGTGAAGGACTACCTGCCTGGCCTTTGTTCGACGAGCAGAAGCCTACCGTGATGCAGTTCAACAACGGTGCATCGCTCATCAATGTGCCAAACATGAAGGGCATTGACGTCATAGATCGCTTCTTTCAGTATGTCCGCGACAAGAAGTGTGGCATAATCAAACAATAGGATGCTAACGAAATAAGTAACATAAAACCCGTAATCATTATGTCTTTCAATATATATTCTTTCAAGAAACTCCCCATTGGGGGGTTGGGGGGCTTATTCCTGTTATTCCTCCTTTTCGCCTCATCTGCAATAAAGGCGCAAAGCCTGACACATACCTTCCGCAACACGTCGCTATCCGACGCGCTCATCTGGATCGACAATGCTCAGGACAACTACAAGATACATTTCATCTTTGACGAACTGGAGGACTTCACCGTCACCACTTCCATGCGTAATCTCTCCGTCGAGGATGCCGTAAGGCAGGTCATCGGTTTCTATCCCATGCACACCACCTTTGAGAAGAAGGATATCTACATCGAGTGCGTGCAGAAGTCAGGAACCAAGCTCTCTGGTCACATCGTTGATGAAAAAGGTGCTCCCATGCCTTTCGCCAACGTATCACTTCTGTCTGTTGCCGACTCCGCATTCATCACTGGTGGCGTGAGCAACGAGAACGGTGATTTCGTCATTCCTTGCCAAGCAAAGCACGTCATTGCCAAGATTAGCAGCATAGGCTACAAGACCGTAACCCGCAATGCTGCCGTGGGCAAGATGGGCACCATCACCCTCCATCCCGAGACCTACACCATCAAGGGCGTGGAGATCAAGGGCGAGATTCCTCAGTATAAGATGGTGGCTGGCGGAATGGCTGTCGATGTGGAGCACTCCGTACTTCACGACGTAGGCACCGCCGACGATCTTCTCTCCATGATCCCAATGGTTCAGAAACGTGATGGCAAGTTCAACGTTCTTGCAAAGGGTGAGCCTGAAATCTACATCAACAACAAGAAGGTGAATAGTGCAAGCGATCTGAAGATGCTGAAATCAACCGACATCAAGAGTGTAGAGGTTATCACCGCTCCTGGTGCCAGGTATAATGCAGAGGTTAATGCCGTTATCCGCATCAAGACACTAAAGCCACAGGGCGATGGTCTGAGCCTTTCTGCCTATACCATGTCACGCATCAACAAAAAGTGGTATAACTTTGACGACCTCACCCTGAAATATCGCACCAACGGATTAGAGGTATTCGCCAACGTTGCCCTTGACAACGGCAACTACCGCACTAAGCAGGATGTTGAACAAGAACTCCACATCAGCAAGGATCAGATCAATGCAACGGCAACAGTCCCAATAAAGAGCACATGGACCGAACTTTTTTACAAGGCAGGTCTTAGCTATGACTTCAACACCGACCACTCCATTGGTCTCAGTTTCTCCTCACGGAAAACCTTCTCCAATATTTTCAAGACCGAAATGGAGCAGCACTACATGAAAAACGGAGAATTTCTTGGTGACGTGCTTCTGAAAACTGATATCCGCGAGGACAGCAAACCAATATGGGAACTCAACTCATACTATGTAGGTAAGGTAGGAAAACTGAACATCGACCTCAATGCCACGCTATTACGACGCGATATAGAGGACAACATCGACCAATATGAATACAGCACTGAATTCGGCAACCGTCCTATCAACACCTACACCAGTTACAATCGCACCATGGCAGCCGGCAAACTTGTGCTCACCTATCCAGTATGGAAAGGCGAACTGAGCGGTGGCTCAGAGGTGATAAGCACTCAGAGTAATGGCACGAACTATAATCAGGAAGGCATAATCCCTGAGTCTGACAATGAAATGGAAGAAAAGAACATTGCGGGCTTTGCCGAATATCAGTTACGACTGGGACAATGGCAAATGAATGCCGGACTGCGCTATGAGCACGTTTCTGCCAATTACAGCTCATTCGGAGTCAAGCAGACTGAGCCAAGCCGCACCTACAACGACCTGTTCCCTTCCCTCTCTGCCGCTTGGCAGAAGGATAAGTGGGGTGCTCAGCTAAGCTACACCAAGCGCATCACACGTCCACCTTACAGTTTCCTGGGTTCCTTTGTCGTGTATGATAGTCGTATGTTCTACGAAGGCGGCAACCCTCTGTTGCACCCTTCCACCCGTCAGAATCTCGACTTCATCCTCACCTATGCGTGGCTGAACTTCACTGCTGGCTTCACCCGTGAGTATGATTTCTTTACCCACACAGGCAAGATATACGACGAGGAGAATGAGATCATGATCATCACTCCTGATAACTTCGATCACCAAGACCGTGTATATGCCACCCTCACGGCATCGCCTAAGATCGGCATCTGGCAACCTATCACCACCCTACACTACTATCAGCAGATGTTCGATGCAGAGAAGTATGGTGCGCCAAAGAAGCTGAACAAGCCAGAGTTCTCCGCACGCCTACAGAACTGGTTCACCCTCGGCACCACCGCCAAGGCATTGCTCGACATCGACTACACTGGCAGCAACCACTGGGGAATGTCGTATCGCGGCACAACCTGTTCTGTCAACGCCCGCTTACAGAAGACGTTCCTCAAGGGCAATCTCATTGCCTCCCTGTTTGCCAACGACATCTTCCGCTCTGCACGCAGCAACATGATCACCTACTACGGCATCGGCACCACCAACAACAAGAGATATGCCTACACCCAATCCGTAGGCTTCAACCTCACCTATAACTTCAACGCCACAAACAGCAAATATAAGGGTTCTGGCGCAGGAAACGCAGAGAAATCACGTCTGTAACAGTCATTTCGCAAATAAGTTTAAGTTAATAACGCAAAATCCTCACACCTTTTCAGGTGTGAGGATTTGTCATTGCATCACGTTTTTCTACTCCACTATCTTAACTGCAACGGCGTGGAGTTGCTGCCAACCAGCACGATCGGTGAGGCGAATCATAAAATGATAGTCGCCTGGGTCGATGTCAGATGGAATCTTGATGTCGTGACGAGCATCATAGGTGCATAGTCCTGAAGGAATGGTGAAATCCTCATTATACACCCATGCTTTCTTTGGAGATTTCGCTGCATCCATAGGACATTCGGTAGCTGTGGTACTATGGGTGTGGTGATCGAAATTGTTATGAATCTCGATGTTGTAGGCACCCAGTTCCTGATTATCGGTCATAAGATAATGGAACGGAATGACCTCACCACGCTTGTACTGCTGGCAATCAATAGGGTTAGCAACTATGTTCTGGTCGCTGATGACAGGCTGTTGCATATCCTCGTCATCATCGTTGCCGCCGCACGCACTAAGTGCGCACAGCAGCATGATGGAATATATAATATTTTGTTTCATAGACACATAAGACGATTATTCGTCCTCATCTTCCTCCTCAGCGGTGATGTCCTTCTTTGCAGTAACAGACTGTCCCTCAGCATCGGTAACGGTAATAGCAAGCTGATCGCCTTCCACTACGCCCTTATCCTTGATATTGACATGTACGTGGAAACCATCGATGTTGAGTACACCGATATACTTGCTATCGGTAACAGGCTGCGAAACCTTCTCTTTGCCGTCTTTTCCGCTAATAGTTAACTTGATGGCTGCTGTACGTCCCTTAGCCTCTACATCAGCCTGCACACATACGATATCACCTTCCTCTATGTTTGCTTCCTTGATAGTGATAGTTGGAGCTGGCGACTTTTCATCGTCGTCATCATCGCTGCTACAAGCGGTGAAACACAGAGTGAACATTGCGAAGAGAGCCATCATTAGGCTAATATTGAAATACTTTTTCATTGTTTTAATTCTTTTTTTAGTTTGAAAATCTGAAACTTTTTATCCAGATCTTTTTAATTAATAAATAAATGATGCGTTAAAACTCTACTCCTACCATCAATGACACGTTACGCCCAGGTTCGGGTACGTCAATGAGGCGGTAGTAGCTTGTGTGATCATAGTAACGGCGATTGAGCAGGTTGTCAGCGTGCAGGGCTATATTGAGTTTAGTACTACGCATAGAAATCTGCTTTCCTGCCGAAAGGTTAAGTGTCCAGTGACCATCGGTAGGCTTCTCGGGAGGCACAATTTCGTGCTGTGCTCCAACGATATGGGCATTAAGTCCGATAAAGGTATTGCCATGCCACTGGAATGTATATCGTGCACCTGCATCCATTGACCACGGAGTACTGAAAGGCAATGTGTAGCCTTTCTTCTGCCCCGAAAGTTGCTCGGCATACAGGTACTCACCCTTTAGCTCGGCTTCCCAATGTGGGCATATCACCCATGTAAGCTCTGCCTCCACACCATAGCGCAGGACACGAGTCTGGGTGTAGTGATAGAGCTGCAAGCCTTCCACATACTGAGCCGTAGGGTTGAGATATATGTAGTTAGGGAAATAGTTGACGTATGGATCCACCTGAAGACATACCACATCATTATCCCAATGCACTCCAAGATCCATCTGGTAGCTTTCCTCTGGATCAAGGTCGGCATTGCCTCGCTCGTAGCGGAAAATGTGGTAATTCACGCCATCAGCACCAAGTTCCTTAGGTATCGGAACACGGAAACTCTTGCCTACGTTAGCCTTTAGAACCCACTTGCCAACGGCATAGTTGATACCAGCCGACCATGTGAGGCTCGTGAATCCACGATCAACATTGGCAGAACGTTGCTGATACACGGAATCGCCATCAGCAATAGGAGTGAGGAACCAGTCGCGATAACTGCTGATATGCGTATGGGCATGATCAAGCCTGATACCAGCATTGAGTTTCAGGTTCTCGCTCAACGTGTAGCAATCCATGAGATATGCACCGATGCTACCTGTCTCAAAGTCAGGAATGATAAATCCCCATCCACCACGACGGTTGCGCTGATACTCTGCATTCAAGCCTGTACTCAGTTCGTGCTGTTCACCTAATGGAAAATGTACACCGAGGTTGGCGGTCAGAGTGTTCTTATCAAAGCGGCGCTCCAACTTTCCATCTGGACGTGGCATATAGCCGTGGCTTACAGGTTCACTAAGTTCTTCGCGGTGATTGTTCTGCCACGCAAGATTAGCCTCCCAACGCAAACGATCGCCCTGCCATGTAGTATGACTGAGCACCTTCAGATGATTTACCCACTGATACGGCAGATCCACATCGCGACGCGAGTGGTCGTAGTCGATATCAGAGAGGCGCACCTCAAGTCCGTGGGCATTGGCAAAGAAGCCACTCTTGGAGTATGAATCGCTGACACGCAGATCGGTATGAAACCGATAGCCTGCATAGCCAAGCATCACACTACCATCACGCTCACAACCAGCGGTATTGCGTAGCCTGCCATCCTTCAAGCGAATCCAGTAACTATAATACTGGATGCTGTCGGTAGGCACACAGTAATCAGCATAGTCTATGAACGTAGCACCGATGCGGTAGAACCATCCACCACGTCGTCCACCGAGCTTTGCAGACAATCCAAGCTGCTCATTATTAGAGCGTCCGAACAACTGCACACTACCACTAAATGGTTCGGTGGGCACATGGTTGGTATAGAGACTAAGAACGCCACCTATGGCATCACTACCATAGAGCAACGCAGACGGTCCCTTGATAACCTCGGCACGATCCACGGCAAACTGGTCAATCTCCAGTCCGTGGTCATCGCCCCACTGCTGTCCTTCGTGCTTTATTCCGTCCTCGCTCACAACCATACGGTTGTAGCCAAGACCACGAATTGTAGGCTTTGACTGTCCAGAACCTATTGACATCGCCTTTACGCCAGGGATTCCCTCCAACGTCTGCATAAGCGAACCCGAGAAATGCTGTTGCAGGTAATCATGACTCACCTGCACGGCCGACTGCGATGTGCGCATCTGGAAATCACGCTGTCGCTGTCCGCTTACGGTCACTCCGTGCAGCACCACAGTAGTATCCTCGGGTGCCACATAGGTATGACCATTGGCTACGCACGCCATTAGCGCCGCAGTCAAAATGGATGTAATCATTATTGTGTCTCCATTTCTAAAAAAACACGTAACTATAGCCAGTATCCAACAGGATACCAGCTTCCCTTATCTATGCTAAATGGAGAAAAGCAGGGGGAGCACGTAAGCCAACGATGCCTCTACGAGCAACACAGACATTGCGTTGCTGGGCATCGATAGTGACACTGACAGTTCTATTTATGAACGTGAAGCTGACAGTGGCTGTGGCTAAGAAAGTGAGAGTGAGAAACTGACAGAGAACACAGTCATGCGCCCAGTGGGTCGCCGCCGTCATGTGTCCGTGACAGGTGTGATGCACGCAGTCGGCACATTCTGTCACCACTGTCGATGTATCTTCCTCATGCACATGAAGCGACGAGAAAATCAGCATTGGCAGGAAAACTGCCAATAGCAACCACGCGGCAATATATCTTCTCGTTTTCAGTTTCACAAGGTGCAAAGTTACTAATAAGTGAGTGAATATCCTTACTATCCCTCTCAAATATAACATTTTTTAAGCTTAATAGTAAGAACTCATACAAAAAAAATTAGCCACCGCGTTTTCACAACGCGGTGACTATTTCAATTGCAACTAATATTCAATCATAATGGGGATCTACTTTTTACGTCCCATTACAAGTGCAAAGATAACAATTTTTCTTCATACCGCAAACGATTTCATAAAAATCTTTCGCAGTTTAGTGTTATTTCACACTTTTTTCGTATTACAAGACGGTTGTTAAATAAAAGTATTACAATTTTCGTTTTAACATATAAGAGTATTAACTTGAATCTAAATTATAGCCTATCAGGAAATCATCTTACAATATTATTCATTTATCTCCTTGAGAACCTGATTGGCATTATCAATGATACGGAAGAAAAGGCGTAATCCCACGATAGAACCGATGACAACACCGACTCCAAGACCAGAAGCATACGACCAGAACACCTCCATATTATTAGAGAATCGGAGATACACTTCTGTAAGCAGCCATATCAGCCAGATTGGCAATATGACGAAGATATTAATCATCGTATAACGCTTGTAGCCTGATTTGAAACGAGACATACGCTGGGCAACCTCAAGAATGCTTGCATTCATCATTGCATTGTCGGATATCATTCGCTTGTAGTAGAACTCCATCGACATGCAATAGATCATGAAGATATCGGTCACAATAATGAACAGCCACGACAAGCCAAGATGCTCGTGGAATGCAAATGGCGATATGGCAATAGCGAGGAGTCCACACACGACCGACACAAATTGCTTCCGCTTTATGTCGTCTGTGCGCGTGTTAATCACCCTGTGCATGAGTTTGTCATTGACAATCGCCTGTTTGTCAACCTTTTCCTTCAGGATGGCTATCTGAGAGCGCATCTCGTCCAAATTCATTTCTTCCATATTTCCTTTTTGTAATAAATAATTCATTTTAAGAAAAGATTCCGCTTACGCGAAATGGAAAGAAAGTGCTTTTCCGTCACTTCTATCCCTTCATTAACTGCTGCTTAATGCGGAAGAGCTTCACACCAACATTCTTCGGGGTAATGCCTATTACGGCTGCAATCTCATCGTATGACATATTCTCCAGCCACATCAATACGATAGCACGGTCAATCATTCCGAGTTTCTGAATACGCTCATGAAGTTGACGTACCTGCTTCGTATCAGCATCGTTGTCTTCGTAGAGATTAACGTCCATGGTAAGCGGAATTGCCTGCACACGGCGTTTCTTCTTGCGCTCGGCAGAGATGCATGAGTTAAGCGCCACACGATACACCCATGTACCCACCTTGCTCTCACCACGGAATGTCTCAAATCCCTTCCAGAGATTGACAAGAGCCTCCTGAAAGAGGTCGTTTACCTCTTCCTCGTCATTAGAGAACATGTAGCACACAGTATATATTGTGCTCTTCTGCTCGCGCACCAATTGTGCAAATTCCTTTTCGATACTTTCCATCGCCGTACTTGTTTTAGAAGTTCTTCTGACCATTTGACGCATGATCATTACTGTTTATTACAAGAAATTGGAAAAAATTTCACTTGACGAGTGCAAAATTACTGCTTTTCCCCAAAAACGCCCTCTGGATAGCGTGACGAGTATGTGACGTCTTTTTAAGTCACACTTTTGTCACATTTTCGAACTCCTAAAAGGTAAAATTCAAACGCAAAAAATTGCAGAAACGCATTTTTTAATGAACACGGAAAACACAAAAGAAACGGATTTTTGTTAGTTCCGTGAATTCTGTGTTCAGAAAATTAATGCGATATTAATGGGCATTATATGTCTCACTACATGAGGAAACATTAATTTTCACGAATAACACATTAATATCGCATTAATTTTTATTTCAACAAAAACTTTGCGTTTGAAATATATTATTAATTAATGTGAAGCTATTTAATACGAGTTCCAGTAACAGAGTATTTATCTCCGCCTTTCACGATAACTACCCTACCATTCTCTATATGTTTCTTTGGTGAAGGTTTAGAGGTGAGGGATGAAGACTGAGAAGTGACGCCCGTGGTATAGCCATTATCACCATAATATCCCTTGATAATAGCATCCTTGAGATCTGGCTGTGTCCAATTTAGGTTCTTACGATCATCCCTATCAGAAAGTCCCATCCAATAGAATGTTGTGATACCAGCCTCCTTGCATTTCTCAACAAAATAACGTGCAAAATCCAGCTTATTCTGCTTATAAGATGTATCGTAGTCATCCTTATAACTACCGTCACTATTCTTCTCTATGTTATTAGAGCTACCCCACTCTCCGAAAATAACGGGAGCCTTCCCCTGAAGATGCTTCTTAATGTCACTCAGCATAGTGGCACACTCCGTCTTTGCCCAAGAGAGATTCTTGATTTCTGGGTAATAGTGAAGTTGGAAAATGATATGGTTCTTAGCCTTATCCGTAGGATATTCGAGATATTTCAAAGGCTCTAAAAGATGCTGATTCCAGTTGCCTGAACCACAACAAGAGCCGTATGTATTAACAATGAGGTTACGGTATGAGTTATTTCCACCTGTGGCACGCACAGCATTCACAAACGACTGTGCATAGCTGTTTACAGCCTTGTATGAGTCGGCTGCCGAAGTGGCATTATATTGCCCAGATGCAGCGAACGAAGCAAAGCACCAAGAGCCGTATGTGTCAAGCATCTCATTATATCCCTCAAAAAGCAGATGCTCATCATAGTCCTTGAACGTTGTAGCAATCTGTTTCCAAAGGTCTTCATATATATCCTTATACTTGTTGTAGTTGTCAACAGAGGCACGCATCCACGCAGTTGAAGCCTCACCTGTATCATGATGCACGTTTATGATACAATACATTCCATTATTCACCACATAATCTACAATCTCCTTCACACGAGCCATCCATGCTGCATCCACCTGAGTAGGCGACCATGCAGAAAGATTCCAGTTGAGGTCATTAACCTGAACACCCATGTGAGGATACCAAGTTACAGGAACACGGATAGCATTAAAACCGGCCTCCTTGAACATCTTAATCAAAGCCTCAGTAGTAACAGGCTGTCCCCATGCCGTTTCATAGTCGGAAGTATTGCGTTGCGACCATTTCTCGATCCACATATTAGTTGTTGAACCAGAATTTGCATCAAGGGTATTGCCGAGATTCCAACCGACACGCATATTGGTAACAGCAGAAGTAGCCGACTCAAATTCCTGAGCCAACACTTGCATAGAAGACATCAACAGCACAGATGCTGCAAGAAAACATGATTTCACCATAAGAAAAAGATGTTAGGAGTTAGAAGAATTTTTATCGGGTACAAAATTACTCATATTATCACATTTTATTATGACTTTATTTAGCAAAACATGACACTTTAAATTAATTCGCAGAACTCACGTTAAATAAAAAAATCTCGCTCACACTAACGTGCAAGCGAGATTAATATGGAAAAATTCAAAATTACAATTACTTATAAGCTGGGTTCTGAGTACATGCAGGATTCTTTGCAACCTCATCAGCAGGAATTGGGAAGTCCATCTTCATCTCATCGTAAGTAAAGGTACGATGTGACCAAGGATAATTTGCAAGAGCCGCACCATCTGTCTTATCCACAGGGTAGTTGGTAGCGATGTGGTCTGTCATATAGCCAGAACGCTGCAAATCAGGACGCAGACACCACTCACAACTAAACTCCTTACGACGCTCCTCATTAACTGCAACCTTCCACACAGGAGAAGAGAATGCAAGTCCATGAATATTGCACTTAGCATACTGTGTATAGTAAGCCTTAGCATCAGGTGCACCTTTACCATCCTGATCGAAAGGAATAGGATATGTTTTCATAGTTGGCAACTTATAGATAGAAGCCATAGTATTGAGCCATGTGATGTACTTAGCATCCTCAAGTCCCTTCTCTTGCTTACCAAAGCCACGATCACGAACCTGCTGGATAGCAGCCCAACCCTCAGCATCATCACCACCATAGAGACGGAAACGACACTCAGCATAATCAAGCAACACATTAGAATAACGCTTCCAATAGATAGGTGTTGGAGTACGAGTGATATTGCTCCATCTACTTACACCATTGATATCGGCAGCCGAACCATTACGCCAAAGCTTAGCAGACCAGATAGCAGGAGCATAGTCGGTATTTACAAAGTGGAACTGCTTTGTCTTAGTCTCAGGAGTTCCGTTACCTACATTCTGCTGAAGGAATGGATGATATCCATGATTGTAGAGCCAAACGGCATTGAGAGCCTCCGAAACTGCAGAGAGTTCTTTCTCGGCAGTAGCAACAGCCTGTTCAGCATTCTTGTACTCTGCAGATTCCTTTGAATACTTATCCTTAGCATCCTCGAATGCAGCCTCTGCATCCTTCAAGTCACTTTGCTTTTCATTATATTCCTCCTGAAGTGCAGGAATCTTATCCAAAGCGTCAGCATTTGACTTGTTGGCATGCGTATAAAGTTTCTTCAATTCACTATATGGAAGACCACCAATGATACAAGATGCATCACGACGCTTATCTCCCTGCTCATATGCAGCATACCACTCCCAAGACAGATAGAGTGAACCCCATCCACCATTCTCAGGACAAGCTGTATAGAACTTGAGGTTCATTGAAGATACTGATGATGAACCACCACTATAATATTGTCCCTCGTCAAGGAGCAAAGCCCAGATACACTCATCATTCCAGCCACCAGAACTTGCATCCCAGTTTGTAGAGAAACATGGACTGAGCTTGTAAGGACCATTCTGGATAATATCATAAAGCTCACCCTCAGCCTTTCTGTAAAGTTCTGTGATCTCTGATGCCTTCTGATCAGCAAGAGACTGATGATAAACGCCCAAGGTATCACAACCAAGACGATAAGCCTTCCACATATAGGCATCAGCAAGATAAGCCTTAGCCATACCCTTAGTCGCACGACCATACTCACCTTGGAAAGGCTTCCAGTCAAGGCTATCCTTTGCCTCTTCGAAATCATTAATGATCAGCTCCCACATCTCAGAATAGTCTTTTGCCTTTGCCTTTGTTGGGTCGGTGTTATAGTTCTCACCTTCCTTAAGCAACGGCACACGACCGAATGTCTGGGCAAGATATGTGTAGAAGAAGCCATGCAGGGCAAGAGCCTCACCTCTAGCATATTTCTTTACTTCCTCAGATACACCAGCACCCTGTGCATAGGTAACATTACCATTTGCATCTACAATAGGAGGTGCGACCTTTGCCCCTCTAAGTCCTTGCAGGAAGAGATTTGCACGAGCAATTGCTGTATATGCCTGAGCCCATCCTTTAGCAATCTCCTCCTGACCTGCATCCCATGCCTGGCTATTATAGTTGGCATCCCAACCAGTAGCCTGTGTGTCCATAGTTGGGTGAGTACCAGAGAAAACGTTTGGCTTGAATCCCCAGTCGGCATCAGGAGCACCATTAGGGTTCATAAGGTCATATATACCCGTCAGACCAGCAAGCGCACCTTGATTACTTTCGAACTCTCCTGAGATTTCAATCATGTTATACTGAGGAACATCAAGTATGCTATCATCGCAAGATGTCAGAGCAAGAGCTCCGAATGCAACGAGTCCAAAATATTTAATTATATTCTTCATTGTCTTGAATCTTTGTTATGAAAATACAACATTAGAATGCGAAATTAGCACCTATCATAAATGTGCGTGCCATAGGATAACGACCTGTGTCGAGACCTGTGAAGTAATTCGAGCCCTGTCCTACCTCAGGATCACCATACTGTGTGTAAGATGATATTGTTGCAAGGTTCTGTACAGCGAAATATACACGGGCACTCTGCAAATGAAGAGCCTTCAATGTTGCCTCATTAAATGTATAGCCAAGCTGAACATTTGCGATCTTAATATAGTCACCATTCTTTACCCAGGCATCACTTACACGCTGGCTATACTGCTGGTCAGTAATCATCAAAGCAGGAAGTGAACCATTGTAGTCTCTGCCAGAGTTTCTTGTCCAATCAGTATCAATAGCATTATAGCTTGACTTCAGGATTGCAGGGGTTGTATTATCATCGGAGTTAGTGATAGTGCTAAGACGCATAGCAGAATAAGAAAGGATTTTCTGACCAAGCACGCCATAAGCATAGACTGAGAAATCCCAGTTCTTGTAGTTCAAGCCCAAGTTAAGACCGTAGTTGAACTTAGGAATACCATCACCAATAATCTCACGGTCATCATCGGTAACCTTTCCATCACCATTAATATCCTTGAAACTATAATCACCAATACGAGCTTCTGACTGACCAAGTGCCTTCGCCTTTTCAAGATCGCTTTCGTTTCTGATGATGTAATCAACACGCCAACCATAGAAAGAACCTACTGCACTACCAATCTGTGAAATAGAGTGGTTATTCCAACGCGAACCTCCATCAACCTGGAATGTGTTAGAACCGTCACCTGCGATACCATCAATAGTTCCCATGGCTACATCGTCATAGTTACCACCACTTGCAGTCTTATAGATTGGGAGGTTTGGCAAATCCTTAATCTTATTAGATATTGAAGAACCTGTAAGGGTTGCGTTCAAACTGAAGTCATTACCAAGATACTTCTTGTAGCTTACAGAGAACTCAACGCCCTTATTTTCCATTGCGCCATGGTTAGTGTAAATTTTGGTATCACCAGAAGATGGACGAATTTCAAGATCATTAAGGAGATTCTTTGTATTACGTACGAAGTAGTCAACACAGATATCAAGATCACCATCAAGGAAACCGAGGTCAAGACCAAAGTTAAGCTGCTCATTAGTCTCCCACTTCAGATTTATATCAACCAATGGAGCATAGGTACCAGAAGTGGCAGTACCATTACCCAAACCAGCTCCCTGATAGAAATTGTACCATACATTACCAGAAGAAAGAGCTAAGACATACTTTCCTGCGATGTTACCTGCATTACCAGTCTGTCCCCATCCTGCACGAAGTTTCAAGTTGCTGATAGCATCAACATTCTCCATGAATGTATCCTTCACACGCCATGCAACAGCTGCAGATGGGAATGTACCCCAACGATGGCTAGGAGAGAAGTTAGAAGAACCATCACGACGAATAGTTCCTGTTAGAATCAACTGCTCGTTAAGGCTATACACAAGACGTCCATAGTAAGAAAGCATATTTACGTCATTTGTAAATCTACCACTACCAGTTGCCTTGGTGGGATCCCTACTAAGATTTGTGTCACGGATAGTAGAAGCTGGCAAATCCACACCAGAAGCATTAACCGTAGATCCTTTCGTCTTACTAAGTGAATTACCAAACATCACACTTAGAGAATGGTGATCTGTTTCCAACTTATAGGTAAGATAGTGCTCAAGTGTAGTTACATACTCCTGTCTCAGGCCAAGAGAGAAGTCATAGGTATTAGTACCATCATAGGCAACCTCAGTCAAAGCACCATTGATATAGTTAAAACGACGACGACCACCTGTTGGCTTATCATTATCGGTTCCTGTAAAAGTATAAGCACCTGTGATGTGGTAGTTCAATCCCTTGAAGAAACGCAAATCTGCGTATGCACTTGCAGAAAGACGGTTATAGGCATCTGTACGCCTCTGCTCCATCTGTGAAGCATAGATGTTACCCATGAGAGAGGTGTTACCTTCCCAACCATTAGCACCATTAGTAAGGGCATAGCCATAAGAGCCATCAGGATTCACAACATTTACATTTACAAGCTGACCTGTTTTATTATCCACATAGTCAAGTGTAGGTGTCATATAGGCAATATCTCGATGTGAAGAAAGGTTCACGTTGTTACCCAAACCTTTGTTTGATCCATGAGACTCTGCACGTGCAAAGTTCACGTCACCACCAACCTCAAGGAAGTCGGTAAGGTTAGACCTTACACCTACACGACCAGTAAGACGCTTGTAGCCTGTATTTACAATAAGACCTTTATTATCAAGGTAGCCAACAGAGAAGTTATACTGAGTCTTCTCGTTACCACCAAGAACAGATACAGAATACTGCTGCTTGATAGCAGCCTGAGTCATCTGATCCTGCCAGTCTATGTTGTTACGCTTGCCGTCATATTCCTCGTTCCACACCTTATTTGCCCATGTGGCATTGTCGTTGATACGAGCATTACGAATACACTTAGCAAGCTCATCAACGCTAATAACATCAAGTTTGTAAGGAAGAGTACCGACACCGAAGTCAACATTGAACTGCACCTGTGTACGACCAGCCTGACCATGCTTTGTAGTAATCATTACAACACCATTAGCACCCTCAGAACCATAGATTGCAGTTGCAGAGGCATCCTTAAGGACCTCGACAGTCTCAATATCAGTTGGGAGAAGGAAGTTTGCATTAGTACCAACCTTAACACCATCAACAACATAGAGAGGCTGAGAAATACCATTGATAGTACCATAACCACGAATACGAATCTGGGCATTAGCATCAGGAGCACCGTCCTGCTGTGATACATATACACCGGCAGCAGCACCTTGAAGAGCCTGTGCGATGTTAGTTGGCACCCTCTTCATCATTTCCTTTGTGTCAATTACAGAAACGGCACCTGTAAGGTCACTTTTCTTCATGGTACCGTAACCTACGATAACGATATCCTTAAGCGCGGTCTCATCATCCTCAAGGGTGATGGTAACGAGCCTACGTCCAGCGATTCTTACAGTCTGTGACTGATATCCGATGAAAGAAACATTAAGGATTGCATTTGCATCCACGACATTGATGGCGTACCTACCATCAGCATCGGTTACAGCAGCGTTTCGTGTACCTGACTCGCGAATGGATGCGCCAGGGATAGGCTCACCCTGCATGTCAATAACCGAACCAGATACGGTAACCTGAGCCATCATTGTTGCAGAAATAAGCATAAACAGCGAAAACAGCACAAGTCTAATGCTGAAATTCTTTTCAGTACTCATAGCGATAATTCTGTTTAAATATTATTATTCGTTAATTTTTTTCTTCACAAATGCTTGCAATTCATTATTGTCAAAAGCCAACAGGCAAAACATCAACGTACAAAGTCCCCAAATACATATCAGCCTTCTTTCGGCTGGAGTACGCCTAATCTTGCGAGTGCCATACGCGAAACAAATCCGCATATACAATAGGGAATATCGCTTTCAAAGCGACAGCAGATTCCAATTGTTGATTGTCACCCAGTCCGCATAATTGCTTGTCTGAGCAATAACGTGCGATATATTCTCACACTAAAACAACGGGGCATAACACTTAGAAAGTGATGCCCATTTTGAATTTTGTGTGCAAAGTTAGTTAATTTTCGTGAAATTCGTGCATGTTTTCTTGTTTTTTCGCCAACAAAGCAAAAATTTAACATAAAATCTTAACATTTACTCGTAAAATTGTATTTTTTCCAAATGTTTTTTCTCTTAAACCATTCTTCTTCCATTTTGCAAAATCCGACGAAAATCTTCTGAAATCTATCAATATTCTTAATTAACGTTAGTTCGATGAATTGAAGGCTGCGAGGGCTGAACGGCGAAGAGGTCGGCCATCGCAAATCATGGTAATTCAGATGTTTTATTTTATGCCGTATTGGCAATTTTAGGTCTTTTGAAGACCTTTTTTCATTTATTGGAATGACCATTCATTCTTTGATTTAAAGAAAATATTTGAGTATGTCCCATATTCAAATAGAAAATTTGGCTCAATGCCCTAAAATTGCCAATAAGGCATAAAATAAAATATAATTTTTTCTGGATTAACGTCAGAAAAAACTTTTTCGCGCTAATCCTACACACCTACATTGATAGGCAGTTCAAATTACTGAAGCTCAACAGATTGCAGCGTTTTCAAATATCGCATAAACCTACACTAATCCTACACTAAACCTACACTAAAATCTGAATTTTCCAGAAATTCAGATTAATTGATAATTAATAATGGAGAATTGATAATTTTGTTTGACTTGAACGCTTATGATACTAATCAAATTATTCATTACTCATTATAAATTGTTAATTTCATGCCTTGACAGGCATGATTAGTGTAGGTTTAGTGTAGGATTAGTGTAGGTTTATGCGGTATTTGAAATCCGTGTAAAACACTAAGACTGTGCGTGTTATGTAGGGTACCAATGTAGGTATGTAGGATTAGCGCAAAAAAGTTTTTTCTGAGGAGAAATTGTCAATTCTCAATTCATAATTTTCAATTGGCAATTTTCAATTGGCAAAGCCTTATGCCTCCGTTGTGCCTTCGCTCTGCCTCCGCTGTGCCTCCGTTCCAAATCCGTTGTAAATCCGTTCCTTAGAATGGGAGGAAAATGGGACTTACATAGGAGTTACAAGGGAGGAACATAGGAGTTAGAGAGAATGCCATTTCGAGCATAAGTTCGGGTCTTCAACAAACACACCCTTATTTTCGCACACCAATTTTCTTGCGATATTCATCGTTAATGAGACCACTTGCCTCATGACCATCGAAATTGGTTGGGGCAATAATGAAATCGGGTACATTGAATGACAGGAAACGGTCACGATAGAAACGGTGTGGATTACGCTGTGGCAACATAAACGCTTTGCTGACATTGCCCTTTGCATCAACATGACAGAAATAAGGGCGAGTGAAGAGTCCATCATCACGACGGGAGCTAAGCACCATCCAACGTGAGTTTGTGCTCCAATTGTGGAACGATTCCGTATCCTTTGAATTAGCCCCTACCATAGAGCGGCTTTCTCCTGTGGCAAAATCAAGCAGATATAAATCAGCCTCGTGATGCCAAATGCTGAACTGTCCGTAGTCGGAGAGCGTGTAACAAAGGAAACGTCCGTCGTAGGAAGGACGAGGGAAAGATACCGACTTATTCTGTGCTTCAGCATTTATGATAGTATCTATACGATTGCCGAACTCACCAGTCTCTGGATTGAAATCGATACGGCAGAGGTTATAGCGGATTGAGTCAAGGCTATGACTGCCCTCTGGGAGTGCACGAGCTGCACAGAAATAGAGCGAACGACCATCAGCAGAGAAAACAGGATATGTTTCATAGACAGATTCCTGCTTGAGAAGCGGAGAAAGTATCAGCTCATTCTTATTGACATCATATACCTGAAGGTCAGAAGCTTCATCAAACACTTCTACACGATTGCTATCAGCAGCATGGAATAACTGCTGAGTGGAATTAGTAGAATATGCTACATATTTCCCCGAAGGATGCCAATAAGGATATACACATAAGCCAAGCGTCTGATCAGTCTTTGTATCATAAGCAGTCATCGGTCCATTATTCTGACGCAAAAGAGTAGCTCCATGAGGTCCACGGATATGAAGGCTCATATCAGCAGGATTTCCACGATTGAAGCTATGACAGTTCACGCAACCCTCGAACTGAGTATTCTCTATCAAAGCACGTTCTTCAAAAGAAGACAGGTCACGCTCGTAAATGCCCATCTTACTCCATACCTCGTAGCCAGGCTCAATAAGACGATAGCAAATTCCATAGTCGATGCTATCAGAACTAACATAGATAGAGAATGGCCTATACGTGTGCCAACCATCTTCATACTTGGCAGAAACGGTAACAGAGATCGAGTCACCAGTATTCTGAGCAAGCAAGTCATGCCAGTCGTCAATATCGAAATCTACAGATTCCTCGCCCTGACTGTGTATGGAATTTCCCTTGCTATCAGTAACGACGGCATCAACAAGCAAAACCGTTTCATTAGCCATACCGAAATTGAGAGGAGCAATATTGACAGGAATAGTGACACCGAGATAGTCGGGATATATATGTGGCTGATTCTTCTCCTGCTTTGCATCGCTTACAGTCTCTGTAGTACAGGCAGTTAGCAACAGAACGGAGAGAAATGTGAATAGTATCTTTTTCATTACTTTTTGATAGTCTGAATAAATTTGGCATAGCGTTCACGATCACCCGTAAGCATATAGTAGGCAATCAGATATTCGTATGCCAGACGATTTTCCCTGTTCTTATAATAGAGGCTTTCAAGCATCTCAGGAGTTACATGGTCACTGAAGTAGAAGTCTTCATTGTATGCGCACTTGCGGAGATGTCCGTATTCGGGATGCTCGGCAATCGCCTTTTCATTACCCAAGAGACGTAATGTCTCGTTGGCCCAATCACTATAGAAGAGGGTTTTCTGCAAGGCAAAGAGATATTTACGAGCCACTTCATAGTCGCCGTTTATGAGGTTGGTCTGTGCCAGTCGCTTGTAGCATCGGGCACTTTTCTGGAAATCGAGAATTGCCTCCTGAGCCTCGAAAACGGTTCTCTGGGCAACATTAATCATACCTAACAGATAGAAAGCTTCGGCGGTAGGCAGAGGACTGGTTGCATCGCGGTCAACATCAGGCAGAAGACCTGCGATTCCGTTCTGGCTGTATTCTCCACCATGATTAGCAAGCATACCACGCATTCCTAAGGCAAGATTCTGTACCGTAACCCCAATCTGGTTGTTTGGTTTCTCCTTGTTGATAGTCTCAATTATGCGGTTCCATTGCTGATGACGCGCCATAAAGTCGTATCCCATTATCTTCTCAGCCTTGAAATTCGCGTTATTCCAGACGAAACAGCCCATGCAAGCGGTTACAACTGCGAAGGAGATTAGAGTGGAGAGGTTAGAGGTTAGAGATGAGGGGGTAGAGGTTAGGGCTGAGAGTTTTGGTAGGTTCAGCAAGAGCGCAAGGACGAAAACTGACAGAGCAGCAACCCAAAGCAGAGTTGGAAATTGCGTTGGATAGCGATGATAATGTATGCCGAACCACAGGCTGCTGGCTGGTACTGGGATATAATATGCCAGTATCACGAGCATTATAGCCAATAGCACAAACACGCCATAATACCACTTCTGAGACTTTAAACGCAGAGCCTGCAAGAGAAAGGAAACGATACAGACAGGACCAACAATCCAATAAAGTACAGGAAAAGCAACAACGAGCAGAATATTTCGTATTCTACCAGACATCTTATCCAAAGCCAAAGAAGCAAGAAGCGTAATTAAAACAGCCCATACTCCTCCTAACAAAGCATTCTCATCAAGCAAGAAGAGCCAAAGCAAGCACGAAGGCAGATAGCTAAGACCATAGAAGCGTCCCCAATTAACAAGGCGAAGAGTAAGGAGCTGAATCACAGAGAGTAGAAGTCCGATTATAAATGCCCCACCCCATGCATATAGGAAGAACTGAGTGCAAAAACGCCCCAACAGGTCGGCTACCCCACCTGGCAGTTTTACTATATCCCAAGCATAGTTACAATCAAATAGGAAAAGTTGAAACTGCTCCTGATAATGAAGATGATGCGGATATGCCATTCCGAAGAAGAGGATAACCGCAACACCGAAAATGAGAGTATAAATATAATGAATATTCTTCATTTGAACATATTATCACTGAAATACCTTGCTAAACTCGTCAACACTAATCTTGACAGGCTCAACCATGAACTCTGGACGATTATAACACTTCAAGCGGTAAGTGTTTTGTTCAGGATCTTCCTGAGGCAAAAGGAACGCCTTTGCTACTTTTCCATCTTTGAAATAAGAGTAATAAAGACGACTGTAGTTTCCATCACCTCTACGACTTGAACACATAATCCAATGTCCGTTGCTTGACCATGTTGGATAACTATCTGCAAATCCCTCACTATTAAATTTCGTAAGGTCAACAGCCGTAGTAGAATCCTTAACCAATGGTAATTCCTTGCCCTCAAGTTTCAGACAAACAATATCGCCATCACTATGTCGAATATGGAAACAGCCATACTGACCTTCCGCAAACAGCAAATAGCGACCATCAGGACTAACGCGTGGCAAGGTAACACTCCTATCATTAGATGCAGCGTCATACACCAGTTCCTCTTCACCGAACTTACAGGTAGGAATATCAAATGAACGGCGATAGAGATTGTATTGCACCTTCTGATAATGTCCTCTAATATCCGTGTCACGCAGTTCCTCTGGCAATGGTGCCGACTTACAGTAATATAGATACTTTCCGTCAGGTGACCATGTTGGATATACCTCAAGAAGCTCAGGATCTTCGCTAACAACAATCACAGAGTCTTTCTCTACATCATAGAGAATGAGATCACTTGCTTCATCATAAACCTCAATTTTATTGTTATGTAGCGTATGGAAGCCCTGACGTGTCAAGTTAGTTGAGAAAGCAATCAACTTAGCAGTAGGATGCCATGAAGGATATACACCAGAGGAAATGGTATAATCACGCTTCAAGTTCACCTTTGACACCTTACCATCATTCACAATAACGGTACCCGCATTTGAAAGACGCACATGGAACAGCATATTGTCCGTCTTGTAGTTCTGATAGCTATGACAGTTAAGACACTGGCCTTTTTCCCTGTCATTCATCGTTATTTCATTATTGAAGATCTGTGTCTCCTCAAAAGATGTCACATTACGCTGTGCAATCTCCATGAAACTCCATGCTACATAGGTTGGTTCGATGAGACGATATGACACGTATTCATCAATTGGCTGCTCTACAACATTAATTGCAAATGGCTTAAAAGACAGCCACTCACCATTTTTCTTTCCCCAAACCTCAACCTTCAGGCTCTTGCCCTTAGAGGCATTGAGCATATCACGCCATTCGTCCTCTGGTATCTGAACTTTCACACCATCACCGTATGTCTGCTCTTTGCCATCAGAAGTAGTGATACGAGCCACACACTCCTCATATTCATCTATAGGCAGCATGAAGTTGAGCGGAGCTATATTGTAAGGCACCGTAACATCACAATAATCAGGGAATATAGCAGGAAGACATTTTGCATCTTTACATGATGAAGGTACATCAGGATGATTGGCACACGATGTAAACATCAGCAGAACTGAAGCCAGCATCATGAAATAGCAGCGAATATGTCTTTTCATCATTTCCTTTGAAATCAATTTATATTCTAACAAATGATAACTCATAAATCAATATGGATTAATATATTCTCTTTGCAAAAACATTGAAATACCAATAAGTATCTCCAAAGCTCATACGCATTCTATTTGCACATTCTTCCTTACTAATGCCACTCTGAGCAAGTCCTTCAAGAGTTGCCCAGAACTGTTTATAGCGATCATACACCTTCTGCTCAACAGGAAGCATAATTCGTTTCACTTCAGGAGCCTTATCCATATACATGATATATGCCTCCTGAGCATGTAATGGGAAATTCTCCTTCAGATGCAACCTTGCATAATTGCGAACCGATGGCCAAAAGCGCTTTGTGTCACGACGTAACATAGAAAAAAACAGAGCTTGCTCTGAAGCCAATTTGCTGTCAGTTTCATACCAAAGACTAATACTGTTCACAATATAGCTATCACTATTTTCAACACCTGTGATCTCGTCAGGGAAGCATCTCATAAGCTCAGTGGTCTTTGCTAGGGCTGGGGTTGGCTGCCAATCCGCATAAAAAGGGTGGTGATGCAAAATTGTTGTATAGCGTTCCAACAATTTCTTGTCGCCTTTAGCCAACGCACAGCGAGAAAGCTGTTTCAGATAGAATGGTGAGAAGGAAGCCTGAACAGCACATTCATAACTAAGACGGGTTGCCTCATTGGTTAAACCATAGCTAAAATATACTAAAGGAGAAGCAACCTCCAAGAAACTTACATGCAAAGAATCAATAGGGCTAATTGGTTTAGCATCGTTTGTAGTCTTAAAAGCACGATCAAGCAAGCCACCCTCGTACATCAGGGCTGTATTCTTTAGCATCACAATAGTGGATGTAGGCGAACTTGCTTCTTCTGCAATCTTAAGAACCTCTTTCCAGTTATCATCTTCTGCATAGCGCACCATACGCATCTCGTCCAAGTAGTTCTTATCAGAGAACATGAAAGATGAAGTAAACACAATACCTGCTACTGTACATAGCACAGGAACATACCATTTTGCAAGTTTTTTACCATAGAAAGCAATAAAAACAGATACAGCACCCAAAATCCAGAATGGAGTTGTAAGGCGTGGAGTAATATCGCCTGCTGTTGCAAAGCGTGGCATACCCGCAATCATTACATCATTAACATTCAGATTAGAATACAGCAATACACGCCAGATTCCTGGCATGAAAAATAGTAGTGCCACACCTATAAGCTCACGCCATGTTGGTTTCTCGGAAAGCGCAAGACATATCAGGAAAAGCATGGCAAACCATCCAAGCAAAGGATATAAGCAAACGGCAAAAACATACCATACAATATGCCATTTACGAGGTGTATAACGTGCTGCCCATAGGAGCACAATAAATAGTAAATATCCGACAGACTGAGAGAACCAGTATCCTCTAATAATTGATATGTAAATCCAATATCCTAAATCAACCACCGAAGTAAGAAGACAAGCCACAGGCAAAAGCATCAATGCCGAAGCAGAACCATTCAAACGAAATGCCTTGATACCTATCATTATGATGAGAGTCCAGATAATCACTAATACCGCAGCACCTAAAGCTGGGTAATAGAATAACTGAGTTAGCCAGGCTCCCACATATTGTATCAAGCCAAATGGCTTTGACATTAATGCATGGAAAAATGGAGATCCATAGAGGAATTCAGAACGTGAGTGTGCCGTATAAAGAACCTCTTGGTTAATATGTAATACGTATGCGACAAATATAACGAAAACCAGCACACTTAAAAAAAGGCAGGCTTTTGAAAAAATGTCTTTGGATATTTTTGCCATAATTAGTTCTGTTTAGACTATAAAAGGCTGGCTCACTTTATTGAGCCAGCCAATTATAGATTATTCGATGTCTCAAATTCATTTACTCAACAATTAGTTTGAGACATTGAGAGTATCATTACTTTGCAACTGGACGGACAGAAACGCCGAAGATAGTTGTCAAGTTACCATACATCTTAATACTGTTATCAAATTCGCCATGCTGGAAGATCAGGGTGCTTGGCATAGTCTGTGAATTACTAATTGTGCCCTTGCCATCCTCATTCAACTGCTCAGCCTGAGATGGGAAGTGATATGTGCTAAGTATTGAGCCAGAAGTATAATAACCAGCAGTACCCTTACCAATCTGCTCATTACCATAACGATAACCATCAGCAGGGAGATAAATAGAATTACCGTTTGGACCAGTTACAGTATAACCGCTACCATCAAATACCCAATTACACTTTTCAATCAACTCTTGGAGCTGTGCTTCAGTAGGCATCTGCCAAGCATCACCCCAGTTTGCTGTTGCAGCGTCAAAATTTGGATTTCCAATCAAATCATTAGTAGCTACAGAATTATAGTTACGACCAAGATATTCTGTGTTATATACAGACGATGCATATTCGTAACCTACCTGCTTGCCATTTTCCATCTTAGGAGACTGGATACGCAGATAAGGATACGTGTACTTCTTATAATCATTCTTATCATCAACATCCTTAGCTTCTACAAATTTCAGTTCTGTAGAATCAATCTGGTTGATCACAATGCTATAGTTATTAAAGCTCAACTTTGTATCCTTTACATAAGTTAACCAGAACTTCTCAAGTGCCTGAGCACTTGCAAGAGCAGCTTCAGCCTTTGCTACAGCCTTTGTCTTCTTTTCTATATCAATCTTATTATCAGGATTTGTTTCCTTAGCTTTCTTCAAAGCCTCCTGCTTATCTTTTAAAGTTTGTTGTGCAGAAGCAAGACCTGATACTGCTACAGGATAGCCTTCGTATATATCAGCCTGAAGCTTAACTCGTGTAGCATAATCTCTATAGTTCAGAGAATCCTTAAGAATAAACTTTGAACCAATCAAATCAAGAAGGATATAGAGATCTGTACCATTAGTAGCTTTAGCCTTGATAGAAGCCTCCAATCGCTTGCCTGCATACTTAGAGCCAACAGAAGCCAATATTTTCTCTGCGTTTTCACGCAAAACCTCAACTGAATCCTGCGAATTAAGGATTACATAATTATCATTGTAAACCTCTGTAGAGTCATACTTGTAAGCAGACTTCTCCTGTCCCTTGAACTTATTAAACAATTCTTCGCTGGAAACAGGGCATGCCTCATAAGTAGTACCTGTTGCAAGATTCTGAGTACCAGTAACGTCGCCCCAAATAAAGAGAACGCCATTATCCTTAGCAGAAGCTGCACCTACATTCTTGTCAGCCCACTTTGTACCACTTGGAAGACCAAGATCTACAGCAGTACCTGCGCTCTTAAGATTTGCAGTATTTGCAGCATATTGTATAGAGTATTCAGCTGGGTCATCATCCTTGGTACATGCAGTAAATACACTTGCAGTAACGAGCATTCCGACAGCTAACTTACTATAATTATTGAAACTTTTCATTATTACGAATTTGTTAAAATTACACATTAAAGAATAAATTATTCTTCGTAGTAAATAGCGTTGATTTGACAGCTACCTGATGTTATCATGATGTCGAGGTCTTTGCCTGCACCACCACCACCACGGGCGCAGTCCTTAGCAATTGCATCGGTAAGTGGGAGTTCCCAGATGCCATTAGTGAACTTAACATCCTTATTACCATCGTAACGAGCAGTCCACCAACCATTCATAATGCGACCAGCGCAATCAGGTGTAGCTTCTGAGATGTCAAAGATAAGAGTCTTTTTACCCCAATAAACAGCATCGTCAAGATATGGCAAGAAGCCTTCATTTTCTTCTATATCCACAAACTTACCTTCATTGTCACTGAAACGCATACAAGCTGCATTCCATGCTCCAGGCTTGAATGGAACATGCTCCGGATGCTCTTTACCGCCGTAGATATAAGTTCTATTCAGTTTTTGTGTGGTTACCTGACACAGAATTGAATCAGTAAAAGTAACGACACTACCATCACCACAAATACCTGTTACTTTAACTGCAAACTTCTTTGCACCATTAGGAAGTGACATCTTCCTTGATGCATAAGTACCGATGAAATCCTTACCACCGATAGACCAAACTACATTAACAGGAGCTGAAGTATTGCAAGTGATAACATTACCAGCACTATCATTTCGACTATCAGTAGTAATGCTTGTCATTGCTTTAAGCTCTTCAACAGTTATTCTGTTGCCATTTGTAATATCTTCATGCACAGGGTCGCAAGCAAAGAGCGAACATGCTGCAGCAAGAAGGAAAAATACCTTTTTCATATTAATAACTTGATTTTAAATTACCAAATTGTCTTATATTGTGTATTTATATCAGCAGCATCCCAACCCTTGTTCTGAGTAAGCTTACCATGCATAAGGTTGATCTGAGACATTGGCTTAGCAAGGAAGCCATTTGTAGCCTCATAACGTTCCTTCCAAGTACATGTCATGTGCTTCATAACCTGCTTGTTAGCAACCTCACCCTTACATACAACCAACTTACCTGACTGTGCCTCGAGTGCCTGTGTAGCGTATCCATCCTTAGTGTCAATACCAGTCCAACGACGCATATCGTTGAAACGGAGACCCTCAAATGCAAACTCCCAACGACGCTCATCCTGAACAGCCTTCAAAGAGTAAGGTGTCTGCTTAACACCAGCACGCTTCTGGACCTGATTCATATACTGTGGATCACCAGTACACTCAGTAAGCATGAGAAGTACGTCTGGATAACGCATCAAGTAGAAGTCCTCAAAATGGTCACCCTGCATTGGGTTGTCGAGTGAGCTTGATGTCCAGCCTGGAGCAGCATCCCACCAAGGAGAATCACCTGTCAAAGCATCAAGAGTAACACCATTCCACTTCTTAACACCATAACCAGACTCCTCACAGTCATCCTTTACATAAGTATAAGCTGCAAGCTCGTTATTACAATCAATCAAAGAAGCCTTCTTACGAATATCCTCACCACTTGTCTGCTCAGCAACAGTCCAGTCGTCCCAGATGTTACATGATGGAGTACCCTGACCCCAACCCTGAGTGAATGGGTATGTGTAATCACGGTTACCATTGTTACCGTTTACACGCAAAGACCAGAATGTAGAAAGATAGTTACAGTACATACGATTTGTAGAGTAGATACCACCATTTTCTGTCTTACCATCAATACCCCACTTAGAAGCATTCATAAACTGAATCTGGAACATTTCCTCTGTGTTACCGTTACCCATACCAGGCTGGTCGAAACAGTTCTCACGCTTCATGTCAGCGATGAACTTATAAGCATGACCCTGACCATCGTGAGCCTCATCCCAGAGGAGACTGTTAGAATACTGCCAAAGTGAACGATAATCCTCACAGAGCTTGTAACCACCGTTATCTACAACATCCTTAAGATAAGCAATGATGTCAGCCTTTGCAATTGTAGCCTTGTCGCAGCCTTCCTGAGAAGTTCCATCTTCCTTCTTTGGAAGTGTGATAGAAGCATCGCCATTAGCAAGTTCCTTAACGTTCTCATAGAAACCAGCATAGAACATCCATGCACGTGCAGCAAATCCCTCTGCTACATACTTGTTAGCATGGCCATCACCAGCAAATTCCTTATCTCCCATCAAGTTGATAGCTGAAACGAAATCGGCAAGAATCTGTGGATAGATCTTATCCTTAGCACTAACCTGCTGTTCCATATCAGATGTGATGACAGTAGATGTGATCAATGGAACATCTCCATAAAGCTGTGTAAGCCAAAGAGTGTAGAGACCACGCATGAAGTAGCCCTCACCAAGAAGCTGATTACGTTTCTTCTCCTTACCCTTCCAGTTGACATTATCAATAGTCTCAATCTGAGTATTAGCACGGTTGATACCACCATAGAGAAGGTTGTATGGAGCCTCATACTGGTTAGAGTTCATCTGTACAAGATAGTGAAGAGACTTAACCTTATTATCCTGCAAACCACCACTACCGTAGCAGTTATCAGACATAACTTCCCACCACCAGAAAATATTCTGGTTATCTGCGTCGCCACCGCCCATTGTATTCATGATACTGTAAGTGGCAGTATTCAGAGCCTCTACATCTGCAACCTTACCTGGGAAAGTAGCCGCAGTCATCTCGGTAACACGTGGATCGGTATCCAACATGTCCTCGCAAGATGTTAACATAGTTGCTGCTGACAAAACAGCAAATGCTGAATAAATATATTTCTTCATAATTATTGTTCGGATTAGAATTTAATGCTTGCACCAATTGTGAAGGTACGAGAAGTTGGATAAAGACCAAGGTCAATACCAGAAGCCCACTTATCAGCGCCACCTGCTGAACCAATTTCTGGATCAAGACCAGTGTAGCTTGTGAATGTGTAGAGGTTCTGAGCCTGAACATAGAAACGAAGCTGCTGTAATGGGCATGTCTTCCAAAGCTTCTTGAAATCATAGCCAAGAGTTACAGCCTTGATCTTGAAGTAGTCAGCATCCTCCATATAACGTGTAGATACATAGATAGTATTAGGATGACCAGTAGCAGAGATACGTGGCTGTGTGTTAGAAGTACCCTCACCATGCCAACGATTCAAGATTGTTGTATCGTAGTTATGCTGCCAAGCATCACCGTATGAACGGTAAGAACGCATAATCTGCATACCGAATGCACCAGCACCATTTATAGCGAAATCGAAGCCCTTCCAAGAGCAACCGAGGTTGATACCAAGAGTAATATCAGGGTTTGGATTACCAATCTCATGACGGTCACAGTTGTCACCTTCAGCGTATGTGATCTTACCATCACCATTGTAGTCGTCCCAGATACAGTCACCAGGAATTGACTCAGCGTATGTACCCTTGAAATCTTTAATTTCTGGGTGAGCAGCTATAGAAGCAGCATTAGCTGCATCAATCTGTGCCTGATTCTGGAAGATACCACTATATGACATACCATAGAAATAACCGATTGGCTTACCTACCTCAGCACGGTAAAGAAACTCTGTACCCTGTGAGAGGATGTTATAAGAACCGTTGATGTAACCGTTCTCATTAGCGATACGAGTTACCTCATTCTTATTAGTAGCGAAGTTAACGCTTGCGTTGTAGCTGAAATCGTTACCGATCTTGTCATTCCAAGAAAGAGCAAGCTCAACACCAGTGTTCTCTACGTCACCACCATTGATATAAGCTGGGTTTGTACCATAGATAGAATAACGTGGACCTACGATGAGCCAGTCCTTTGTAGTCTTCTTATACCAGTCGAAGTTTACGCCCAAACGGCTGTTGAGGAAACGAGCATCGAAACCGAGGTCAAGCTGCTCAGATGTCTCCCATGTTACATCTGGGTTAGGTACGATATTTGCATAAGCACCTGTGTTTGGTGTACCACTTGTAGTAGTAGCCATATCAGAAGCGAACTTATAACCGCTATCACCAGCACCACCTGACTGAGCGATTGTAGCAAGATACTGATACTTAGAGATACGGTTGTTACCGTTCTGACCCCAAGAAGCACGGAGCTTCAAGAAATCCATCCAACTTGAAGTGCTCTGAAGGAACTTCTCATTGCTCATTACCCAACCAGCAGATACTGAAGGGAATGTGCCCCAACGCTTACCCTCTTTGAAGATACTTGAACCGTCAGTACGGAGGATTACAGTAGCCATGTATGTCTCATTGTAGTCCCAGTTCAAACGACCGAAGTAAGATGCGAGATACTCCTCATCCTGATTTGGCTTACCAGTAAGTGTAGCGTCAGTAGCAGCAGCAAGATTGAGGTTAGAAAGATATGCAGAGTCCCAACCCTTAAGAGTTGCAAGCTGCTTACCTTCAGCAACCTTGTTAGAACCTTCAAGTCTTTCACTCCATCCTGTGCTCTGGAAGCCCTGACCAACGAGAGCGCTGATCTTGTGACCAGAGAATACAGGGAGATCATAGCTGAGGGTATTCTCAATAGAGTAGTTAGTGTTCAACCAAGCATTCTGGCTTACATTGTAAGAACTTACAGTACCAGAACCTGATGATGGAGAACGTGGCTCACCATAAGCACGATATGAACCAGAACCCCAAGAATAGTTCAACTGTGAACGGAACTTAAGGCCTTTGATTGGCTGGATTGTGAGGAATGCTGTAGCATTTGCGCTGATGTTACGGCTTTCAGCCATAGAGTTGAAACCACCCTTTGAAAGACCTTCCATTGGGTTGTTGAACCAAGAGTCGAGCCAACCAGTACCATGATTTACATGGTTGTAAAGCTCTGTATTGCTATAGTCGTACTCTGGTACGAGTGGGCAAGTCTGAAGAAGGCTGTGGATATAGCTCCAGTACATGCCATCCTCAGCAAGGTCGTGACTCTTGTTGTAGCCGATAGAGATGTTCTCACCAATTGTAATAGCATCGAAATCCTTAGCCTTCAAGAGTACGTGATCGCTATTCACACGGATTGTATGACGGTTGTAGAAAGAAGCCTGGTCACCACCCATGATACCTTCATTACTTGTATAGGTGTAAGACATAGCGAACTTAGAACGATCAGAACCGCCAGTAACAGTTACAGAATGGTTCTGCTGCTGAGCGTTCTTATTCATGAACTCGCCCCACCAGTCGGTACCTTCCCAACCGCTCTGTACCTTAGAAATGATATCTGCAGGAATGTGAGAAGTATAGTCGTGGAATTGACCATTATCGTTAACGCCATACTCGTTCATGATCCGCATATACTGCTGTGCATTGAGCATCTGTGGACGCTTGTAGCTGTTAGACCAGCCCATAGCACCATTGTAAGAAATCTCAACCTTACCTTCCTTACCCTGCTTTGTGGTAACGAGGATAACGCCGTTAGCAGCACGAGAACCGTAGATAGCAGCAGAAGCAGCGTCCTTGAGGACGTCGATGCTCTCGATATCGTTAGGGTTGATATCATCAAGCTTACCACCAGCTACACCGTCAATTACATAAAGAGGTGCTGAATCACCGATAGTACCGATACCACGGATATAAACCTTAAAGCCCTTACCTGGCTGTGAAGATGACTGTGTAATCTGTACACCAGGAGTAGATGAAGCCATAGCGCCGAGTGCGTTTGTGGTGTTCAGCTTGGCAATCTCATCACCCTTTACCTGAACAGTAGCACCTGTAACGAGCTTCTTTTTCTGAGTACCATAACCAACGACTACAACGTCGTTAAGAGTTGTGTTGTCTTCCTGAAGAATAATATCAACAACATTCTCTCCTCTCAGACGCATTTGTTTTGTGAGATAGCCAATGTAGCTAACACTAAGAATAGAGCCATTTGGCGCTGCAATTTCATAGTGTCCTTTAGCATCAGTAACGGTACCAGTATTAGTGCCTACCACTTTAACGGTAGCACCGATAACTGCTTCACCAGTCTGATCTTTTACGACACCTGATACCTTCTGGGCCTGAGCACAGACGGCAACGAAGCAAAGAATGGAAAGGAGAAGGAACGACCTGCCCCAAGTTCCGAACTTTTCAAGTTTTCGCATTTTTAAGATGGGTTTAAGTTAATTAATTATTAAAAAAAATTTTAGGTTGATTCTACACAATCGGGTGCAAAGTTACGTTTTTTATTTTATTATGCAAGGGATGTTACGTTTCATAATACATTTTTTATGTTACATACTAAGAAAATGTGTTTCTAATTTGTAAATCCATCACACTTTATAACAAACGAGGGGACATTTAGGTTACCATTGCATCAAATGTTGCATAGACATCAGTAACAGGAGCACAAGGAGCTATTGTCTGTGCCATAACTGAAGCCAATACCAACATAGACTTAATGCTGTATGTATCTTCTGTCTTCATGCGAACTCGTTTTAGTTATCAAAAATAATTGATCTCAAAAATAGATATAGGCGACGTAGGTTATATCGCTTTTTTCTGTTGCAAAATTACACTAAAATCCATTAAGAAGGATATACTATTTTATCAACAAGTGATACTTTTATGACATTAGCCTAACATTTTTATGACATTCTAACAAAAAATTACAGATTAATACACTAATTTACTATTTGCACGTATTTTTCTGCTCATAGTGTCATTTTTACACCTATTCGTTATTTTTTCGCAAACTAAAATCGCAAAACAGACAGGTTGAAAGATGCTAATCTAAAAGAGCACCGTCAGTACGGCATTTACAATTTATATGTCGAACTTTCAGTGCTCAAGAATTTGAAGAATCGACGTTTCATTAACGCTTTTTCTTTTTCTCTCTCACCCAAGCTGCTCCATCACTTCTCCATCACTTCTCCATCGTTACTCCATCGAAACGATGGACTAACGATGGAGTAACGATGGAGTATCGATGGAGTATCTATAGAGGAATAGCGGACAATCAATGGAGGCACTACTTACCGAGATTGGAATCAATGGTCATCATCAAGCCAACGAGATATGCGTTCCAGTTGATGGCTATTTCATTACTTGCATAGCTGTTTACATCATCGGTATATGACTCATCGGCAGCCTTTGAAGGATATGTTGTTACCTGTGCGATATCTTGCTGTCCTGGATTAGGACCTCCTGCGAGGAATCCTGGTAATGGTGCATCTATACCATCAGCAGCAGATATACGCTGGTGAGGATGCATTACCTGCTTTGTTCCGAAGCCTGTAACGAAACAATAGCCTGTGGCATTACGGCCAAGAAGATAGTCGGCATCGGCAATAGCTGCAGAGAGATATTTATGATCCTTTGTCAAGGTATATGCATAGGTAAGGGCGATTCCCTGACCAGCACACATCTCACTATTACTGCCCCAAGGGAAGTCCTGTTCACGATTACCATGAGGGGCGTTGAAACTTGATGTCGGCATTCTCAGCATACACTCATCGCAGAATGCGAGAAGGTCAGCCTTCATCTTCTCTACAGGGAAGTCTATACCATCGAGCTTGCCAAGAAGGCTCTGATTGATCCATTGCTGAACACCAAGACCTGACACCTCGCCCCAAGTTGGTACTCGATAGCTCTGTGGCATAAATGACTTTGCCTGCTCGAAATATGAGTTCTGCTTTGTGGTAAGGTAGAGTTCTGTAGCTGCCCAGAAGAATTCATCGGCAGAAGCCTTATCGTCATACATTCCAGTATTCACCTTTGGAGAATACTTTTCGTTGTTTCCATTCTGATCATAGAAGAAGTTAGGGTTCTTCACAGCCCAAGCGTATGCACGTTCAGCAGCCTTTACTGCCTCCTTTGCAAATGCCTGATACTTTGGATATGCAGAATAGATACGAGCAGCCTGTGCAAGGGAAGCGGCATAATCGAGAGATGCCTGTGTGCTCTTCTGAACCACATAGCGAGTCTGCGAACAAGTAGCAGGCATATCAAAGCCCTCGAAGTTAGGAGTGGTGAGCTTATGATAAACGCCTCCATCGTATGGATCCTGCATTGTAATCATCCACTTGAGATTATACATAACCTCATCGAGGAAATCAGGAACAGCATCCTCAGACTCAGGAATTACGAGATTCATCTTATCAGCGTATGCCTTATTAAGCTCATAAGCCTGAAGAAGAACGCCAACAGTAAAACCTGAGTTCACGATATACTTATTGAAATCTCCTGCATCATACCATCCGAAAGGTGATGAGATTACGGTTCCTGCAGGACGCAAAGGAGATGCAGCAGACTGGTGAACCACAACCTTATCATCCATGTGGGCAGCAGGACGAGCATATACTCCTGCATATTTCTCTTCGATAGGCATAGCTGTACGCTGAAGATAGAAAGCCTTCATCGCAGCCTTAGCAACATCAGCAAAGGCATTATCCTTGATGACAATCTTCTGTTCTTCCTTGCCTGCTACAAAAGTATAGGTGCCAGGTGTCTTTACTATAGAGAAATCCACAACCTGACGAACCTTTTGAGTAAAAGGAGATACAGATGTACGTACAGCCTTACCAGACCATACTTTCTTGCCCTTGGCATCTTTCAAAGTAAATGACTTTGCTGTTACCGTTGGCTCAATTACAGCCACCTTGGTCTCAGAAGGGTAATAGCCCACCTGATTGACTTTGATGGATTGCGCTATAGAACAGGAAGAAGTAGAGAGAAGGAAGGAAAGGAAAAGCAACCCCTTTCCTGCCCTACGGGCATCCTTTCCCCATGAAGGGGCAAGGAAAATGTTACATTTATTCGTTATGAGGTTTCGCATAATGATTTTATAAAGCTTTAATTATTAATTACTTGTGATGATTTTTTACTAACTTGCCCCCTTCCCCATCACGGGGGAAGGGCTGGGGTTAGGGGTCGCTGGGGGTGGGTCTTTTTATTTACCCTTAATCTTAACTGTCTGATCATCAATCTGCAATACGAACTCTCCAGGTTCAAATACCCAATTACCCTGTGAATTTACGAATGAGAGATTCTTGGCAGGGAGAGAGAAAGTAACCGTCTTCTGTTCACCAGCCTTGAGGTCAATCTTAGTAAAGTCACGAAGACGACGGATCTCTGGAGTCTGGGAAGCAACGAGGTCACTTGAGAAGAGAAGAACAGACTCCTTGCCGTTCATTTCGCCAGCATTACGAACATCGACACTAATGGTAAGAACATCATCAACGGTAAACTCAGAAGGAGTACAACGAAGATTGCTATAATAATAGGTGTTATAACTCTTACCATAGCCGAAAGGCCATTGGAAAGCAACATCGGCACTATAATCGTAGGAGCCTTCCATTGTACCTACCACCTCAGACACGCGATAATCGTAGCAGTTGAACGCGCTAATAGTACGAGGATAAGAGAATGGGAGCTTGCCTGAAAAATCTTCCTTACCAGAAAGCAAAGCAGCAAGAGCATCACCTCCATAATTAGAAGGAAGCATTACATCAACAACAGCCTTTGCAAGTGGCTCGATATCAGAAATGATACGAGGACGACCTTCATTCAATATAAGGATGACAGGCTTACCTGTAGATGCGAGAGTTTTGACGAGATTACGCTGATTCTCAGAGAGATTGAGGTCTGTGAGATTGCCCGGAGTCTCGGTGTATGAGTTCTCGCCAATACAAGCAATTATGATATCTGCATTCTGTGCTTGTTGCTTGACAGAAACCATACTTGCATCAGCAAGATTTTCCTCGTAATAAGCGCCATCGTTCTTATAGGTAATGGTGTTGTCAAGAGTAACATTCTCAGCACCATACTCCTTACAGAGAGCCTCATAGATTGTGTTAGGTTTGATGAACGGACCACCGTCCTTTGCCTTACGATTAGCAGTATCCTCAGCAAGTTTTGCAAGAATCTCGTCCGCTCCATTACCTTGCCAAGTATATGTCCAGCCACCATTAAGGGCACGGAGAGAATTGGCATTAGGACCTGTTACGAGAATCTTCTTACCCTTTGCGATAGGCAGAACCTCCTCGTTCTTCAGAAGGACGATAGACTCAAGAGCACCCTGATAAGAAACAGCCTTGTGCTCGGCAGAAGCAAACGCTGGATAGTCCTTCAATTTCTGATATGGATGATCAAAAAGATCCAGGCGATACTTCAAACGGAGGATTCTGCGACAAGCATCATCAATACGAGATTGTGGGATTCTGCCCTCTGCAACGAGTTCTTCCATCAAAGGAACGACACTACAGTCGTAAGGCTCCATTATCATATCAATTCCAGCATTAACAGCAAGCTCAAGAGCATCCTTTTTGTTGGCTGCAACCTTTTCACGTCCAAACAGGTTATTCACATCAGCCCAGTCAGTTATGAGCATTCCATCCCAATTAAGGCCATCCTTCAACCAGCCTGTAAGGATTTCCTTATTAGCATGCATCGGAACATAGTTCACACTACCAGAATTGACCATAATCGTCAAGGCTCCAGCCTCTACGCAAGCCTTATAAGGAGCAAAATGCTTTTCCTTCAAGTCCTGAATAGAGATGATAGAAGGAGTTCTATCTTTTCCTGTCACAGGAACACCATAGCCGAGGAAATGCTTGAGCGATACAGCCACATTCTTCTGTCCGATATGATTCGGATCAGACCCCTGAAATCCCAAGGTCATAGCCTTGCCCATTTCGGCATTAACGAGACAGTCCTCTCCGAAGTTCTCCCAACAGCGAGGCCAACGGGCATCACGAGAGAGATCCATAGTTGGGGAATAAGTCCAAGGCACAGAACAAGCACGAGTCTCATAAGCCGTAACCTCAGCAGCTCTACGTGCGATCTCCCTATTGAAGGTAGCAGCCACATTGATATTCTGAGGCATGAGCGTTCCGTCGGTGGTGTAGGTAACACCATGATTCTCATCCACACCAAAGACCGTAGGAATACCAAGGTGCTTGATAGAAGCACGCTGAAGTTGCTCTATATAACCGCCCCACTCTGCCGCAGGAACACCTGCAGGGCCAGGGGTGTTAAGGAAAGAGCCAACACGGAAATTCACAAGAAGCGAGTCGAGCTTATGCTGATCAATAATGAATTTTCCCTTAGCATCAGTTGTCATTATACCACGAAGATCAAGCTCCACCATCTGCCCAAGTTTGTCCCTTAATGACATCTTAGCCATCCGTGCCTCAATTTTTGCCTCTAAAGCAGCATCAGCGGCAATGGCAGGTTGTGCCATTGTCGCTGTAGCATATAGAAATGATGATAGCAAAATACTACCCAATAAGGATTTCATAATTAGTATTTTTTACATTACAACTTCCACAACGTGCTTACCAGGAGTTGCCTTGATGATGTTGCCTTCGATAGCCACGCCATCAACGGTAATGCTCTTCACGCCCTTCTGGTTGCCGTTAGGATTCTTTACGGTGATATCATATTCTGTGCCACGGAGAATACGCTTAACGCTATACTCCTTGATATCAGAATCGAGACATGGATCTATCATGATACCATCGTATGTTGGCTTGATACCGAGCAGATACTGGCTGACTGTGAGCCACATCCAAGCAGCTGTACCTGTGAGCCATGAGTTCTTACCCTCACCAGGCTTGGCGGCATCCTTGCCTGCAACCATCTGACAGTTTACGTATGGCTCAACCTTGTGGAGAGCCTGATCCTTGAGGTACATAGGACTGATCTTACGGAACAACTCCCAAGCGTCGTTACCACGTCCGGCAACAGTCTCACCGATGATAACCCAAGGGTTGTTGTGGCAGAAGATACCAGCATTCTCCTTATAACCAGCAGGATAAGATGAAATCTCACCCATTTCAACGTGGTATGTTGTATATGCAGGATTGTTGAGTACCATACCATGCTCGCAATCGAGGTATTTCTTACAAGAGTCGATAGCCTTGTCAACCATACCTTCCTCAAGTCCGATACCTGCCATTGTGCAGA
>CAMKEM010000006.1 GCA_946411565.1 uncultured Prevotellaceae bacterium | reverse complement strand
GGAGACGGACAGGAAAAAGTGGCGATTCGCGGTCGTGACAACATATATGGGGCTGGAACTCGGCTCTCCGACTTGGTGGGAAGCCGATAGTCTCATCACTGTTATAGGATGGAAAAAACCGTGAAAAATGGACTCGCGTGTCAATGGGAACTATCTGGCAGTGAACAGAGAAAAGCAGGAACGGCAAGCTCATGAAACAAGTGTGCATCGGAAGGGACGGACAAATGCTTGTCATCTGTCTGGCACATCCGACGTACTCTTGTGGGGATTGCCTATCAGCGGACAACTCTCTGTATTTGTCCTGTCGTACATGTACGATGCGAGAAATACAGAATGTTGGATGCCTGGATGCTTTTCCTTTAGTTCCTCCTAAACCTCATAGCCGACAGCCGTCATTGAGTGCTCTCCTTTTAGGAGTGGCAACTGGAGAAGTGAGCAAAGCGGGAGAGTCTGCCCGAATACTTTCAGGCAGGTATTCGCTGGGCTTTCTTCTCGCCAATCCGCTGCCATGTCATTCTCTGAGGCTCGTCCCCAGAGTATGAGATGGCAGAAAAGGACAGCACCAACGACGAAGCCGTCGGCTATGAGGTAACTGGAGGAACTTGAAAAAACTACTAATGAAACAATTATGAAAAGAAAAAAGATATATCATAGTAATAAGGTAGAAACAAAAGAATAGGTGTGTATAAATAAGCCTTCCGCAAGAACGGAACAAGGTTTCTTTGCTTCTTTCTTTCTCGCCTTGCGTGCTCATGAAAGAAAGAAGTCGGGCGGGTTTCCGTCCGTCCGACTTCCCTACTCACTTGTTGATTATAACTTGCCCTGCTCGTGGTAGGAGTAATACGCTCCGTCCGTCACGATAACGTGGTCGAGGAAATGGATGCGCATGAGCTCACAAGCCTTCTTCACGCTCTGTGTCAGCGTATCGTCAACCCTGCTGGGGCGTGTGCTGCCGCTGGGGTGGTTGTGGCAGACTGCCATGACGGTCGCATTGTTGAGGACTGCCTCACGTATCATAATCCGTATGTCTGCGCTAACCTCTGTGATACCTCCTTGGCTGATACGCTCCGACTTGATAAGGCGGAAGTTCTGATTTATCAGCAGGACGTGAAACTCTTCCGTTGCGAGGTCTTGCATCTTGGGAAGCATGTAGTTGTAGATACGGGTGGCGGTGCTCATGTCGGGATGCAGTTCGGGTGTTGCCATCTGTCTGCGTCTGCCCAATTCCACGGCTGCGAGTATCTTGCAGGCGGTCTGTGTGCCTACTCCCTCGGTGGCGAGGATTTCATCGAAACGTGCCTTGCCCAATGTGTTGAGGTTGTTGCTGAACCTGCCCAATACTTGGTTGGCAATATCCACTGCGCTGTACTGCTGCGTACCACTGCCAATGAGGATGGAAAGGAGTTCTCCGTCGGTCAGTGACCCTGCGCCTAAACGCTGTAATCTCTCGGTGGGGCGGTCTTCGAGTGCCCACTGCTTAATGCTCTGTCTTACTGTTGCTGTATTCATAATCAGTTGTATTGATAATTGTTTGTTCTACGATAATTCTTGGTCTTGGCGAGAAACATAGCCATTCTCACATGTGCTCCTACCGATTCCATACGCTCCTTGAATGCGTCTGATGTCCTGCCCGATGTGCAGATGTCGTCAATGAGCAGGATGCGCTTGCCCTTGAAGAAATCTTCGTCTATCCACACGTTGTCCTCGGCTGCGTATTCACCGCAAATGTGTACCTTATCTCGCTTTCCGATAACCTGGATATGCCCGAAGCCGTCTATTGCGCCACACATGGCAGACAAGTCGGCTGAGAATTTGCGGAACCTGCGGTTATAGGTGCGCTGACAACTTGCAGGGATGCAGACTATCACTGTGTCCTTCAAGTCCATCAATGAGAGTGCTTTGCCGATGAGCCGTGAAGCCTTGTCGGTTGCATAGCGTCTTCCTGACTTGAAGTCGAGGATTAAGCGGTCATTCTCCTGTGTGTCGAATGATGCACGACGGAGGTAACGCTGTGGCACATAGTCGAGAAGGGCGTACTTTAGCATATCCAAACTGCTTTTGATGTTCAACTTTTGTTTTTTGCGGATTCAGGAGCTGTGAAGTGAGTTCCTACTGAATCAAATCCGTACTCCGTGAATCCTTCGTTTTTTTTTGCGTATTTCTATCGCCGTTTGTTTCGTTCCTGTGGCTTCATCAAAGGTCGCAGATTGGATACGGCAAGTTTTTTCGGCAAAATACTACCCCTTGCGGTGTGGAGATTTTCCAGAAAACCCTTGTGGTATGAACTTTCCATTCCAAGCTACGGGATTACCTTTGCCACGGGAACGTATCTAACGGGCGTACAGAAATACCTGCGAAGGTTCGCGGGTAGGATTGCAACCAAGTGGCTTGCCCACCTTCTGGCAACACCTGAGAAAACGAGAGTTTTGGATGCTAAAGAATGTGTATTAGATAGAGCTTACTACAAGAAAGGAAGTTGATAGTGTGACAATGACCAGAGAAAAGCAAGGACGGCAAGCCCATAAAGCAAGTGTACATCGGAAGGGACGGACAAATGGTTTCCATCTGTCCGTCCCTTCCGACGTACTCTTGTGGAGCTTGCTTAATTTCTGACAACTATCTGTATTTGCCCCCGTCGCACCTGCTACGATGCGAGAAATACAGAATGTTGTATGCCTGGATGCTTTTCATCTTCCATCTTATCCCTATGACAGACTACCGTCATTGAGATCGTCCGAAAGGAGTGACATCGGGAGAAGTTAGCGAGCTTTCTTCTCGTCGCTCCATTGCCATAGCATTCTTTTCGGCTTGTCCAAGAGTATGTTACGGCAATAAAAGGACAGTCCAACGACGAAGTTGTCTGTTGTGGGGAGAACTGCGGAAACAAGAAAGTAGTATAAGAAAATGGAATTTGTTAGTTTGCTGATAGCAAAAAAATGGGGCAAACGTGCTAAGTTTTGGAAAATATTTACTACCTTTGCAAACAGAAAAAAGTGTTCTTTGGTAAGATGCAAGTTAGCGCGGATGAAAGTATTCAGCTCGTTTCTTATCCGTTAGCAGTTACCAATTGAGAACTGCCTAACTAGTTGATTTTAATCGGGTTATAATTTATATTATGACTAATCCTACACTAAACCTACACTAATCATGCCTGTCAAGGCATGAAATTAATAATTTATAATGAATAATAAGCAATTTGAATAATATCATAAGCGTTCAAATCTAACTAAATTATCACTTGCTTTAGCTTGATGAGCTTTGCGAATAATTATCCATTATTAATTGTCAATTAACCTGAATTTCTGAAAAATCCAGGTTTTAGTGTAGGTTTAGTGTAGGATTAGTGTAGGTTTATGCGGTATTTGAAATCCTTGTAACGTACTAGGTTAGTGCACGTTATATAGGGTGTCAATGTAGGTATGTAGGATTATCGCGAAAAAGTTTTTTCTGAAGTAATACCAAAGATTGTCTTTGCTCTTCCCTACCCTCGCTATGCCTCCGCTATGCCTCCGTTCCAGGTCCGTTTCAAAACCGTTCCAGATCCGTTCCGTGGAATAGGCGAAAAATGGGACTTACATAGGAGTTACTTGGGACTTACATAGGACTTGCCTACAACGAACATATTTATCCAAATTTCAATAATAGAGGTTTGCTGTCTATATTTCTCTTACACAATGTAAGAACAGCAACTTGTGTAATTGCACAAATATCATTGTTTTGCAAACTCACAGTTTACAAAAAATCGCAAAAAATAACATTTTTCACAAATAATCTACTTTTTTTCTTCTTAAATTAAAGAATAATGATTATCTTTGCTCTCGCTGAGTGGAGGCTCTTTGAGATTAGCCACTAGCCAAAGAAGGCATTGCTGTTCTTTCCTCTCTACGAAAGTCTGGAAAACTTATAAAATGAAGGATAGAAACTAAAATGCCATCTAGTGTATTTGTATATATAACCATCTACATCTATTGCTCTGTAGAGGTTTAGTATATCGTACACGGATGGATGCATAGTTACTGTTCATTTCATTTGAGGTTTTTCCAGAGCCGTGTAGAGGATGGGCATGATGAAGCTCCATCCTTTTTTGTTGGTATCATGAATAAAGCCAGAATTCAGGAGTTTATATGGCAAATATCTAATAACTATGTTACACTATATAAAATTTGTTTGTCTTTTTATCGTCATTATATGTTTTTCTATGAATGGAAATGCTAAAATAGTGGCTAAATCTGCTCAAAAAACACCAGAATGGGTAAAAAAAGGAGAAAAGGGATATAATGCCAAACGGTCAAATACTTCTTATTATTTTAAAATAATAGAGAATACTGGCAGTTCGTTGGAAAACGTAAGAAGTCAGAACGTTCTAGCATTAGCATCATATATAGGTCAGTCAAACAATATTAGTTCTACGATAAAAGCAGATATTGATTTTGATGCAAGTACTGGTGAAGAACATGACAGAATCAACATTTCCTACAACAACAAGACTTCGACAGAATCTTTTTCTGCAAAATTAGTTGATGAGTATTGGGAAGAAATAAGAACCGATAATAACAGCTACTATCAGTATTATGCCCTCTTTGCCGTTTCCAATAAAAACACGACACCTAATTATGATAGTTTTACCAAAACAAACTCCTATGGAGCAACTGGAGTCCTAAGATCTATAATTCCAGGACTAGGACAACTACATAAAGGAAGTAACATAAAAGGTTATTCTATAATGATTGGCGAAGCTCTATGCGTGGGAGGTATTATCTATTGCGAATCAATGCGTTCATCATATGTCAAGAAAATGCATGAACAACCAAAACATGCAAGTGAATATAATAGTCTGGCAGATGACTGGCATACTGGTAGAACAATATGTATAGGAGCAGCCGCAGCAGTTTATGTATATAACCTGATTGACGCAGCATTGGCTAATGGGTCAAGACGAATCTCCATCAAAAAGAATCGTAACTATGACTTAACACTACGTCCATCAACAGAAAATGGAAATAGCGGTTTTTCTTTATGTTTAAACTTTTAAAATTGTAATATTATGAAAACAAAGTTCATTTATTTCTCATGTTTATTGTTCATGATTTCATCATGTGCAAAAGACATTGTTGACACAACAGGCTCAATCTCATGTTGTGTTAAAGATTATGCAGACAATCATTTAATAGAAAATTGTGAAGTATCTATTATTTCACTCGGTAAATCAGCAACCACAAGTTCTGACGGATCGGCTTTATTTTCTGATTTAGAGCCTGGAACTTATACCCTATCATTTTCAAAAGTAGGATATGAAGAACAGACTAAATCTGTTACCGTGACAGCCTCACAGGTATCAAATATTGCCGTTATGCTTAAAAGCTTGTCACCTTTCGCTACTTCAGAAAGTACAATTGATTTTGGTGATTTTCAAACCTCACGTATTTTCTATTTCGTTAATAACAGCAATTCTAAAACAAGTTTCAAGATTACGAACATTCCTGATTGGCTTACTTTGAACATAACAGAAGGAATAGTAGAAGCACAAGGACAACAATCCATTGTAGCAACCGTAAATCGTGAAAAAATGAATTATGGTTCATATTCACAACCTTTAGCAGTCAATTACTCAGGAAACGGTGGCACTAATTCTATTATGATAAAAATTAATGTTACAAAAGTACAACTTTCAAGTCCAACATTAATTATAGCTTCCACAGCAAAAGACATTACAGAGAATAGTTTCTCTGTTGACTGTAAGATCTCTAGCACAGGTGGAGCACAAATTCTTGATTATGGTATTTGTTACTCCTCGTCCCCTAATTCTTCTATTGAGAATCAGGTAATTAGCCTTGGAACAACAACTGAGACAAAAGACTACACATGTATAGCTAAATCATTGAATCCAAATTCTAAATACTATGTACGTGCTTATGCCAAAAACATATATGGAATTGGGTATAGTGATGAAATTATTGTTTCTACCAATGCAACAGCAGGAATAGGTTGGGATGGCTCTACAGCCAAAACATTTGCAGGCGGATCAGGTACATTCGCAGATCCATACATCATAAAAACAGGCTCACAACTAAGTTTAGTTACTTCATTCCCAGATAAATGCTACATACTCGATAACGATATAGACTTATCATACAATCAATGGAACCCAATAAAAAAATTCTCAGGGCATTTTGATGGAAATGGTAAAACTATTTACAACTTACTTGTACCAGCAATAGGTGATGACATTGGGTTATTCGCCTATATAGGTGCAGGTGCATCTGTTTCAAATCTAACCATATCAGGAGTAAAAATAGGAGATTCCTCAACCAATAATTGTGGTGCACTTGCAGGAACTAATCATGGTCTTGTTGAAAAATGCAATATTATCATGGGAGAAGATTCCTATATCAAAGGCAACCAAAATATAGGTGGACTTATTGGCAATAATGGTGATTATTTAGATTATTTAGAATGTTCTATTGAATCATGTCATGTTTCTTCTACATCAACCAAAAATGCAATTCTAGGAACATCAAATGTAGGAGGTATTTGCGGATACAACGGACATGAATACTCAAGTCAGAATCTGTACATTTCAAAATGTAAAGCTATAGTTAATGTCGGTGGAGATTATTATATAGGTGGAATATGTGGACGTTCTGGAGATGACACGTTTATAAGTGATTGTTATTACAAAGGTGCTTTGAGTGGAAAATCTGGAATAGGAGGTATCTTAGGATGCGGTCCCTATATATCGTACGCAGCACTAAAAATTACTTCTTGTAAATCAGAAACTAACATAACAATTTCCAACGATTATGCCGGTGGAATTTTAGGAGGAGGAGGAGAAAATGCATTTTGCGGAGTTTCTGTGATAGCGAGCTATACTACTGGCTCAATAACAGCATCATCACTATCTAAATATTTAGGAGGTATTGCAGGAAAAGCAATGCATATATACAGTTCATATTCCACTGTAACTAGTACTTCTGCATCTTTTTATGGAATAGCAGGTGATTGTAATGAAGGTATAGGTATAATAGACTGCATTACTATTCATAACAAGTTAAAAGGGGGATATACTACCACCAAGCGTTGTTATACAGATGCAGTAGGAAACGACATAGTTAACAAATTGAAGAATTCTGATGAAGATTATCATAAATATTGGAATTTCAATAATACTTGGACATGGTCAGGAACCATAGGAAACAAAGAAATAACTGTTTCATGTCCTCGATTACAATGGGAATAATCAACTTATCTAACAACTAAATATAGAGAATATGAAAACAATAGTCTTAATCATTATGGCAATGTTTATTGCTATTCCGTCTTCCTATGCTCAAAACAAGGCATTGGAGAAAGCGCTCAAGAAAGAGTATAAAACAAAGATGAAAGAATACAGCAAGGAAGGTTGGAAAATCTTCGGAACTTCTAAAAGTTTAGAGGTATCACTTCTGACACATTACGACAAACTGGCTCAACTCGGTGAGAGTGGAGGTGAGATTGTTGGAATAGCGTCTAATGTCAAGTCTAAGAACGTAGGTCACCAAGTATGTATCAACAACGCTTGTAACACGTATGCACATACTGCTGGTAGCCATGTCAAAGGACGTATTGTATCAGATATGGCACAAAATGCCGATGATACTAATATGGAATTTGACAAATTCTATGCAGCATACGAACGACTTGTTAATAAAGAGATAAAAGGAGAACTACGTGAGTCTTATACTATCATTAGAGAAGTTCAGCCTGGGGTGTTTGAAATGCAGACTTATTTCATTGTAAATGAGGAAGCTGCAATGAAAGCCCGAATCAAGGCTATGGAGAATGCAGCAATCGAAACAGAGTTAGCTCAAAAGTATGCTACAAAGATTAGTGAATTCGTAAAAGAAGGGTTTGCTACATCAGAAAAACAATAATGCAAACTAATTGATAACAATAGTGTAGAAACATTAAGAGTATTTCTTTATGTTCCTACACTATTATTGTATTGATATGATATAAAATACTTCTCCCAATCCATCAAAACAAAAATCTCCCATAACCGAGAAGGTTACGGGAGACATGAATATTGTAGAATTTGTTTAGAATCAACCGGTTAAGGTTTATTTCTTGTTCAGAGCGAGGTCAACGTTTACTGCACAAGCAACAGAGCAACCTACCATTGGGTTGTTACCAATACCGAGGAAGCCCATCATCTCTACGTGTGCAGGAACTGATGAAGAACCAGCGAACTGAGCGTCAGAGTGCATACGACCAAGTGTATCAGTCATACCGTAAGAAGCAGGACCAGCAGCCATGTTATCTGGGTGAAGTGTACGACCTGTACCACCACCAGAAGCTACTGAGAAGTATGGCTTACCAGCACGAACGCGCTCCTTCTTGTATGTACCAGCTGTTGGGTGCTGGAAACGTGTTGGGTTTGTTGAGTTACCAGTGATTGATACGTCAACATCTTCCTTCCACATGATTGCTACACCCTCACGAACGTCGTCAGCACCATAGCAGTTAACTGCTGCACGTGGACCGTTAGAGTAAGCGATACGCTTAACTTCCTTGAGCTCACCTGTGAAGTAGTCGAACTGTGTCTGTACGTATGTGAAGCCGTTGATACGAGAGATGATCATTGCAGCGTCCTTACCGAGACCGTTGAGGATACAACGGAGTGGCTTGTCGGCTGGTCTTGACTTGTTAGCCATCTGTGCGATCTTGATAGCACCCTCAGCAGCAGCGAATGACTCGTGACCAGCGAGGAATGCGAAACACTTTGTCTCTGGCTCGAGAAGACGAGCTGCGAGCTCACCGTGGCCGATACCAACCTTACGGTCGTCAGCTACAGAACCAGGGATACAGAATGACTGGAGACCCTCACCGATATAGTTAGCAGCCTCTACAGCGTCCTTTGCCTTCTCCTTGAGTGCGATTGCAGTACCTACAACGTAAGCCCACTTAGCGTTCTCGAAACAGATCATCTGAGTCTCCTCACATGTCTGATATGGATCGAGACCTGCAGCCTCGCAGATCTGATTAGCCTCTTCAATAGAAGCGATACCGTGCTTGTTAAGACAAGCGAGGATCTGCTTGATGCGACGATCCTGAGATTCAAACTTTACTTCTCTAATCATTTTATTTAAAGGTTTAGAGGTTTTGAGGTTTTTGTGGTTTTGAGGTCTGTCCAGTCTGCATTTCGTATTTCCTGCGCGTATTAATCAAAGATTGTAGCTTTCTCATTACATTGTCATTCAAATCCTCTAACTGGTGAAATTCCTCTTCGGTAATGTATTCCTCGTTTCTAGCAATCAGAATCTGAGTATCCAGTTCGTTAGAAGAACCCAAAGCAATATGAAGGAAATGAATCAAGTCAGGGTTTGAATCCCTGCCGTAGCCTTCTGCTATATTAGAAGGTATAGAGACTGCTGCTCTTTGCATCTGACTGCTAAGTCCGAAAACCTCATAGCGTGGGAAGTTCCGCGTCTTTTTATAGACCAACGAAACCAATTCCATTGAATTCTGCCATACTTGCAGGTTTTTATGAGGACCCATCATACATGCAGACCTTAAAACCTTATAACCTTATAACCTTGAACCGTCGTTAGACTTAATTCTTACGTGGGTCAATAAATTTAACTGCACCGTCCTCTTCCTTAGTACGGCCGTAAGTACCTGTTACACTCTTGAGTGCCTCGTTAGCGTCAACACCCTTCTTGATAGCGTCCATAAACTTGCCCATGTGAACAAACTCATAACCACATACCTGGTCGTCCTTGTCGAGGTACTGCTTTGTGATGTAACCCTCTGTGAGCTGGAGGTAACGAGTACCCTTAACCTTTGTGCCATAGAGAGTACCGCACTGAGAAACAAGACCCTTACCGAGATCCTCAAGACCAGCACCGATCATAAGACCACCCTCAGAGAAAGCAGACTGTGTACGACCGTAAACGATCTGGAGGAAGAGCTCGCGCATTGCTGTGTTGATAGCATCGCAAACGAGGTCAGTGTTGAGTGCCTCAAGGATAGTCTTGCCTGGGAGAATCTCAGATGCCATAGCAGCAGAGTGAGTCATACCAGAACAACCGATTGTCTCAACGAGAGCCTCCTCGATGATACCATCCTTAACGTTCAGAGTCAGCTTACAGCAACCCTGCTGTGGTGCACACCAACCGATACCGTGTGTAAGACCAGAGATGTCCTTGATTTCCTTAGCCTGAATCCACTTGCCCTCTTCTGGGATTGGAGCTGGTCCGTGGTTAGGACCCTTGGCTACGCAGCACATTTCCTGTACTTCTTTTGAATAAACCATTTTGTTTTTGTATTTATATTTGTTAATATAAGAAAAAGTTCATAATAAACTTTCAGTCTGCAAAATTAATAAAAAGTTCAGAGAAATACCTAAATTTAGTGATAATTTTTCCAAAAATATAACATAAAGGTAAGTTTTCGGAAGATTTTTCTAACTTATAACGGATTTTTTAGTATCTTTGCAAAATAAAGTTTACAATTTCAAAGCTAAAGATATGACATTTGAAGTAAAAGACGAGGCTTTGCGCAAGGCAGCAGGTGAAGGTATGGACACTTTCATCGGTGTCATCGTGGATGCTATTAAGCAAGGTGTAGGCGGTGAACTGTCTGCCGAGACCATGCCGAAACTCACAGCCGACCAGATAACGCTCTTAGCCTATATTATGCTTCGTGACGAGCTTATGGATGGTGGTTTCATACAGCTTATTCACAATGGCTACGGCCCATTTTTCTTCCGTAATCCTTTCGACAAGGCTGTGCGTCAATGGGGCGAGGAAGTGCAGAAACTTACAGGCGTACAGGGCAATGAAGATACAAATCTGATAGGTCTCTGTCGCCTTTTGCGTCGTGTTCGCAAATGCTATGACAAGTATCATAATCAGATAGAAAAGGAGATGAGCGATGAGGATTTCATGGCTCTCTACGAACAACTCGACATATTCGATGACTTCGATGATGAGTTTGTCTCTAACGAGGAAAGCTATACGGAAGACGTAGCAAGATATGTGGATGAACACCTTTTAGAAATGGTCAAACCCGTTTGACCGAGAAATAAAATATTGGGCTTGCGCCCATATTCTTAGAAAGTAAATTGGAAGGAAATGAAATCAGTAAATTAGGGTCAGTAAATTATAATTTTTAAAATCATTCTTTCTGAAATTAATTTCCTAAGCGGCGGATGCCGCGTGTAATTTACTGACCAATAATTTACTGGTAATTTACTTTCCAAAACAACAATAAGGAACGCGAGTTCCGTTTTTCTTTAATTTATGAATAAAATTGAACTTGAACTTCGCAAGAAGAGCCCGGTGCAGATAAAGAATAAGAAAGCATCATTTGACTACTTCTTCGTTGACACATACACTGCCGGCATCGTACTGACCGGAACAGAGATCAAGTCTATAAGACTTGGTAAGGCATCACTCGTTGACACATTCTGCTACATCAACAACGGCGAGATATGGGTCAAGGGAATGAACATTAACCCATATTTCTACGGCTCGTACAACAATCACAAGGCAAAGCGTGACCGTAAACTGTTGCTCAACAAGCGTGAGATACGCCGCCTTCAGGAAGATACCAAGGCCGTGGGCTTCACCATCGTCCCCACCCTCGTCTTCATCGACGACAAAGGACGTGCCAAGGTTGATATCGCCCTCTGCCGTGGTAAGAAGGAATTTGATAAGCGCCAGACTATCAAGGAGAAACAGGACAAGCGCGAAATGGATCGCGCGATGAAGAATTTCTAAAGTCTAAGATTTTGCACCTTTGGTGCTTGAACTGACAACAAATACCAATCTACGCAATCTTTACCCAATAAAAAATGAAAAATTATGGAAAAAGATTGCGTAGATTGGTAATTATTGTCAGTTAAAAGCAGTTTACTGCCATATAGAAGGAGTTCGTCAAATTCACCCTATTTCCCAATGGTTTCACTCCCCGTTTCACGACCATACCGATCATAGTATGTAGTGATAATATTTCCAAAGATGTCCTCTTTGGTAGATGCTGAGCCAGTCTGCTGCCCATATTCATTATAGTAGGTAGTGGTGGTTTTATCAAAAATGTCCGTCTTGGTTACTGCCGAACCAGTTGTACGACCATATTCATCGTGATATTCAGTCTTGATGTTGTCAAAAATATCCTTTCTGCTCGTAGCAGAACAAATCTGCCTCCCCATATCATCATAATAGGTTGTGGTGATTTTGTCGAAAATATCCTTCTTGGTTACAGACGTTCCAATTATCATACCACAATAATCATAATATGTGGTCTTTACATTACCAAAGATATCAGGTTTGTCAGTCTTTGACGAATGAACCTCACGTTTAAACTGTGCATTGGCTAATGAGCAAAACATTGCCATAAAGCATAAAATTACATATTTCTTCATATTCTGTAGTGTTTATTGGATTAATGATTTCATGGCAAAAGTAGTAAGAATTATAGAGTGCCACAAAGAAAACGCCCTATAATGCAATAGGAAATTCCCCATCAAGAAAGGGAAAATCCCGAAAACAAGCTTTTCAACAAAAGAGTAAATCTTCTTGGATATTTTAGGGAAATAAGCCATAGCAATAAGATTTCCATGCATTTTCTTGGAAGTTCCTTGAAAAAAACGTATCTTTGCAAATAGAATCAGAAATGGCAAGGAAATGACGATCCAAACACCCACATACAAATATACTCCAAGTAAAAAAGAGTGCGAAACAATATTTGCAGCTTCCTGTGTGGAATCTGTTGCACGCGAGTGTGGAGTAACTCCCGATGAAATGTACAAGCGAATGAAACGCATACAACTCATTGAAGAATACATTTTACCATGTTATGATGTTCTACATAGCGAAAGTAGAAAGAATGTCACAGCTGACATCATCAAGACTATGGAACTATGGGAAAAACGCCAAAACATACAACAGCTATGATTATATATCACGGTTCTACTGACATCATAACCCTACCACTTGCAAAAGCAGGACGTCCGGATCTTGATTTCGGACAGGGTTTCTATACCACCGACATACTCGAACAAGCTCAGAAATGGGCTGATCGAATAAGCCGTCAACGACATGAGCGTGCAGTCATCAATGTGTATAAATTTGATAAGGAGAAAGCTGAAAGAGAATACCGCTATCTCAAATTCGAAGCCTATGACATTCAGTGGCTTAACTTCATTGCAGCATGTAGGACTGGCAACCCTCTTTGGAAGGATTACGACTGCATAGAAGGAGGTATCGCAAATGACCGTGTTATTGATACCGTAGAAGCGTATATTGCAGGAACAACAGATGCATCTCATGCTCTCGAAGAACTTTCAAAGCACCAACCCAACAATCAGATTTGTATCATCAGCCAGCGTCTCATCGACGACTGTCTAAAATATAAGGAGACACAACCATGCTAAGTGATATGTTAATGTGGAACAAGATAGGCAGAATAGTAAACCGATTGTCTGAAACCTTAGACATCGACACAGCCCGCGCTCTTGACATATTCTACCGTTCACAAGTATGTAAGGATTTACACAACCCAGAAACAGAACTATACACCAAAGGTGACATTTACATTCTCAACGACCTACTGAACGAGATACGGCAATAAAAAGAAAACTCTCCAACAAGATCAAATCTGTTGGAGAGTTTTATAATATGCTTTTTATAGCTCTTTTTTGCATTATAATAAAGTCATTGTAAACCCTTAATGCCGAAAGAACTCTTCAAAAGAGACTCCCTCAATAGAATCTTCCCGAGATTCATCCTCGTCAAATTCATTGTCGTTAGATTCTTCTAATGAGAAATTTTTGAAAATACGCCCTCCAATTGATTTGAAAACTTGTTCGTTACATGTATCGTCAATTTCAAATATAGCAAATGGTGATTCTAATTCTTTATACTTTTCCTTTGATAATATCATAAAGCATTTTCTATAGCTTTCATGATCATAACACACATCTGCATTACTAAAATCACAATAATGTTTGAGAGTATCAAGACATGAAAATTCCTTTGGCACATTCAGCAAAGAATCTTTCCACGAACCTTTGTGTGCATAATAATAAAAGAGTTTCCCATCTTTCTCAAAACAATCATCAACATATTCGCTATAATAATGCCCTGGAGAACAACTGATATAGAAAAATTGCTTATCGGCTAGAGGAAAGAATACAAGTTGGAAAATATCATCCTTTGGATGGCTTTTTACAGCCTCCATCATAATGCTATCCAGCTCTGGTTGAATAAACACTTCGGGCTTGCGTTCTGTAGTGCAACTACAAATTGCGATAATGGCAATAGCCAAAGCAAAAAGTAACTTCCTCATTTTTTAGTGTTATTGAGAATAATGGTTGAATTTTCCGCCACAAAGGTACAAATAATAAATGTTTCGAGCAAATTTAAAGGGAATAATTTATCATTTCTCACCAAAATATTGAAGACTCTACATCAGAGAAAAAACTGGGACTTTTCTCCCTTGTAAGTCCGAAGATAATCCATCGATAGTCCATCGTTACTCCATCGATAGTCCATCGTTTCGATGGAGAAACGATGGAGGTGTGATGGAACTGTGATGGAACTACTGCTGAGAAATAGAGACTTTGCGACTCTACATCTTTGCGTTTTATAAATAAAGAGGCGGACGGAAAAGAAGGATTGGAGGGCAAAGAAAGACTTTTTGCAATATTTACGGGCTTTTAGCGTTTTAATATAGTATGAAACGTATTTTCTCGATATTTTTTCTTGCGATGATAGGCACTCTGACGGCATTGGCACAGGAATTTGTGCTGACGGGCAGAGTGATGGACGCGCAGGAAAACGCAATAGAACTTGCATCCGTGAGTTGTCTGGCTCAAGGCAAGGCTACTATGACCAACCTCCGTGGCGAGTATTCCCTGTCGCTGAGGTCGGCTGATTCTGTAGTGGTACGTTTCTCCATGATTGGCTACAAGACCAAGACGAGGGTGTTACGCCGTCCGAAAGGCAGACAGAACCTTCAGATTCAGCTTTTCGAGGATGAGCAATACCTTGAGGGCGTTGAGGTGGTAAAGAGAAAGCGCAGTACATCTACCACAGAGGAGATAAGTACCAAGGACATGAAGACAGCCCCTTCGGCTTCAGGCAATGCCGTTGAGGAACTTATTCAGCAACAGGCAGGTGTGAGTACGCATAGCGAGTTGTCATCACAATATAACGTGCGTGGAGGTGCATTTGACGAGAATTCCCTATATATCAATAACGTAGAGGTATATCGTCCGTTCCTTATCCGTAGCGGACAGCAGGAAGGCCTTTCTATCATCAACCCCGACATGGTTGGTAAGATCGGATTCTCAACTGGTGGCTTTGAGGCAAAATATGGCGACAAGATGTCATCGGCTTTGGATATAACATACCGCCGTCCTGAGAAATTCGAGGCTAACGCACAGGCGAGCTTGCTTGGTGCGAGTGCATATATCGGCTTTAGCAATAAGAAATTCGCATGGGCTAACGGCATTCGCTACAAGACAACAAAGGCTTTGCTTAATACCTTCCAGACAGAGGGCGAATATGATCCTACCTTCATCGATTACCAAACCTATATGAGCTATACGCCCAACAAGCGTTGGCAGGTAGATTTCATAGGCAATATCAGTCAGTCGAAGTATAATTTTACGCCAACAAACCGTGAGACGAATTTCGGTACTCAGGAAAACGTGCGTACATTCTTAGTGTATTTTGATGGTTGGGAAAGAGACTTGTTCCGTACCTATTTCGGTACGTTAAACATAAAGCGTAACATCACCAATAACACGCACTTATCCCTTATAGGTTCAGCCTTTTCTACAAAGGAAAAGGAAACCTACGATATTCAGGGAGAGTACTGGCTTAAGGATTCTCAGAGCGAAGGAGGCGTTGAAAAAGGCTATGGTACCTATGCCGAACACGCTAGAAACTATCTGGAGGCAAGGGTTGGAAGCATAAAGCTGATGCTTGAGCACAAGACAAGAATGCACAATGTACAGTCGGGACTGACAATGAAATGGGAGCATATAAAAGAGCAATCGCATGAATACGAGATGCGCGACTCTGCAGGCTTTATCATTCAGAACCTCGGCAACTCATTCCATCATTCACCAAACTCGCTCAAGATGATCTACACGCTTTCTGCGAAGAATGCCCTTGATGCACGCAGAACAGAATTCTATATTCAGGATGCGTGGAAATTTGAGCGTGGTGGAAAGACGGATGAGAACGGCAAGGAAATAGAGCCCCCTACCCTATACACCCTCAACTATGGTATGAGATTCGCCAACTGGTCGTTTACGAAGGAGAGCATATTCTCTCCACGCGCATCTCTGGCTATAATTCCGGGATACAATCAGGATCTCATGTACCGTTTCGCAGCCGGCATCTATTATCAGTCACCCTTTTATAAGGAGCTGAGAGATACCACCACTATTGACGGCAGTACATACGCTACGCTGAACAACAAGCTGAAGTCACAGAAGTCTCTCCACTTCATAGCGGCTTTGGACTACCGTTTCCAGATGATGGGACGCTCTTTCAAGTTCACGACAGAGGCTTACTACAAGACACTTTCAAACCTCGTGCCTTATAGCGTGAACAACGTGAAAGTGGTTTATTATGGCACAAACGAGGCTTCTGGACACATCGCAGGTGTGGATTTCAAACTCTATGGCGAGTTTGTTCCGGGTACAGATTCATGGGTTACCCTCTCGCTGATGAACACGAGGATGAAGCTCAACGGCGTGAGCATTCCATTGCCGACAGACCAGAGATATTCCATTAACATTTGTTTCTCGGACTATTTCCCAAACACAGACAGATGGAAGATGCAGCTCAAGTTCGCCTTTGCTGACGGTCTGCCTTTCAGCGCACCTCACAAACCACTTGAACAGTTGAATTTCCGTGCACCAGCCTATCGTCGTGCAGACATAGGCATGAGTTATCGTGCTTTCAAGAACGACAAGCGCGAGAAACAGAGTCCGTTCAAGAATATCTGGTTAGGCATCGACTGTCTTAACATCCTTGGCATCAATAACGTGAATTCATACTATTGGGTAACAGATATCCAGAACCACCAGTATGCCGTACCAAACTATCTCACAGGAAGACAGCTCAACGGCAAGGTGATTTTTGAGTTCTAAAGGAAGAGTTCGCCTAACTTGGCGAACTCGGAAGGACTGTGAGCACGCAAATACAAAATAAATAAGATAACCATGAAAAAAAAGGACAATATTTTCTTTGTTTCAAAATAAATTATTATCTTTGCATCGTTATTTCGACTAATAATTTACAACAAACAATAATAACCCAAACAAAATAACTAAAATGAAAATTTCACGTATTGATCATCTGGGCATTGGCGTCCAGAGTATCGAAGAGGTACTTCCTTTCTTCGAGAACGTACTTGGTCTGAAATGCTATGCCGTTGAGGAGGTAGCAGATCAGAAAGTAAAGACTGCTTTCCTGAAAGTTGGTGAGACAAAGATAGAGTTGCTTGAACCTACAAGTCCTGAGAGCGCAGTTGCTAAGTGGCTTGAGAAGGGCGGTAAGGGTGTTCATCACGTTGCATTTGCCGTTGAGGATGGTGTTGCAGAAGCGCTCATTGAGGCAGAAGGTAAGGGCATCCGTCTTATAGATAAGGAGCCACGTCTCGGTGCTGAAAATATGATGATCGGTTTTCTGCATCCAAAGATGACAGCAGGAATTCTTACAGAACTTTGTGAACCTAAGAAATAACAGAGCAATGTCAAAACAAGTAGAAAATATAAAGAAGCTTTTAGCAAAGCGCGAGCAGGCTCGTCTTGGCGGTGGTGAAAAGGCTATCGAGAAACAGCACGAGCGTGGTAAATATACAGCCCGTGAGCGTATCGACATGCTGTTGGACGAGGGGTCTTTCGAGGAGTATGATGCATTCAAGCTGCATCGTTGCCATAACTTCGGTATGGAGAAGAAACAATACCTCGGCGATGGTGTAGTAGTTGGTTCTGGTACAATCGACGGTCGCTTAGTATATGTATTCGCACAGGATTTCACCGTAAACGGCGGTTCTCTCTCAAAGACCATGTCAGAAAAGATATGCAAGGTGATGGATATGGCGATGACTATGGGCGCTCCTTGTATCGGCATCAACGATTCTGGCGGTGCACGTATTCAGGAGGCTATCGACGCACTCGCTGGATATGGAGAGATTTTCGAGCGTAATATCCTCGCTTCTGGTGTAGTTCCACAGATTTCCATGATATACGGCCCTTGTGCCGGTGGTGCAGTATATTCTCCTGCCCTTACCGACTTCACGCTGATGATGGAAGGCACATCTTACATGTTCCTTACAGGTCCAGCCGTTGTAAAGACCGTAACAGGCGAGAATGTTGATGCTGAACATCTCGGAGGTGCAAGCGTACACGCAAGCAAGTCAGGTGTTACCCACTTTACCGCAAAGACAGAGGAAGAGGGTATTGAGATGATCAAGACTCTTATATCATACATTCCTTCTAACAATATGGAGGAGGCTCCACGAAAGGAGTGTGACGACCCTGTGGATCGTATGGATGACTCTTTGAACGAAATTATCCCAGAGGATCCAAATCAGGCATACGATATGTATAAGGTAATAGCAGCCATTACCGACAACGGCGAGTTCTTCGAGGTTCAGCCTAAGTTCGCAAAGAATATCATTATCGGTTTTGCACGCTTCAACGGACAGTCAGTAGGTATCGTTGCAAACCAGCCTTCTGCATATGCAGGTGTACTTGACGTGAATGCTTCACGCAAGGGTGCACGCTTTGTCCGCTTCTGCGACGCCTTCAATATTCCTATCGTGAGTCTCGTGGATGTACCGGGCTTCCTTCCTGGTACAGGTCAGGAGTACAATGCCGTTATCCTTCATGGTGCTAAGCTACTCTACGCATACGGAGAAGCTACCGTTCCAAAGGTGACAATCACATTGCGTAAGTCATACGGTGGTTCACACATCGTCATGGGTTGTAAGCAGTTGCGTGCAGACATCAACCTTGCATGGCCAAGTGCAGAGATTGCCGTTATGGGTGCTGCAGGTGCAGTTGCCGTACTTCAGGCTAAGGAGGCAAAGAAGATCAAGGAAGAAGGCGGTGATGTGAAGGCATTCCTTGCAGAGAAGGAGGCTGAATATCAGGAGCTCTTCGCAAATCCTTACCAGGCAGCTCAGTTCGGCTACATTGATGATGTAATCGAGCCACGCAACACACGTTTCCGCATCTGCCGAGCATTGGCACAGTTGGCTACAAAGCGTCAGTCTTTGCCTGCAAAGAAGCACGGATGTATTCCTATGTAAGAGTAGAAAGTGGAAAGATTAAAGATTAGAGATTAAAGATTAAAAATGAATAATGAAGTTTATGCTGCCATCGCTATGGCATTGCATGATGACCTCGGATATAATTTGCATGATAGTGAGTCTGGCAGACTCACTATCGTAGCAAGGGAATCAGAATGGTCTTCAAAGGCAGCAAAGATGACAGCAAAGGTATAAAGATGAAACAGTATAAATATCAGATCAACGGCAATAGATACGAGGTGTCAGTTGAGACTCCTGCCGCTGACGGAACGATCGCAGTTACAGTAAACGGCGAGACATATTTCGTTGTGCGCGAACCAGAACCAGTAATTGAGAAGAAAAAGGTGGTTGTGAAGCCTGTAGCAGCAAAACCATCAGAGAGTGCAGACGAGATGCAAGACGCATTACGCTCTCCACTACCAGGAACCGTAGTTGAGATTCTTGCCAAAACTGGTAAACAGGTTAAGGAAGGTGACACATTGATTGTGCTTGAGGCAATGAAGATGAACAACAACCTTACAGCAGAACGCGATGGTGTTGTCAAGTCAATCCTCATAGAGGAAGGAGAAGCCGTAAAGGAGAACACTCCACTTGTTACATTTGAGTAATGCAAAAAAATAAAAATATACCGGTATAATGTAGTTAACAGATGACATTATATCGGTATTTTTCTTAATTTTGAGTTAATTATCCGTAAAGAGAGAGGGTAATTTGCCATATTCTCGAGTTTTTTTATTACCTTTGCACCATAATTTGCAAATTAGACAATAGTAATGAAAAAAGTTCTATTTATCAATCACGAGATTTCGCCTTTCGTACCAGACTCAGAACTATCAATAATGGGTCGAAGTTTACCACAGGCAATTCAGGATAGCGGATGCGAAATCCGAACATTCATGCCAAAATGGGGACATATTAACGAGCGTCGTGGTCAGTTACACGAGGTGCAGCGTCTATCTGGTATGAATATAATCATCAACGACACCGACCACCCACTCATTATCAAGGTGGCAAGCATTCCACAGACAAAGATTCAGGTATATTTTATTGATAACGAGGAGTACTTCATTAAGGCAAAGAGCGACGATGACGTTCCAACAACAAGTTGTGGTGAGCGTGCCATATTCTTCGCTCGTGGCGTAATCGAGACAATGAAGAAACTTCGCTGGTCTCCTGACGTAATTCATTGTCAGGGTTGGATGAGTGCATTCGTTCCTCTCTACATCAAACAGGCTTATCAGGACGAGCCATCTGTATGCAATGCAAAGATTGTTTCTTCTCTATTCAACAGCACCGAGGACATCACACTCGAGGACGATCTTAAACAGCGCATTGCATTCAAGGACGTTACCGTTGACAGTCTTTCTGAATATAGCGACAACTTCACAATGACAGACCTTGTACGTTTGGCTATCCATAACTCAGATGGTGTCATTGCAGGTTCTGCTAATCTGAAGGAAAGCATAATGAAGGAAGTAGAAGCTTCCAACGCAAAGTTCCTTGCTTATCCTGGCGAAGACTTCAAGGATGCATACCTTGACTTCTACGACACTTTGTAATTGCGAAATGCAATTATAATTGATAATTGAAAAATTGATAATTTATAATTGTGAAAAAGAATCTCATATTCCCACTAATTGCCTTGGCAGGCATTTTCGCATCTTGTGACGACAACACAGATGAGGTGGGGTTCTCTCTTGCCAGTCCTACAGACAGGCTATCTGTTGATTACGGTACATTCGATATAAGCAGCGAAACCGTTAAGCTTGACAATATAATCTCACGTTCCTCAACTGGCTACCTCGGAAAGATCAAGGATCCAGAAACAGGGGCATATATCACAGGTAACTTCATTGGTCAGTTGCATACAATGGAGGACTATGAATTCCCTAATGTCGATAGTCTTGTACTTAAAAATGGTGAGATTATAGCAGACTCCTGCAAACTATTCGTATTTTACGACACATATATAGGAGACCCAAATGTCTCTATGAAGTGTAAATTCCAAGAGTTGGCTAAGCCACTTAGTGAATCAGAGACATACAATGTGGATTTCAAGCCAACCATAGAGAATGGATATCTACGCAAGGATGGATTGACTACTTCAACAACCTACTCACTTACAGACAACAGTTCGAAAAGTACCAATAGATTCACTATACTTTTGAACGACGCATACACAGATGCGAATGGTAAAAAGTACAACAACTATGGTACATACATTCTGCATAAGTATTATGAGCCAGGAGGAAGTGTAAACTTCAAGAACTCCTATAATTTCATCCATAATGTCTGTCCTGGTTTCTACCTTGAAAATGCTGGCGGAATCGGCAGTATGGCAAATATCTCCTATACACAGTTAAATGTATATCTGAAATATCTGAAACAAGGCCAAGCCAAAGACACGATGATGGTATTCGGAGGTACAGAAGAAGTTATCCAGAAGACAAACATCACTCAGGACAATAATGTAATAGCCAAATTGCTTGAAGAGGATGACCACACATATCTGAAAACTCCTGCGGGACTCTATACACAGCTTACCCTTCCTGTAGATAAAATCTTCGAGGGGCACAATAACGACACATTGAATACTGCACGTATATTTATCCCTCGCGAGAACAACACTCAAGAAACAAGCAGTTATACTATCCCTATTCCCGGGAATGTTCTTATTCTGCCAGTTGATAGTGTTGATAATTTCTTCGCAAAAGGAAACATTGCAGACAACCGTAATTCGTACACAGCATCATATAGCTCTTCAACTAATGGATATACCTTTAGCAATATCAGTAGTATGATGCTAACAATGAAGGAAGCAAAAGAAAAATATTTTGCAGAGCATAAGGGCACAACGAATGAACAATATGAGGCTCTACATCCTAATTGGAACAAGGCAATCATAATTCCGGTGACTATAAGGACTATGCAAATTAACGGTCAGAATAGCCAACAAATTCGAGTGGATCACGACATGAGTCTCACAAGTACGAAGCTCGTTGGAGGCAAGAATAATCCTGAAGTCATAAAAATGAGCTGCATCTACAGCAAGTTCCAAAAGTAGGTTATCATGGCAGATAATTTCCTTGAGAATCATAGAGCCGAATATGAGCAACGCAAGGCCAAATGGCTAGCAAAGCAAAAGAAACATACTCCAGCCTCAATCATTGAGGCTAGAAGAAAAGCAAAGGAAAAAGAGAACCAGTAAGCGATTGCTTACTGGTTTTTCTTTTGTTCTTTCGGAAAAACGAAAGAAACAAGGGCTAAATATATTTCGAAGTATAGCCATTCTTCTGTGCAGCTACCTCTTCAGGCGTTCCTGTTGCAACTACCATACCACCATTACGACCTCCTTCTGGTCCCATATCAATGATATAGTCTGCAAGACGGATAACATCAAGATTATGTTCAATAATGATTACGGTATTACCTTTGTCAACGAGCTTACGGATGATGCCCATAAGGATTCTAATATCCTCGAAATGAAGTCCAGTGGTAGGCTCATCAAGAATATACAGCGTCTTACCCGTATCACGCTTTGCAAGTTCAGTGGCAAGCTTAACACGTTGGCTCTCACCACCAGAAAGAGTCGTAGAAGGCTGTCCAAGTTTGATATATCCAAGACCTACATCCTGAAGAGTTTTTATCTTATGAAGAATATTAGGAACGCTCTCAAAGAACTCAACAGCCTGATTGATAGTCATATCAAGCACATCGGCTATACTTTTACCTTTATATCGTACTTCAAGGGTTTCACGATTATATCGCTTTCCTTGACAAACCTCACAAGGCACCATAACATCAGGAAGGAAATTCATTTCAACGGTCTTGTAACCATTTCCCGAACATTCCTCACACCGTCCTCCTTTTACATTGAAAGAGAAGCGTCCTGGCTTATATCCACGAATCTTAGCCTCTGGAAGAGCAACGAAAAGCGAACGTATATCAGCAAAGACACCTGTATAAGTAGCAGGATTTGAACGTGGAGTACGACCGAGAGGGGTCTGATCCACATCCACCACCTTATCAATAAAGTCTATGCCCTCAATAGAGTCATAAGGCATAGGCTTCTTCAAGGAACGGTAAAAATGCTGCGAGAGAATAGGATGAAGTGTCTCATTTATGAGAGTACTCTTGCCTGAGCCCGAAACACCAGTAACAACGATGAGTTTTCCGAGAGGGAAAGAAACATCTACGTTCTTGAGGTTATTGCCAGAAGCACCATGAATCGTAATGGAAGGCTGGTTAGTATTGCTAGACTTACTTGATTTTCTAGCATTCCTAGAATTACCTAACTCTTCCTCTGGCACGGCACGATCACGCTCTACCTCAACCTTGAGAGTTCCATTGAGATAATCAGCTGTAATGGTGTGTTGCTTTAGCATCTCATTCGGAGTACCTTGGAAAACAACTTCCCCACCCTTTCGTCCTGCCTTTGGACCAATATCAACGATATAGTCGGCAGCAAGCATCATATCCTGATCATGCTCAACGACAATAACGGTATTGCCGATATCACGCAACTGCTTCAAGGAATGAATGAGTCTGTCATTATCACGCTGATGAAGTCCGATGGAAGGCTCATCAAGAATATAAAGCACATTAACCAACTGACTACCAATCTGAGTAGCAAGTCGAATACGCTGACTCTCACCACCCGAAAGAGATGTTGACTGACGCGAAAGAGCAAGATAATCAAGACCAACATCAAGCATAAACTTCAATCGAGTGCGAATCTCCTTGATAATCTCAGCCGCAATCTTATTCTGTCGCTCATCCATGTGCTTTGGAGCCTCTGCCAACCAATCATAGAGTTGGTCTATATCCATATCAGCAAGTTCGCTGATATTCTTATCCCAAATACGATACGAAAGGGCCTCTTTATTTAGGCGACGCCCCTCACACTCAGGACATTTCACCATAGCCATAAACTGATCAGCCCACTTTTGAGCGGAAGCAGAATCGTCATTCTCAATAACCTGACGGAGATATTTCACAACTCCTTCATACTCCGTAAAGTAATCAGAACTCGTCTTGGCTATTTCCTTCGGAATCCTCACACGATCCAGACAACCATATAGCACCTCCCGAAGAGCATCTTCTGGAATATCGGCAATAGGAGTCTTGATTTTACAATCATATTTGGCAAGGAGGGCATCTATCTGCCAAAAGATCATCTGATTCTTATATTTTCCAAGAGGAGCTATTCCGCCCTCATAAATAGAAAGGGATGTATCAGGTATGACCTTCTTCATGTCAATCTGATTAATCATACCAAGTCCCTTGCAATGAGGACAAGCACCTTCTGGAGAATTAAAAGAGAAGATATTTGGAGCAGGATCTTTGTATGCAACACCACTCGTTGGGCACATCAGTCGGCGAGAGAAATATTTCACCTCATCTGCATCCTTATCCAATATCATGATAAGTCCTTCGCCTTGTCGCATGGCAATACGGATAGTGTTACGAAGACGTTCCTCGTCACTATCCTTCACGGCAAGCTTATCAATAACCACCTCAATATTGTGGTTCTTATAGCGATCCACCTTCATGCCACTCTCCAGTTCAAGGATCTCATCATCCACACGAACCTGAAGATAGCCCTTGCGACGCATCTGCTCAAAGAGTTCACGATAATGTCCCTTACGATTACGGATAAGCGGAGCAAGAATAATGATACGCTTACCGACATAATCGCAAAGAATCATCTCTGTTACCTGATCCTCAGTATATTTCACCATCTTCTCGCCAGACACATAGCTATATGCCGTACCTGCACGGGCAAAGAGGAGTCGAAGATAGTCATACACCTCAGTCGTTGTGCCTACGGTAGAGCGAGGATTACGATTTGTAGTCTTCTGTTCAATACTGATAACAGGCGACAATCCCGTAATCTTATCCACGTCAGGACGTTCCATCCCTCCAAGGAAATTACGGGCATAGGCAGAGAATGTTTCGATGTAACGTCTTTGTCCCTCAGCAAAAATAGTATCAAAGGCAAGCGATGATTTTCCAGAACCAGAAAGTCCCGTGATAACACTCAACGAATAACGTGGAATCTTAACATCAATATTCTTTAGATTGTGCACTCTGGCACCATATATCTCAATCATATTATCTATTTGTCGTCTCTGTATATCCCCTTAGAAGATTTACATCTCTCTTAATGTTATACTTCACTCCATCAGCTCCTTTTGCCTGAACATGAACATAATACACGCCTTCCTTAACTGGCTGACCATGGAACTTTCCATCCCATCCTAAAGAAGGATCCGTCCATTCAAAAAGTTTCTGTCCCCAACGATTATAGATTGCAGCCTTGAACTCCACAATAGACTGATATCCATCCTTCGCTTTATAGACATCATTATGCTGATCATCATTAGGAGAGAAAGCATTGGGGAAGTCAAGTTTGCTTGTACTGATAGTAATCCTGATAGGATCAGAAGTCACATTCTGACCATTGGAAAAAGAAGCGTAAAGACATATGATATGCGCACCTGCTTCCGTGAAAGTGAAATCCGTATTCTCTTCATGACGTACAAGATAGTGCTGACCTTCCACAATTTCATCCTTGTAGAAACGCCATTCGAAATAGCCGTCACTACTATCACTGCCAGATTCAAAATGTACTTTGAGAGGGGCTGATTCTGTAGAATTCGCTTCCCTTTCATCTCCAGTTTCCGTAATGACCACAGCCCTTGGGGAAATGGTCTGTGCCGACATTCGCGATATTGCAGTAAAGAGCAACAAAGATATAATCAAAAAAAACTTTTTCATATATGAAATAACGCAAAAATTACTGAAATATGTTGATTTATACCGAAAAAATTCGTATTTTTGCATCGCAAATAGAAAAATAAACACTAAAATGAGTAAAAAGAAATACATAATCCTACTTTTGGTAGCATTGTTCACCTTCGGCGTAGATGCTGATGCACAGCAGATACAGTCAGTCCACAAGGTGAAAAAGCGCGAAACAATATTCGGCATAGCCCGCGACTATAACATCACCATAGAGGAACTTATCGGCGCTAACCCAGAGATGCAGCAACCAGGCTACGAGCTCAAGAAAGGCGCTACCATAAATATTCCATTCCCACAGCAGACTACTCCACAGCCTGTAGCAACCGCTCCTGCTGCTCCCATAAAGAACAGTATAGACATCGGCGTGCTACTTCCATTGCACAATGTGGATGGTGATGGTCGCAGAATGATTGAGTATTACCGTGGTCTGCTTATGGCTGTGGAAAAACTCAAGGCTGACGGCATCAACATTAACGTTAGGACATGGAACGTATCACAAACTGACGACATCAACTCTACCCTACTCCAGCAAGGTGTAGAGAAGTCGGATATAATCTTCGGTCCTCTGTACTCCAAGCAAGTCAAGTCCCTCGGCGATTTCTGCAAGAAGAACATGATACGCATGGTCATCCCATTCTCAATAAATGGCGATGAGGTAAACCGTAACGAATTCATCTATCAGGTTTATCAGCCAGCAGACATATTCAATCAGAAGAGCGTAAACTCATTCATGGAACGCTTCAGTAACTGCCATCCTATCATTATCGATTGCAACGACTCCACTTCTAACAAGGGTACATTCACCTATGCCCTTCGTAAGAAGCTGGAAGAGAAAGGCATACAGTATAGCATCACGAATCTGCGTTCACCAATCGAAATGTTCGAGAAGGCATTCTCTACAACAAAGAGAAACGTGATTGTACTCAACACAGGCAGATCTCCTGAGCTTACCCAGACCATGCACAAGCTTGATGCCCTCCTTGCACATTCTCCAGGCTATATGATATCTATGTTTGGATATACAGAATGGCAGATGTACGAGAAATATAACCAAAACCAGACTTTCTTTCACAAATACGACGTCCATATCCCTTCTTCTTATTTCTATAACGAGCAGTCGGGATATATCCAGAGTTTCCAACGTGCCTACAAGAGCAAATTTGGCGTGGATATGATGAACGCACTCCCTCATTTTGCCCTTACAGGCTATGATCAAGGTGTATTCTTCATTGGTGGCGTGTATAAATACAAGGGAACTTTCTATGGCGAAAGAAGTCAGGTATACAACACATCACTACAGACACCTTACTATTTCAGCAAGACGCCAAACGGAGGCTTCCGCAACGAGGCTTATCTGTTGGTTCACTATCAGAAAAATGGTGGCATTGAGACTATTAGCTATTAAAAAAGTAGAAAGTAAAAAGTAGATAGTGTAAAGTAGAAAGCGAAAAGTAAATTATGAAGAAAATATATGCCCTCGTCCTTTTATGCCTTGCTCCAATGTGGGGCTTTGCACAGGTTGGCGAGCACCGAAATCAGTTTGCCGTCGGCTTTTTGGCCGGCTACAATCTCAACCAAGTCGATTTCGGGACAACAAAGGTACAACAGACAAACCACACAGGACTGACAGGCGGATTAATGGTAAGATATACGTGCGAGAAATATTTCAAGACAATATGCTCTATACAGATGGAGTTCAACTACTCACAACTTGGCTGGAAAGAGGAAATCCTCGACGGGGAAAAGAATCACATTCCTTGCACAGATAATCCTGATGATTATGAAAGATTCAAGCACGACATCAACTATTTCCAGATTCCGATACTCGCCCATCTGGCTTGGGGAAAGGAAAAGCAAGGCTTGAATTTCTTTTTCAACGCTGGCCCAGTACTCGGATTATATCTGAAGCACAATGTTGACAAGAACTTCACACTCAAGTCAGTCAACTACACAGAAAGAGGCTATCAAACCGATCAGAGCAAAGAGAAATTAAAAATACAGCTCCAAGAAAAGGAGAACAAGCCTAAGAACAAGTTCGACTATGGAATCGCAGCAGGATTAGGACTTGAACTGCATACCAAGCATATCGGAAGATTCCAAGTAGAAGGCAGATATTATTATGGTCTCGGAAACATCTACGGAGATAGCAAAAGCGACTGTTTCGGTCGCTCTGCACACCAAACCATCATTTTACGTGCTGCATACCTATTTGATATCTAAATTGACACTTTTGAGCATCTTTAATTGACATATATCAAGTACAAAAGTTTTTCATAAAAATTTCCTTTCAAAAATTTTTGTATCTCAGAAATAATGACTACCTTTGCACCGCAATTCGGAAATGAAGCACTAAAATAAGCACCCTTAGCTCAGTTGGTAGAGCACCTGACTCTTAATCAGGGTGTCCAGAGTTCGAGCCTCTGAGGGTGTACTTCTTTCGGAATTAGCAACATAAATGTTGCACCCTTAGCTCAGTTGGTAGAGCACCTGACTCTTAATCAGGGTGTCCAGAGTTCGAGCCTCTGAGGGTGTACTTCAAGAAATCCTAATCAATTTTTTGATTAGGATTTTTTGTTTTCTCATGAAAAATAACTACCTTTGCAATACTAACCCCAAAATCAAGATAAATGAATAACTTTGTTTTTCAAAGTCCGACAGAATTCGTATTCGGACGTGGCACAGAAAACCAGTGTGGCGAACTATGTAAGACATACGGAGCCACAAAGGTTATGATAGTTATAGGTGGCGGTAGCGCTCGCAAGAGTGGCTTACTGGCACGCGTAGAAGACTCACTAAGCAAGTCAGGCATTCCTTATTGCCTCCTCGAAGGCATAAAGCCCAATCCAGAAGATACAAAGGTTTATGAAGGCATAGAACTCGCACGTAAGGAGAAAGTTGATTTCGTACTTCCTGTTGGTGGCGGTAGCGCAATCGATACGGCAAAGGCTATAAGCGCAGGTTTCAACTACGACGGCGATTTCTGGGATTTCTACTGCGGAAAGAACAACGTGGAGAAATACCCTAACGTACTGCCCGTTGGTGTCGTACTCACCATTCCTGCAGCAGGAAGCGAAGCTTCAGGAAATACGGTAATAACCAAGACCGACGGAATGTTTAAGCTATCAATCCGCACAAAGGCTATTCTACGCCCTAAGTTCGCCATAATGAACCCAGAATTAGCAATGACTCTGCCTCCTTACCAGACAGCCGCAGGTATCGTGGATATGATGGTTCACACTATGGAGCGCTACTTCTCCCCTACTCCCGAATGCGAAGCAACAGACCGTCTTTGCGAGGCAGTACTTATCAGTTGCATAAACGAAGGCCCAAAGGTAATAGCCAATCCAAACGACTATGAAGCACGAGCAAACATCATGTGGCTGGGCACAATGGCACACAACGGCATCTGTGGCGTTGGACGAGTAGAGGACTGGGCAAGTCACCATATGGAGCATGAAATTAGCGCATTATATGGTGTTACTCATGGCGCAGGTTTGAGTGTCATGATTCCAGCATGGATGACATTCGTGATGAAGAAAGACGTAACAAAGATAGCACAGTTTGCCCGTAGGGTATTCGGAGTGGAAGGCGAAGATGACAACATAGTTGCAACCGAAGGCATCAACCGCCTCAAGGCATTCTGGAAATCCATCGGTATGCCTGTAACGATGAAGGAACTCGGCATTGAGAATCCTGACATCGATGCTCTCGTTGCCAAGCTACACGTAAACAAAGGTGATAAAATTGGCGGATATGTGAGTCTTACTATGGAAGATTGCAAGAACATTTATGAATTAACAAAAGCCTAACCAAGCCTTTTCTCGCCAAAAGCTCGAAGGGTCTTCGACAAATCTCCCAAAGGGAAGGATGTATGATACCAATAATCAAAAAAAGAAATGCCACTTATGGATTTACAAATGAATTTCCATAAGTGGCATCACTATACAACATCCTTCCCTTTGTGAAGGCTTGGTTAGGCTATTATTTCACCGCCCTACTCGGTATTCCCTTACTCACGAGCAAAGCCTGATCGGCCTCTATCTTATCGAGGAACCTATCATCCGAATTTCCCTTTTTATTCAATTGTACCATTCCCTTGCGGTAAAGGGCTATACGCTGGAGAACATACTGGGTATAGTCATCACCATAGCTAAGACGTTGGTTGGGGCTAAGCTTGGCAGCAGTTATGTCTATTGCAGAAGAAATATCATCAATAGCGAGAGACAGCTTTTCCATCGCTTCCTCCACTTGAGCACGTGTGGCATAACTCGCAGCATCATCCTTATAGAGTTCCACAAGATGATTAGCCTGATCATAAGCCTCAGGCAAACGCTTCTCTTCAATGTTGTTAAGGATAAGTCCTGTAAGCGCACTCTTATGGTCAGGCTCATATCTCAGCACCTGCTCATAGTCCGCACGGGCAAAGTTATATCTGTGAAGTTTATGATTGACGAAGGCACGGAAATACAGCGCCCCGATATGCGTTGGATACTGGTCGAGGATGTTGGAATACTCGTCAAGGGCATATTGCCATTGCTCCAACGCTATGTTACACTCCGCCTTACGCATACGATACTCCAGCGACTTAGGATTCTGATCTATCATCTTCGAAAGAACGGAGATAGAATCCTTCCATTGCTGCTGCGTCTGCGCCTGTGAGGATAGGGAAAGGGAGCATACAAAGAAAAAGCCCCCCAGCCCCCCAAGGGGGAGTTTTTTTAGATAGTATTTATCCTTATGGAACATACATCAATAAATTAAAAGTAGCCCTCCAATACCAAGAAAGAGCTTTTTACACAACAATCAAGGATACCTCGCAAGGAAGCAAATTGTATTAAAAAGCTCCCCCTTGGGGGGCTGGGGGCTACTACTTATTTACGCCTTCTTAATGAAGTCAACAATCCAAGCACCAACTTCCTTAGTGCCATACTTTGCGCCACCCTCTACCTGAATCTCAGGAGTACGCACGTTCTGGTCGAGAGAAGCATCAACAGCCTTACGGATGAGAACCCCCTCTTCCTTGAGGTCGAAATACTCATAGAGCATAGCAACAGAAAGAATCTGTGCAAGTGGGTTAGCGATGTTCAAGCCCTTACCCTGTGGCCAAGAACCGTGGATAGGCTCGAATACAGGAGTAGAAGAACCTGTAGAAGCTGATGGGAGAAGGCCCATAGAACCTGTGATACAAGAGCCCTCATCGGTAAGGATATCACCAAATGTATTCTCTGTTACCATAACGTCGAAGAACTTAGGCTCCTGAATCATACGCATAGCAGCGTTGTCAACATACATATAGTCTGTTGTTACGTCTGGATATTCCTTCTCAATCTCCTGAGCAACCTTACGCCACAGACGGCTTGAAGCCAGCACGTTAGCCTTATCAACAACCGTGAGGTGCTTTCTGCGCTGACGAGCATACTGATAGCCTACGCGGAGAATGCGCTCAACCTCTGGACGAGAATAGTAGTTTGTATCAAGAGCGTCCTCAGTACCAATCTCAGCATTCATTGCAGGCTCCTGCTTCTTGCCGAAGTACATACCGCCAGTAAGCTCACGGATGCAGATGAAGTCAGCACCCTTAACGATCTCATCCTTAAGAGGTGACTTGTGAACAAGGCAGTCGAAAGTTGTTACAGGACGGATGTTAGCAAACAAACCGAGCTTCTTACGCATAGCGAGAAGTCCCTGCTCTGGACGTACCTTTGCTGAAGGGTTGTTATCGAACTTAGGATCACCAACAGAAGCGAAGAGAACAGCATCAGCCTCCTCACAAATCTTGAAAGTCTCCTCTGGGAATGGATCACCTACCTCATCAATAGCGTGAGCACCACAGAGAGCCTCCTTGTAACTAACCTCGTGTCCAAACTTCTTTGCAACAGCGTCCATTACAGCAACGCCCTGCTCCATAATCTCTGGTCCGATGCCATCACCAGCCAGAACAGCAATTTTCAAATTCATTTTTGTGTTATATATAAATTTGTTACTAAAACTTCTATTTTTCTGCAAAAGTACAACTTTTTCAGCACTCTACCAAATAATTTTATTATTTTTCACGTCATCATTACCATTATCCAATATTTTCCCACCACATATTATATTAGGCTCCGTTTATTAAAACTCCACATATTTTCAGAAAAAGAAGATACATAACTTTTTGATAAGTTGCAAATTAATCATTAATTACCACAAGATTTGTCTAATTGTCACTTATCCTTTATGGGGTTCAAGCCCGTTCCAGGTCCGTTCCAAATCCGTTTCAAATCCCATTCATTAAAAGAGCTAAAGAGTGGAGTCATAGTGGAACCAAAGAGGAATCAGAGTGATGCAACCCTGTGCTAAAATAAAAATGTAGAGGTTTTGAGAAGGCAAATTCGATGACTTGCGTGGTAATTTTCAGAAAAGCAAAAAGCAGCTTGCCATATTGGCAATTCGTAATACTATCATTAAGATAATTTATTTCGAGGAAATATTATGGAATATGCTTTTTTTTTAGTAACTTTGCACCCGCAAAATGTTTAACGTTATAGTTAGTTCAACACGAAACTCTAATCACAAAACATAAAAATAAATAGGTCTAAGAAAACCCTATCAAAAAAACTTAGAATGTATTACATAGAGAAAACGCTTGAGATTTCAGCTGCACATCATCTGAATCTCAGTTATCGCAGCAAATGCGAGAATCTGCACGGTCACAACTGGAAGATTGTGGTATACTGCAAGTCAGAAACCCTCGACGCAGATGGAATAGTCGTGGATTTCACCCATATCAAAAAGATTGTAAAAGGACAACTGGATCACAAATGCCTTAATGACGTACTCGACTGCAATCCTACAGCGGAGAATATTGCACGCTGGATTGCGGATAGGGTTCCTTCCTGCTATCGCGTAAGCGTGCAGGAAAGTGAGGGTAATATAGCCATATACGAGAAGTAAGAATATGAAAATAAACGAGATATTCTACTCCATTCAAGGGGAGGGGCGCTATACGGGTACTCCTGCCGTATTCGTGCGTTTTGCAGGCTGTAACCTGAACTGTTGGTTCTGCGACACCGAATTTCATTCCTTTACAGAAATGAGTGAAGAAGAGATCGTGGCAGAAGTTAGCCAATACCCTTCACAATACATCGTAATTACAGGCGGTGAACCTACATTACAACTCACAGCATCACTCACTACCCTACTTCATGCCGCAGGCTTCTACATAATGCTTGAGACCAACGGCACAAGGGCATTGCAAGAGGGTTGCGAGGTGGATTGGATAACGTGTTCTCCTAAGCAGAAAGACCCATCGCCTTCCACAATTCATACGCTTAACATACAGCGCATTGATGAACTGAAGGTGGTATATGAGGGTGCCGAGCAAGATATGAGCCAATATGATGCAATTAACGCGAAGGAGTATAGTCTGCAACCTTGCTGTACGAACGATCGCCAGAAAGACACTTTCATAACCAATCAAACAATAGACTACATCCTTGCCCATCCAAAATGGCGTCTATCTTTACAGACGCACAAGGTATTGGGAGTAAGGTGATTTTAGAATTTCTTACCAAATATGATGCTAATGAACGTCAGCCACAGGGTTTTTATATCGAACCAGAAAGAACGATGCTCAAGATAGTAAAGGTCGTAGTTTAGACGACGGAGCATCTTCTCCATTGTATCGGTATAGCCATTGTATAGGGTTGCGTAGCTCGTTACTCCTGGACGTATCTGGTAAAGGAATGAATAGCGTGGATCGTGCTTCATTATCTGATCAATGAAAAACTTACGTTCTGGACGATAGCCAATAAACGCCATATCACCACAAAATACGTTCCAAAGTTGTGGAAGTTCATCAAGATGGTGAGCACGTAGGAATTTGCCAACCTTAGTAAGACGAGGATCATCATCGCCACCAGAATGACTAAGTGCAGGACCGAACTTCTCGGCATCGAGGCGCATTGATCGGAACTTATAGATATAGAACGGACGTCCGAATCTACCAAGACGCTCTTGTCGGTATATAGCAGGTCCGCCATCATCAAGTTTGATAAGGATATACGACAACAGGAATAATGGAGACATTAGGATAAGCATTATACCAGCCAGAGTCATATCCACCAATCGCTTAATATTACGCTCAATAGAGTTCATTCCATCAGGAATAAAATCTATTTCCTCTCCAAGAATAACATTCTGCGGAAGTCCTAACGTGCCGAATGTCTGTTGTTTACGTTTAATTATCTCAACAGGGACATTAGCCTCCCACGCATCACGCCCATACTCCATATCCCATTTGCGATGACGACGTTTTGACTCATATGTACTAATAGCAAAACTGATACCGAACTGCATCAAGCACCATAGGATTGCATCAATAATGAAGAGGACTGTGAGGTTTTTCTGCATCACTACCCAGTACGCATTGATACTGGCAAATACGAGCAGTATGACGATGATACATACAGGTGTAAGTGATGGTGCGATACCCATTCGTACAAAACGATGCTGCATCTGGTTACGGTCAGGAGTGAGCATTGCACGTCCTTCACGCACACGCTGACGGAGCACACGCAATACATCTAGCATTGGAACAATAGTTACACCGAGAGCAACCATGAGCATTCCCTCAGGCATACGATGTCCGCTTTGCTGTGTGACGGATAGTGTGAGATAGCTGAGGATATACCCAAGCACGTATGAGCCAGAATGCCCCATTAGCGTTTTCTTCCAATTCTTACGGAATAGCTTTAGCAAACTGTAAGTGAGAGATACGCCAAGCAATGCCGATGAAACGATGGAACCAAGAGTAAACTCATAGACAATGCAGAAGCCCATTAGGAGGGCTGTCATGATGGTAATGAGACCAGCACCAAGTCCGTCTATATCATCGAAGAGGGCTATCGTCTCAGTTAGGTACATAACCACGAATACCGTCAACGACATTCCTACCCAATAAGGCAGTTCATATATTCCAAAAACACCCTGCAGATCCACTATCCAAAGTTTAGATACAGGGAACATAGAAGCTGCACAGAAGAGAGTTATCAGCTTTACCTTGGATGAGGTTCCGTGGAGATCATTCTTCAAACCAACAATATAAAGCAATGCTGCACCTGCCACAACCTGCATTATTCGCAAACCTGACCTCTCAACCTCAGAACTACTTAACGAATCGAAACCGAACCATTTAGGTAAGCCCAACGATATACACAAGGACACCAAAAGTATAGGAAATATGGCCATTCCACCTATTTCCACAATTCCCCTTTCCCTATCAGCATCATCAACCGTACGAAAAAAAGTTCCACTTGCACTAAACAATCTCATACGAGTGATAATGACCACGGAAAGCAGTATGCTAATAATGCACGGAATTATATAGATATAGTTAAGCTCGTTCATCAACTACTGTTAGAAGTTTAAACATTTTGTATATAAAACGTAAATAAATGTTATTTATTGTAAAATAAGAGAGACGAAATTCCATTATCAACATTTCATCCCGAATCCCCCAATCCTTATATTTTCTATTAAACCGCCATTATAAGTGAATGATAATATTTGATAAATCCTGAAAATTCATGTATAATCCCCCGAAAAAAGAATAAATAGTTATGATATTCCCCATTAACGAACAATGGAATCATCTTACATAGTGAGAATACATAAAACGACGCATCCAGTTAGGCATTATTCTACCATTGAATCGTACGATGCTGTTTCTCAATAATGTAGGCAGTGTGATATAGCCAATCCCATACAGATAGCGCTGGAACTTTAGTTCGGTAAACGCATAGTGCCAACCTCCCCTTCGCGAGAACATATCCGCAGAAGTTCTGAACCACAGCAACGACTCCTGAATATTGTAGAAGCGATATCCCTTAGTAAGCAACTGCGCCCAAAGACAATAATCTTCAAACAGCAGAAAGTGAGTATAACCGCCATGCTCCACAATCCGCTCCCTACGGAATGCCACAGAAGGATGATTGAGAGGATTACGACATTTGCCAAACTCATAAATCTCGTCGGATGTCTCAGGTACTTTCCTTATAGACCTCACATTATCGGGCGTACCAATAAACTCCGTTATCCATGCCCCTACAACGTCAATATCTTTATGCAGCTCCATAAATTCCACCTGCTTCTCAATCCTTTCAGGAAAGGCTATGTCATCAGAATCCATACGGACGATGATATCCCCCTTTGCAACCTTCAATCCGTCATTGAGAGAAAGTGCCAATCCCTGATTTCGCATGTTGGCAACAATAGTCAGGACATCCTTGAGGGCAGTCTTCCAACGATTGATGACATTCTGTAGTTCTGGTGTCAAGGGACCGTCCAGAACAAGCACAATCTCGTCAGGTTTCTGTGTCTGATCGTCATAGATACTACGAAGGGAAGCATCAAGCCAATCAGGATTCTCCTTTATATATGTGGACATCAATACTGAAACGGACATAATCTGTATTCTTTTACTTCAATCGAAAAATAAGGATGTCACCAGCCGTCAATGCATATTTCTTCTGCATAGGGACAGTGGCAAGAGTCTTCGTTATCTGAACTGGTTGGTTATTTAATGTATCAATCTCTATTCCCAATGTAGATGTGAGGCTCTTGTTCACAATGGCAAGGTATTTATGACCATCCTTTTCAAACTGCGAAACCAAAGCTCCCTTGCTGCCTTTTGTTATTATCCTACGGATATTAACTGGCATTACATCCAAATGCTTAGTTCCCTCTGGCAATTTCTTCCCCATGTGATTAACATGAGTAACTTTTGCTTTATAGAAGAGAGTGGCAACCGATTTCAGTTCTACGTTCATCTGTTGAACGAGATCATAGGTCTTTGTCTTTACCCCTTCACGACTAACAGGAGCATCATGATAGGTATATCCTTCATTCTTTCCTGGAGTCCAGTAGGTGAAATACTGGATAGCCTGTGCACCATAAGCAAGGTTGGAATATATCTGCAGACGCAGTGATGCAAGCGTTGGCATTGGATATATCTCTGTCTTGGCATCAGGCAAACCATGAGGCACGGATAGGGTAAACCCCCAAAAAGGCTTTCCAGAAGCAAGACTCTCCCTACGTATCATCTCAAGGTTATTGTACCATGTGGCACGTATTCCATTAATGGTAACAGGATAGAAATCGAAAGATATCTGCTGTATGTCCGTAGCGGAAGCAACTCGCAGATACTCAGGATAGTTCTTTACCTTAGTGCTCGATATTACCCAATCAGGATTTATGCAAGGCAATAGGTTGATATAGAAACAATGTGTACTATCATAGCGCTTCAATGCCTCTATTTCCTTTTGCCTTTCATGAATCTGCGGTACATTAGGCTCATCCTGAAGAAAATAACCATAGAAACCTTTCTCTGCCTTAAGCACAGGTGCAGCCTTGGCTGGTGCATCGAACATCTCAGGGCATCGTCCAATCACCCTAACACCATATTTTTCCGCACTTCTACAAGCCTTGAGCAATAAATTAAGTGATGCGTATGGATAAAGACTTACCGTAAACCCACACTCACTAAGCGTTTTGAAGTTTTCATCGGAAGTCTTCCAATCTGGCACACCCATATACGCAATTATAGGCATTCTATCTTGTGCCATAATTACATGGGAACAACCAGCAAGAGCAACACTTAATATGAATGATTTTAAATTCATGAATACTACACCTTTATATTTTAATCCACGAAGGATTAAGTTGAAACTCAGAATTCTTTATGTTTACCCATTTACGTGGACCTATGACAATCTTCTGCGGATATTGATTGAGCCACGCTCCCCACCATGAAAAGGAGGAATGAGCGATAATGTTATTACGACACTGACTCATAAGATACATATCGAGGTAGCTATCAGTACCAGTATTCCAATCTGCAAGTATATATTCCTTGCCATGAAGCATTGACACAATGTTTTCCTTGCACCACTCAATATCGTTTGAGAAGATACAAAATAATTCAACATCCGTTTCCTTCATCATACGCTCAATGGCAGTCCTGTAATAATCCAAATCACAGATACCACGATACAATTTCTTATCGAGGAAATCACCATGACGCACATGAATAGAAACACTATTTGATGTCGATAACTTTCGAGCAACAGAGGCATTACGTTGATCTATGGAGATTGGCGTGTATGCCATAAGTATTTCTTGTCGGATATCAGAGAAATAGCGTTCATTCTGCCAATACCCATCATAGTAACAGTCGCTCTTTTCAAAAACCTCTGAATAATAGTGTCCGAAGATTTTCTCATTGAGCATAGTTCGACGTTGCGGCATAAGATGAAAACCAATCTGCCACATTCTGTAATTGAGATATGGATAGGCAAGATGGCACATATCACTCCTTGTTGCCTCTTGGGCAGAAAGACCAAACACCCGATCCAACTCATAGGCATTGTGCTTGGCATATCCCTTATAGGCACCAGTGAATATTTTTATCTGCTCATCAGGAAATTTATTCTTCAAAGCAAGATAAAGAGCAAACTGAAACATCTGATTGCCCAAGCCTCCTATAATATTTACTATCTTCATCTTTTGAACAATGCTGTTAGAAAATTGTGAAGGCCACCATTGTGAAGTACATGAATATGAACCCACATAGCAAGTCGTACAATAACGTGGGAAGCATATTTATCAGCCAACATACGGACATCATGTTTTGCTTCAGCCATCTGATCTATATTATTAGATATCTGACCTTTATGACCATGATATGAAGCAATTACTGCGGATGGCATATATATCACTTTGCAATGCTTCATAATGCGATAGTACCATTCCACATCAACGAACCAACGAGTACGAGTATCAAACATCAGCATCGTTTCACGCCTCATAGCAACCACGGCACAAGGCCCAATGGCATTGATGGCGAAGAAAAGTGAAGGACAGGCTATGAACAATTTCTTAACCCATTTAGGATAAAGTCCATAAGTATTGCCATCTACACGATGCACCTCAATGTTGGCAACAACGATATCATTCTTGCATAGTTTCTCTCCCACCCTTTTGAGGAATGTATCAGAAACAAGAGCCTCATCATGATGAATGAGCATCACGTTACGCCCACGAGCAAGACTAAGACCACGATTCCAGTTAGGCACAGCTCCAAGCGACGGCACATTATGATGATATACAATGCGCTCATCACATAGCGATGCCACATAGCGTTCAATGTCGTCATTCTTATCGGAATCGTCCATAATAATAATCTCAAGCGAGACATCCTTCTGACACCTTACCGACTCAAGCGTTCGACAGAACAACTGCTGGTCATTATATGCAGGTAGAACTATTGTGAAATCGAAATTCTGCATCAGTTTCCTATTATACTTTCAACGGCACGAAGCAGTCCGTTTGGCTTGTTCTGCTCAATAAGGATACTTGCTTTCACGCCCGCATTATCCCCAGCCCTGACATCACGATTGCTGTCGCCTATCATATAGCTTTGAGACAAGTCGATATTGAAATCCTTCGCTGCACGCAGGAATAAACCAGCTTTAGGCTTACGACAATCGCAATTAATCTTATATTCCACACGCTCACCTTCAAAACCTCTGTCCGTATGATGGGGACAATAATAGATAGCATCAACAAACGCGCCATGAAGCCCAAGTTCCATTTCCATCTTCTCATGAATAAGATTGAGCTGCTCAAATGTACATTCTCCACGCGCTATTACAGGTTGGTTGGTAATGACGATAGCAAGATATCCACTCTTGTTTATCATTTTCACAGCCTCAGGCACTCCCTCAATAAGCTGCATCTGCTCAGGTTGGGTAAGGAATCCATCTGTTGTGTTCAAAGTCCCATCACGGTCAATGAATATCGCTTTCTGTGGATTACTGAGATTACGGGCATGTACCTTCTCTGATTTGATATCATTCTCAGCCTCATAAAAACGATCTGGAGTCCCCACATCTTTTATATACTCAGGAGTATCATAGGCAAATATACGTCCACTTTGTATATTTGGCTTCAAAACATCCCTATCAAGGTCTATCTTATCTGGAGTCTCAGGATGACGCGGAACGAACGTCTTCATAGTCTCACGAAGCAATTGTGGAGATATAATCTCAATACCGGCATTGACACGGTTCTTGTAATAGCTACGCTCTTCTTCCTTCGTTATCCATCGCACTACCCTACCCGTCCCCACAGGAAGTCCACCAGGTTGAGCTGGTGGAAGAATCTCCGTAACGAGCAATGAACTATCGAATGGATGTCCGTTTGGATGTGCCACAAGACTTGCCCATGCCTTGCGTTCGCGATGAAAGGCTATGAATCGGTTAAAATCAACATCAATGATGGTATCTCCACAAAGAAGAAGAAAATCATCGGTAAGCTGAGGCATCTTAAACAAAGCTCCAGCCGTGCCAAGAGGATGATCTTCTACGAAATAACTTATATTTACGCCAAATTCCGAACCATCACCGAAAAAGTCACTGATGACATTACCGAGATGACCTATGACAAGGGTGATATCGGTAAGTCCACAAGCCTTTAGATTCTCTATCTGACGTTGGAGAATCGGCTTGCCACATATATTTATCATTGGCTTAGGCACGTCATTAGCCACCGACAGAATACGTGTCCCCATGCCACCAGCCATTATTACTACTTTCATATAAAAAGCCTAACCAAAGAAATATTCTTCAAGCATAAGACAAAGACAATGATACACAGGTACATGGAGTTCCTGTATCTTATATGTCTCAGTTTCTGGAACTTTTATGCAGACATCAGCAATGGAAGAAAGTTTACTCTCATTTGCACCAGTAAGTCCGATAACAGAGAGCCCTTTTGACTTTGCCGTAATGGCAGCATATACCACATTCTTGCTGTTACCAGATGTGGATATACCAAGAAAAACATCATTTGGCTTACCATATCCATTAACCTGTTGCGCAAATATGAGATCAGCATTGGCATCATTCATAAAAGCCGTGGTGAGAGCAGAATGACCTGTAAGACATATAGCAGGCAATGCACCCTGAAGGTTTTCAGCCAAAATCTGTCCCATCTCTGGATCTATGGCTTTCATAGCCTCAGCCTGATTGACGTACACCTTACGCTTGAGACGAAACTCCTTCATAAGCTCGCCAACGATATGCTCAGAATCGGATGCCGATCCGCCATTTCCGCAAACGAGCAATTTCCTATTATTGGAATATGCTTTTTTCAACAAGACATACGCATCATTTATATCCTGCTTGCAATCAAGCAATCTGGGAATTCGTTCAATGAGCGTATCAATATGTCTGTTCTGCTGATCATTCATATTATTTCTTTTTTAAAGTCCTCACATCATCTGTGGCATATATCTTCCAACCATGGGCACCACCATCCGTAAAATTGAATGGCATGGTGAAACCAGGAAGATGCGACAATGCCTCTATGACAGCCTTCTTGCGTGTTGGCTCTACAACAAACATAATAAAGCCACCTCCACCAGCACCACTTACCTTACCAGCACGTGCTCCAGCCTCAAGGGCAACATTGAATGCCTCTTCTATCATAGGATTTGTTATGGCATCTGCCATTTTCTTCTTATCCTCCCAAGCCTGTCCGAGAATACGTGCGAACTCATTTATATCACCTTTCAGAATGGCAAGTTTCATATCCTTGGCACTCTGCTTTATTCGATGCATTGCCTCAACACTCTTTGTGTTGCCATCGGATGCGTTTTTCTTCTGCTGATCGATAATTGCTGCAGAAGAACGGCTACGCCCCGTGAAATACAACAACATGGAAGCTTCAAGTTCATCAACAATCCATCGCTTTACCTTTAGAGGATTGACAATAACCATATCATCCTGAAGAAACTCCATATAATTGAATCCTCCAAATGCAGCTGCATACTGATCCTGCTTGCCACCACTTAACTGAAGGTCCTTACGCTCAATCTCGTATGCAAGGCGTGATATCTCATAGTCGCCTAACGGAAGGCTATACCATTCCACGAACGCCTTTATTATGGCAACAACCATAGTGGAAGAGGTACCAAGTCCCGAACCTGCCGGTGCATCATTATATGTATTGATACGGAACCCTACCAATGGAAGAGCAAAATCCTTCATCAAACGGTTATATACACCTTTTATGAGAGAAGCCTTACCATCAATAACAAGCGATTCTGCCAATACACACCTCTCATGCACATCTGCATCATAGGAGTCAATCTCTATATAATCGCAATCAGGCAATTCCTCTATGGTACAATATGCATATAGATTTATCGTAGCATTAAGCACCAAGCCTCCATACATATCACTATATGGTGACACATCTGTGCCACCACCTGCGAGGCCAAGTCTTAATGGAGCTTTACTTCTTATAATCATCTAATTAATTACGAATTACTAATTATGAATTACCAAGCTACCAATTACGAATTACCTGTTTACCATAGGCAATCACAAATACCATGTCTGCGAATAATGCTAATTATGTAATTAGTAATTGGCAATTATTTTCTGATAAATATTATCTCGATTCTCTACGAGCTTAGAGACCGAATATTTCTGTTCGAACACCTTATTGGCATTCTCGCCAAGTTTGCGTCTTAAGTCGGCATCTTCCGTAAGCCTGATTATCGCCTTGGCATAATCCTCTGGAGTATCAGCAATAATGCACGACTCGCCATCCACGAAGTCAAGTCCCTCGACACCAACCGTAGTAGTTACCATCGGAAGACTCATTGCAGCAGCCTCAAGAATTTTCATTCTCATTCCGCTACCACTAAGTATCGGAACTATCATTATTGAGCCAAGTGCCACATCTGATAGTTTTTCAACAAATCCCTTCAGGCATACATCAACACCACACTGGGTGTTATAAGTATCAGGCCATCCCCTACCAATTATGTTCAACCTAAGATTCCTATCACTAAGCAATGGGGCAACATTCTTGACAAACCAGTCGATTCCCTCCACATTAGGAAGATGTCCATAGCCTCCAATGAACGTAAGATTGCCAGGAGTAACGCTATATGGGAACGACTCCGTATTCACAGCAGAGTTAGAAGTATATACAGGCACCGACAATCCTTCACGCTCAAGAATCTTCTTATCTGTATCTGTTACGGTTACTACAGCATCGTATTTCTCAAGATTGGCAAACTCCGTCGATTTTGCTGTGGCAAGCATTTCCTTTTCTTTAGAAGTTAATTGCAGACTACTAAGCAGTCTTTCCTTGCGCACGAACCCAAGTTCATGATGTATGAACACCTTTTTAACATTGTCAGGAAGATAATTTCCCCACGCAAGGCTCTCTATGAAGTTCACCTCAACCATGTCAATCTTCTTCTCTGCTATGATTCTGTGAACGAAATCTACATGATGATGCGAGAACCACTCTCCGTATGGACGAAGTGCCGTCTCAATCTTAAGGCGACGACTATTTGGAGCTATCATCCTGAGCATCACACGTCTTGTCTTCTCATATAGGAAAGAAGGGCACATCATCTGGCGAACAAACGGATAGTATATTATATCCACATCTGGCCATAGTTTTCTCAAAGCCAGAAGATTCTGTTTGTTGTTCTGCCCGCCTTCGTTGATAATCATAGTAAAACTATGCTTGGAACGAAGATGTTCTATCATATTAAATACCCCCTGAGCACCTCCAGAATTTAGAGGGTACGGAAGATATGGTGTTATTATAAGAATGTTCATAAACAATTAAATATCTTGATAAACAGCCCCTTGGGGAGAGGGTGTCCTTAGGACGGGTGAGGGGCAGTTTTAACATTCACTTTATATTACAATTCCTTCCTTCTGAAGGATTTGACGTAATCGCCATGCTCCTGCCTCAACAGAGAAATATTGCCTGAACGACTGGTAAATCTCATTCGAAGAGATATCTAAGCAAAGCATCCTATGAAGCGAAGCCTCAAAAGAAGCCGTATCACTATATGGAAATAGAATACCCTTATCCACAAACGGCTCATAGCCTGCAGAAGATATGCTATGGCACAATACAGGCAATCCCTGCTTTAATGCATCCAGCACCCTTAGTTTTATGCCACTTCCTGCAAATATCGGACATATATAATAGTCTGCCAATCTGACTATATCTGCTATTTTCTCTGGATTCGGAATTATCTCTATACCCTCCATGTCCTTGCATTCCTCATATAGCACAGGAGAAGGATTTCTACCTGCAATAATAATTCTGACATCAGGACAGGCCTTTTGGAGAATGGCATAATATCTACGCAGGAAATCCACAATCGATACAAGCGACTGCCCATAGCATAACGATCCTGTAATAGCAAAGGTATGACCTTTAGGCTTCGGAACAAACGTCTTGTCCGCTATCGGACGATACTCCATAATACCGATACTATGCAAATGGAGATTACGCGAAGGATACCAAGAAGCAAATACATCCGCATCTCTCTGACTGAGAGTCAGGTTTACATCACTATTGAGCAGACAATCCCTCTCTGATTTCCTTGCGAAATAGTTATAAGGGTATCTGAACGTAATAGGACGCTCGTTACCATTATCACGCAGATAATCACGCTCCACATTATGATGTATGGTTATAAGCTTTGTCCCCGTCTGTTTTAGATAGCTTACAAGCGATGTTGCTGTTACCGAATGATCCACCACGATAATATCATAGCGATGCGTCTCCAAGTGTTTCCTTACATGAGCATATAGTCCGCTCACCACTCCACGATACATGTCAAGTCCCTTCTGCAACTTCGGACGTGCATCATGACATGGATACAACGTACAATTTGACGGGATAAATGCATCAGTATCTTCAAATTCAGGAAATATCAAGGCACAATCATCAAACAATGATGCCAAGCAATGAATAAAGCCCTTTGAGGCATTTGCTCCACCATTGTCTTCATCAAGTTTATGACATGTTATGATTAATACCTTGCACATTTTTCAATTTTTAAGGCTCCCAAAGTACCACTTTATAAACACCTTCATCGGAAAGTCGAAACACTTAAGTTGCTTGTACCAGAACATCATCCTAAAAGGATTTCCGTGAACATCCTCCATGCAGTCCTTGCCCATCGTCATATAGTATTTCTTGCAAACCGAATCAATGCAAGCTAAATAACAACGATCCTCATAGCTCAAGGTAGATGGAACAAGTCCGTCAAGATAGTGTCTGAACCATTGATATGCTAACAAGGTTGCCTCAAGCTTTATCCTCGCATTCTTCGAGCTTGTAATCGACTGTCGGTTGTCCCTATACTGAAAGCATACTCGCTGGGTATTTGCAATACCGTTACCAATAGCAGCCCTTACAGCCGTTACATCATCCGAGCCCCATGCCAACGGCAACTTATAGTAACCATTGTTATCTCTCAGATGACTTGTCTTATAGCAGAAATCACCTATAAACTGATACCACCTACTATTCCATCTGTTCCATAACAAGGATAAAGCCGACTCACGCTCAGGGCGAGGCTGCTGAATAAAGACCGTAGCATTATTCTCGTCGATTATTTCCGTCCAGGCATGATATACATTCAAGTCGGGATACACCTCAATCAACTTTCGGTACTCTTCAAGGCAGCAAGGCAACATACAATCATCGTCACCCATACAGATAACATAGTCACCAGTACAATGTTTTAGACAGATGTTCCAGTTATCCACCACGTTCACCGCCCCACAGTTCTTATCATTACGAAAGAAGTGAACCCTTTCATTAGAAAGGAAAGGCTCAACCACCGCCAAGAGATTCTCTGGCGAGCAGTCATCAACAATAATAAGTTCCCAGTCAGGGTATGTCTGCCGACACACGCTGTCAATAGCCTCCTTCAGGAAATGCCCCTTATATGCAGGTATGGTGATTGAGAACTTCAAATGTTAATTGTTACTTGTCAGTCTTTTGTCTTTAGCCCTTTGTCTTTTGGCTTTCAATTTGCAAAGTTACTACTAATTTCGGAAAAAAACGAATAACATTGAAACTTTCTGCTTTTTTCACTTTTTCATATAGTTTTTTAACCCCTTCTATTTCTTTATCACCTATTCATGAATACAACAACTATTTCAGAAGGATGTCAACAAACACAATTTAATAATAACAAAAACTGTAAACTAAAATCAGGAAAAGACATTTACTCTAAAAAAAGAATTTTAGAACAACTCTGCAACTCGTCACCCGAAACGCTGCAAGTTGTTGTGGTTCTTAACGTTATAGCGGTGATTCATTTAATTTTACTCGTCACCCACTCGTCACCCAAATCCTTGTATCTTGCTGAGAATAAAGAATATACAAGATCAATTCACTCGTCACCACTTGTCAACGTTTTTAGGGTGACGAGTGAAATTTTACTCCAAATTACTCTATATCAAGTTAATACAAGCGCAAGGGTGACGAGTGGGTGACGAGTTATAAAAATGAATCACCGCTACAACTCTCTGAAACATAATCTATTACAACGTTTCGGGTGACGAGTTGCAGAGTTGTCCTAAAATTCTTTTTTCAGAGTAAAAAAACGCACCTCCGGTGCAAAACTGACAATAAATCTTCGCAAAGCTCAGGCGCTACGCGGAGTCCCAATCTAAGCAATCTTATTCCAATAAGAAACGGGGCTTGCGCCTATTTTTAGAAAGGATTCCGCGTAGCGCCTGAGCTTTGCGAAGAAATTATAAGTAAATGAAACCAGAAAATGAATTTACTGATAAAATTTACTGCCCATTTACTTTCCAAATATAACTCCACTATGATTTCTGTGTAAGTCCAGTATGAGTCCACGTTATACCTCCGTTGTAATACCGTTACAAAAACGTTTCAGGTCCGTTCCTGAGAATAGGCGAAAAATGGGACTTACATAGGAGCTACATAGGACTCACATAGGAGCATGAAGAAACAGAATTCGACATTAATAAGGGAAACGGATTTATACGATTTATCTGAAAACAATTAATGCGAGATTAATGTGCCATTGGTGGAAATTAATGTTTACTCACAAAATGAGAACGTGTAATGTCACGTTAATATCACATTAATACCGCATTAATTCGTTCACTTTCTTTGATTCACAAGTGGAGAATTAGCCTTGACATAGCGACGGCACAACGGAAGATCATAGGAGGACAACTATTGCATATATCGAAGTTTTTTAATACCTTTGCAACAAATTTTGAAAAAAATCGGGCATAGGGGTATTGGTTTCACCCCGATTATGTGTCTTATAGATAAAGACCCAACTTAAGTTTCGCAAGCTCAACTTTGGGTTATAAGGTTTTGAGGTTTATTGGTTATAAGGTCTGCATCGTTTATGAGCATTGTTCACAAGCTCACCAAACAAAAGCAAGTCCGACAAAAGAACCTAAAACCTACAAACCTTATAAACCTGCAACTTGAGTTATACGAAAGTTGAATACCCAACAAAAAAGTAGAAAATGGATTATAACAAACAAGGGTTCGAAAGAATCTACAAAGACAATTACAGGCAGATGTATCGCTTCGCCTTCTCTATACTTGAGGATGCAGAGGAAGCGAGAGATGCGGTAAGTCAGGTCTTTACGCAGATGTGGAACAGTCAACCGGCCATTGCTGACGCATCTGTTACGGGATACCTGCTTGCAGCCACAAGAAACCAATGCCTGAACATTATGCGACAGAAACGCTTGCGTCAGCAAATGGAACTGGAAGTCGCTATGCAAAAGGCTCAGCAAGAGAACGAAGAACGAGAGGAACTTATGGAAGAACTCCAGAGAGTTATTAACGATAACCTCACAGAGCAAGACCGACGGGTACTGTCTCTTCACTATGATGAAGAAATGACCTACGAGGAAACTGCCAAGGCGTTAGGAATAAGTTCATCAGCAGTAAACAAGCATATAACGCGTTCGCTTGGAAAGATACGTTCAATCCTTAAAATTGCCCGATAATGAAAATAGAAGATATTGACCGCAAGATAGGAATGCCCGACATAGATATGGAATGGGCTAAATTCGAGAAGGAGGTTATTGAGGCTTCCGAGGAAAAGAATAAAGTGGAGAGTGGAAAGTGGAATGTGGATAGCAGAATCTGGTCACGCGCAGCCATGATTACAGGAATCGTAATGAGCGTTAGCCTCATCACTCTCGCTTCCATTTACCTCTACTCTACCCCACAGGAAAAGACTGAGCCACAGAAGAGCGATTCTGAAATGATAGTTACGGCTCCAGTTCAGGAAATCATCAAGACCGACACGCTGACCATTAACCGCGAAGTGTTCAAGTTTGATAACATCGAGATGAAGACAATAGCCAAGAAAATTGGTGATTACTACGGCAAGCAGATTGTCTTTGAGAATGAGGATGCCAAGCACGTTCGCCTCTACATCCAGATAGAAAAGACGAAGAGCATAGAGGAAGTGGTGGAGTTTATGAATAACTTCAAAAAAGTTCATCTAACGATAGAAGATAATAGTATTCACATAAGATAAGCGGACTAATGAAAAGAATACTATTATTCATTACATATCTTGTCATTGGAATTTCAACGGCTTCAGCCCAAAAGGTGACACTCACTTTTGAGGACGTATCACTATCAGAAGCACTCAAACGAATTGACAAGGTACAGGATGCCAAGCGCATCAATTTCATCTTTGACGAACTCGAAGATTTCCGCGTGACGAAAAAGATTCAAAACCAGTCGGTTGAGGATGCCGTCCGCTCGGTTTGCGGTTACTACCCTATGAGCATAGCCGTACAGGATAGCGATATATTCGTGGAATGCGTACAGAAGGCTGCCATAAGATATACAGGCAATATTGTAGATGCCAAGGGACAGCCTCTCGCCTTTGCCAACGTATCACTCCTAAATCCTAAGGATTCAGTTTTCATAACAGGTGGTGTGAGCAACGAGAACGGTTCATTCACAGTACCTTGCGACGCAAATACTGTTCTTGCAAAAATAACGTATATGGGTTTCCGCACTATATATCGCCTCTGCACAAAGGCAGAAATCGGAAAGGTGGTGATGAGAGCCGATAGTAAGGTGCTCGAAGAACTTACGGTTACAGGCGCACGAATTATAAACAAGGTGGATCGTCAGTATATCATCCCAACAGAAAATATGGTGAAGGGAAGCAGCAACGGCTATGACCTTCTTCAACGTATGTCGCTAAAAGGGATAATGGTGGATCCTGTAAACCAAACCATCAAATCAAATAGAGGCGGTGGCGTTCAGATTCGCGTAAACGACATAAAGGCAAACAGTCAGGATATTATGGCTATACGCCCCGACGAGGTGATTCGTGTGGAATATGTAGATATGCCAGGAGTACGCTATGGCGACTGGACTCTGGATGCCGTAATCAACTATGTTGTGAAGCGCAGATATGCTGGATATGTAGGTGGAATCAAGTCATTACAAGCTATTGCATACGGATTCAACAACACTACTTCATATTTCAAGTACAACTATAAGCTTTCAGAATTCAGTATCAGTCATTACTTAGGATGGCGCGATCATTACAAGAGATATCATGAAAGCAAAGAGGAATATATATTCCCAGACGGAGAAACCCACAAAATGAACTATGATGGTGTATATTCTCCATTCATGTATGCCCAAAACATTATGCAGGCAGCATACAACCTTGCCAAACCTGATATATACACGTTCAATGCAAGTTTCTACCTCTATGCATATAATTCTCCAAAGCGTGGGATACATTCTATTGTAAGCGAAACAGGAAAAGACAACAGGTTTAACTACGAAGACAGGAAGATGAAGGAATATAAGCCTTCACTCGACCTCTATTATTTCGTTAATCTGCCAAAGAAGCAGACTCTTGCAATAAATGCAGTAGGTACAATCATCACGACAAGAAACGAATATGGCATGAGCGAGTACATATTGCCCCAAGACTACGTTTGCGAGGACAGGAAAGCCCCGGAACTGAGTTCTCTCGGTAATCCAATAGCCGATTACAACTATTCAACAAAGGGAAAGAAGCACTCTCTCATTACCGAGGCTATCTATACAAAGGAAACGGAGAAAATTAACATATCGGTTGGAGGTGAATATACCATTGGCTTCACGAACAACAAATACGTAGGCAGCACCAATGCTCATGCCTTGATTCACAATAACAATGAATATCTGTTTGCGCAGATTCAAGGAAATCTTCCTTTCGGAAAGAAGGAACAAACGATAGGCTATCAATTAGGCATAGGTGCAAACCGTTCATCTATTCATCAGGGTGATTTCGGTTACGACAACTGGATGATACGTCCGCAATTGACGGTTTCGATTCCTGTTTGCAAAAATGCGAACATAAAATTACAGTCACGCATAACTCCAAACGAACCATCACTTGCAAATGTGACCGATGTAAGGCAATATGACAATTCGCTTTTTATCAAATCTGGCAACAAGGAACTTAAACCATCACACACATGGTATAACGAGGTAAGTTTAGGCGGAGAGGTGAAGAACGTGGAATATACGTTAGAAGCTTCATGGTCGAACAATCCGAATGCCCTCATGAATACATACACCCCAGAAAAGGAAGCTAACGGAAACTGGGTAATCGTAAGCCGTCCAGAGAATCATAAGCGATTGAGTCAAGGCTACATATACGGTGATATGACATGGAAAATATTTCCTGACAAATGGCATGTGTCATTCTGGATATCATACGACCACTACGAAAGTATCGGCAATACATATCGTCACTTCTACAATACGACTCCGGTTGGTTTCTACTCATGGGTTCAATTGGGCAACTTTAGCATGGATGTCGCATTCCGCACACAACCGCATTATTTATCAGGCGAGCTCATTCAAGGTTTAGAAAAAAGCGGCGACGTAAGCATCTCTTACAAATGGAAGGATCTGAAGTTATCCTTAGGATGTATGTTGGTCGGCTCTCCAATGGGCTTTGACTACAATTATACCATAAACAACAAATGGTATAAGACCGACGCGCATCTCTATTACATTGAAAATGGTAATATGCTTCATCTTACCGCCTCATGGAATTTCAGCCACGGACGCAAATACAAGGCTGCTGACCGAATACTTAATAATAAGGATAATGATTCGGGAGTGAGATAGAAGCCTAACCAAGCCTTTTTAGCGTGACTATCGCGTGACCAAAAGACATGTCACAACATAGTCACGTTATTTATTTGTGTATATCGCGGGAATGATATAATTTTGCATTCAGTTAATTATTTAGGCAATAAACACCAAAAACTCAAAACACAAAGACTATGACAAAAGAAAAGATTTTTGAATTGATCAATGGGATGCAGAATCCTGTGATGTACTTGGCAACAAGCGAGAACGGACAGCCTCATGTACGTGCGGTCCTTTTATATAGTGCCGACGAGAACGGCATCGTCTTCCATACTGGTAAGTTCAAGGAGCTTCACAAGCAGCTTCAGGCAAATCCAAAGGCTGAGGCTTGTTTTGCAACAGGCAAGTATCAAGTGCGTGTTGAGGGTGAGTTCAAGCTTGTGGATGATATCGAGTTCAAGAAAGAGATTATCAACCATCCTTCACGCAAGTTCCTTCAGGGCTGGATAGCAGAACAGGGCTTGGATGCCGTTCTTGACTTTATTCAGGTTTATAGAATGGAGCATGGCAAGGCTCAGACCTGGAGCTTTGAGGATAACTTTAAAGCGAAGGAGTATGTAGAACTCTAAATAAAACTACAACCCATCACAAACAACCCCTCACCTGCCCTACGGGCATCCTCTCCCCAAGGGGCGAGGAGGAAGTTAGTATTTATCCCTCATAAAATTCTTCATAAGCAATAAGAGGAAACTTTTCCCTCGCCCCTTGGGGAGAGGGTGCCCAGAAGGTGTGTGAGGGGCTGCTATTTTATATAAAAAATGTGCACAACAGAATACATTAACTTCGTGTGCTCTCAGCTAAAGGGAGCAGGCGATATAAAGAAAAAGAAGATGTCGGATGACTGGTGCATCTGCATCAACGGCAAGCCGATAATATTCGCCTTCGACAATCTGTCATACGTCAAGATGAATCCTGCTATCGACGATATGATGAAATCGGCTTGGACAGGCTATCCCTATGCCGGGGCAAAGGAACACTATGTGCTGAACATAGAACAACGTGACGAGGCGATGAGGGTGGTGAAGAGATTGCTAACCCCCCCCCTTCCCCTCCCATAAAGGGAGGGGAGTATATAGTATATGAAACCTAAAAAATATCAACCACCAAACGCAAAGACGCCAAGCTTATAATATTTATAAACTTTGCGTCTTTACATTATTTAGCGATAGATACTAACCACTCCCCTCCCTTTGGAGGGGCATGGGGGTGGGGCTTTTATTTCTTCAGCTTAAACCTCTGAATCTTACCACTTATTGTCTTTGGGAGTTCATCAACAAACTCTACGACACGAGGATATTTATAAGGTGCAGTCTCATGCTTTACGTGATTCTGCAATTCCTTTGCTAAAGCATCGCCAGCCTTTGACTTGTATTCGTCGGCAAGAACGATGGTTGCCTTTACTATCTGACCACGAATATCATCAGGTACGGCGGTAATAGCACATTCTACCACGGCTGGATGAGTCATAAGTGCAGACTCTACCTCGAATGGTCCTACACGATAGCCTGATGTCTTGATAACATCGTCGGAACGTGACACGAACCATAGATAGCCGTCCTCATCACGATATACTATGTCGCCTGTATAGTAGAGTCCGTTCTGGATTCTCTCCTTTGTCATATCCTCATCGCGATAGTAGCCCTTGAAGAGTCCGAGTGGCTTTCCCTTATCCACGCGGATTACAAGCTCGCCTTGCTCCATCGGACCTACGCTTTTCTGCTCGCCATCAACAACATCGATGTCGTACTGCGGATTCCTTACGCCCATAGCTCCAGGCTTTGGCTTTACCCACGGATAGGTACCGACAACAAGCGTGGTCTCGGTCTGACCATACGACTCATAGATCATGATGCCTGTCTTCTTCTGCCACTCATCGAATACGCTTGGATTGAGAGCCTCGCCTGCCGTTGTGCAATATTCAAGTGCAGAGAGATCGAAGGCTGTGAGGTCCTCACGAATAAGGAAGCGATAGATGGTAGGTGGTGCGCAGAAAGAAGTAATGTGATAGTCCTGCATTATGCGGAGAAGGTCTGTTGGCTTGAACTGTCCCTCATAGTCATATACAAAGACTGTGGCACCAGCTATCATCTGTCCGTAGAACTTACCCCACACAGCTTTTCCCCATCCTGTATCAGCAAGGGTAAAGTGAAGCGAATCCTCATGAACATTGTGCCAATACTTGGCTGTGAGGATATGTGCGAGAGGATATGAGAAATCATGCATCACCATCTTTGGCTCGCCTGTGGTTCCGCTGGTGAAATAGAGAAGGAAGTCATCCGTTACCTTATTTCTTTCAGGAGCCTCGAAAGGATCAGCCTCCTGAAGTCCACGCCAGAAGTCGTACCAGCCATTAGGAATAGTAGGACCAATAGAAATGCAATGGCGCAAGGTTGGGCAATAGCGTTTTGCCTTCTGCACGTTACAAAGCACATTCTGATCTCCGCAAGCCACGATATAGCCAATACCAGCCATGTGGCAACGGTAGATGATATCCTTATCGGTAAGCATATGGGTAGCAGGAATGGCAACAGCTCCAAGTTTATGGAGAGCCACCATAGTGTACCACCATTCAATTCTTCGCTTGAGGATGAGCATCACTCTGTCACCTTTCTTTACACCCATTTCCTGAAGAAACGAAGCGCATCGGTCACTTGTGTTCTTAAAAGCGCGATAAGTAACGTGTTTCTGCTCACCTTTATCGTTAACCCAGATAATTGCCTCCTTGTCCGGCATTTGCTGGGCATATTGGTCTATGACATCATATCCGAAATTGAAGTCTTCGGGTATTTTGATTTTGAAATTCTGCATGAAGTCCTCGTATGAGGAGAACTCCGTCTTTTCCATAAATTGTTTAAGCATACATTTTGTTTTTAATCCTGTAAAATGCAAGACAAAAGTAGTAAAATTAAACAATATTTCCGAAGAAAAATGTATTAAAATTCCTGAAATGGCGTTTTTTATCGACGAATCGGCCATTATTGAAAGATTTTTTGCGCACACCATTATGAGTGTGTGCAAAAAAATTTTGAGCATAAAACAACCGCCCCTCACCTGCCCTACGAGTATCCTCTCCCCAAATAGTGAAGAAAAAAGATACTTTTATTCAAGTTTCGCAAACTCCACTTGAAAGTGAATCGTGAAGATGCGTTTAACCTCTTAATATCTTAATTTCTTAATATCGATTGCGTGACTATTGCGTGACTGAAACAAATTGTAACATTATTGTCACAAAATATGTCGTTTTTTTTTGTAATAAATAGTAATTTTGCAGCGTCAAACGTAGTGTAAAATAAATTCTTAAAGAAAAAGTAAAATGAAACGTACACTATCGTTATTGACAATTATGCTGATTGGCGTCAGCTCATGGGCAAAGAAAACAAGTAATCCTGACATCGACGGAACAATCGTTGATTCACAAGGACAACCTCTGGAGTTTGTAAATATCTCACTCCTGTCTGGCAAGGATTCAACCTATATCTCAGGCGCAACAAGTGCAGAAATGGGTAAATTCCATATCGTAGCACCTGCCACCGATGGCATTCTTCGCATTTCATTCGTTGGTTATGAAACTCGCTATGTAAACGTTAGCGAAATAGGGAATGGTGTCATCACTCTCAAAGATGATACACAGATGCTGAAAGAAGTAACGGTCAGCGGACAGTTGCCTAAGACTAAGCTAACAGGTAACTCCATGATTACAAAGGTGGAGGGTACGGTACTTGAGAAATCAGGCTCGCTAAAGGAAATGCTTACAAAAGTGCCTGGAATGACGCAGAAAGGCGATGACCTTGAAGTGCTCGGCAAGGGTACACCTATTTATTATATAAACGGCCGTAAAATGCAGGACGCGGATGAATTGAAGCGTCTGCGTTCCGAAGAGATCGCTTCCGTGGAGGTAATCACTAATCCGGGTGCCGAGTATGACGCTACCGTATCTGCCGTTGTGCGCATCAAGACCGTTAAGCGTAAGGGGGACGGCTTCGGTTTCGACATCCACACAGGCAACCATCAGAGTCTTGCTTTTGGCTACAGCGCTCCATTTGCTACCACCAACCTCCGCTATCGTCATAATGACTTTGACGTATTCGGAATGGTGAACTACTGGGAGTGGACAAGCGTAAACGATAGTCGTCCTGATCAGTCAAGTTTCATCAAGCAAGGCAACAACATGCTCAACATCATGCAAAAAATGTCTTTGCGCTATAACTGGATTGGAAAGGGCGTGAACTACAACCTCGGCTTCAACTGGCAGATAACTCCCGACCACTCAATAGGTGCGCGTGTGGAGCGTCACGACAAATTCGGCTCTAAGGCTGAAATGTTCACAGAGACCACCATTGACCGTTTCATCAACGGAAAGGCTGCATCTGAGAATGAATACAACAAGTCTGATCAGAATGACAGGACTCATCAACCATACAATATTGACGGCAACGTATATTATAATGGTAAGGCTGGCAATCTGGGTATCGACTTCAACTTCGATTTTCTGACCAACAAGAGCAACGAAGCCACCAACATTAAGGATATGGACGGCAAGAACAACACATCCGTAATGGAACAGGAACAGCACACATCATCTGATATGCTTGCAACAAAGCTGGTTCTCTCCTACCCTATTTGGAAAGGTCAGTTACAGGCTGGTACGGAGATGAGTTTCGTAACACGAAAAAGCAGTTATTCCATTTCCGGCTATCCACTTCCTGCCACGGAGTCGGATGTGAAGGAAAAGAACATAGCAGCCTTCATGCAGTATGGCTGCGAGATTCCGAAGTTCGGAAACCTGAGTGCAGGTCTGCGCTATGAGCACGTGGGATTCGACTATATCGACAATATCAACGACACAAAATCCATGTCACGATATACCGATGAACTCTTCCCTTCCCTGTCTTGGTCAAGACAGTTCGGGGCTATACAATCCTCTCTTGCATACAGCATCAAGACCGTGCGTCCTAACTACAACATGCTTGACGAGGGTATCATGTATATCAACCCTTACTCTTTGCAACAAGGTGATCCACAGCTCAAGAATGCCAAGATGCAGGAAATCAGCCTCAACGCCCGTTGGAAATGGCTTAACCTATTCGTTGCATACGAGCGTAGGGATGACGCGCAGTCACAATGGTCATACATCTATAATGACGAGGGCGTGATACTGATAAAGAACATAAACCTCGACAAGCCTGTACGCAACCTCTCCATGTTCCTCACAGGTTCACCTACATTCGGCGTGTATAGCCCAAACTGGACGGCAGGCTGGCAGAAGTTCTTCTATACTCAGGAACTTGCAGACCCACGTGAGGCTACAGGAAAGCGTGAAATCAGCTACAAGAAGCCACTCATGTTCTTCGACCTCAACAACACCTTCCGACTTAAGCACAGTTGGCAGTTGGAGGCGAACATGAACATCGTGCTGAAAGGTGACTGGATGAACTTCCATATCACAAACAACACCTACAACCTCGGATTCACGGTTCAGAAATGCTGGCTAAAGAACGATGCTCTCTGCTTCCGAGTTTCCGTATTCGATGTGCTCCAGCGTTCACCACAGAAGATCAACATGGATTGCGGATATTATGTCCTCGACCAATGGACGAAGAATAACAACCATCGTCTCGACGTGTCACTCCGCTATACCTTCAACGCTTCACAAAGCAAGTATAAGGGTACTGGAGCAGGCAAGGATGCGCAGAGCAGAATGAAAGATTAAAAGCCTACCCTAACCCTCCCAAAGGGAGGGAACTGAGATAGGATGTATAAAATTATAAAGTAAACAGCAAAAAAGTAAAAGTAGAAAATAAGAAATAAAATTAATTAATTAAAAACAAAATCAAGCACGAACCTTTGGGGGGATTTTACTATAAAACATCCTTCCCTTTGGGAGATTTGTCGTAAGACCCTTCGACCATAAGGAGAAAAGGCTTGGTTAGGCTTTAACTATGGCAAAGAGAATAGTATTCTTGGTAATTGCGTTGGCAAGCATCAGTTTGACATCAAACGCACAGATTACGCAAACCATCAGAGGTGTCGTTACAGATGCCGTAACTCGTGAACCTCTCCCATTCGCTACCGTTCAAGTGGATAATTCCAAAGATAAGGTATGCGTTACCGACAGCCTCGGTAAGTTCCAAATCAAGGATGTAAAGGTAGGACGCCACACCGTGCGTTGTAACTACGTTGGCTTCCAGACCTTCGACCTCAGCGATGTCCTCGTAACATCGGCTAAGGAAACGAATATCGACATCCGACTTCAGGAAGACCAGACCACACTTCAGGATGTCGTGGTTCGTCCTAATCTCGCAAAAGAGAACACCATGAACAAGATGGTACTCACAGGCGGACGTATGTTCAGCATCGAGGAAGCAAGCCGATATGCAGGCGGTTTCGATGACCCTGCTCGTCTGGCAAGCTCTTTCTCAGGAGTAGCAACAAGTGGAGCAACAAACGGTATTTCCATCCACGGTAACGCCCCTCACCTACTCTCTTGGCGACTTGAGGACATCGAAATCCCTAACCCAAACCACTTTTCTGATATTTCAGTACTCGGTGGCGGTATCTTCTCTTCACTCTCAGCTATGTGTATCGGAAACTCCGACTTCCTCACATCTGCTTTCCCTGCCGAATACGGAAACGCCGTTTCTGGTGTGTTCGATATGAAGATGCGCAATGGTAACGACCAAAAGCACGAGCACACATTCCAGATTGGTGTTGGAGGTATCGATGTGGCTTCAGAAGGTCCGTTGAGCAAGAAAACTGGTGCTTCATACCTCGTAAACTACAGATACTCAATGACTGGTCTTGCCAATAAGTTGAAGATGATTGATATGCAGGGACAGGTAATGGACTATCAGGATCTTAACTTCAAGTTCAACCTCCCTACCCGAAAGGCTGGCACATTCACCATCTGGGGAACAGGATTTTTCGACCATTTCCATAGAGAGACATCTCCAAAGGACTGGGAATCAAAGTATGACGAGTGCTATGCATTCAGCGATCAATGGATGGGTGCTATGGGCGTAGGACACGTATTGCCTATGAAACATGGTCAGTTGAAGAGTAGCATCGGCGTTACATATAGCAAGGACGAGTTCACGCAGGATGCATATTACGACCTCCCTGCCGACATCTATACAAGAGATAATACCGATGATCTGAAACGTGAGCCTTTCTTCGCCGAGAAAAGAAGCTTTACCAACATCACGGCACGCACAACCTATACCCACCGCCATTCAAACCGTTGGCTGGCTCAATATGGTGCTGTAGTTACGGGAATGTTCTTTGATGTGAATCTCAGATCTGCATACGTACTCCACGGTGATCTTCATACAATATGCGAGAACGACGGCAACACCACGCTTTTCTCTGCCTTCACGGCACATTCATTCACACTCAACCCGAAGACTACCCTCAACGCAGGATTCAACGTGCAGCATCTCCTTCTCAACGGCGCTACCACATTCGAGCCTCGCGTTAGTATGTCACGCAAGCTGAATGACGACATGACCTTCGCATTGGCTTACGGACTTCATAGCCGTGCCGAGAAGACCGATATTTACTTCACACGTAAGACAACCAAACCAGATGAGACCAACTGGAATCCAACAGATACAGGAAGCGACGAACTTGTAAACAAGGATCTCGGATTCACCAAGAGCCATCACCTCATGGCAACTTTCGGTTGGAAGCTCTCTGACCACTGGAACCTTAAGGTAGAGCCTTTCTATCAGTATCTGTTCAATGTTCCTGTAGAGGACGGCAATCCTTATTCCGTACTCAACCGTCAGGAGTTCTATCTCGACCGAGCATTGGTAAACAAGGGTAAGGGTCGCAACTTCGGTGTCGATATCACCCTTGAGCGTTATATGAAGAATGGCTGGTATGGAATGGCAAACGGCTCTTTCTTCAGCAGTAAATATAAGGGTGGCGATGGCAAATGGCGTCACACTCTCTTCGACCGCAACTATATCATCAACGTGCTTGGAGGTAAGGAGTGGATGCTTGGAAGCAACAAGAACAATATGCTGAGTATCAACGTAAAGGCAACGCTTCAGGGTGGCGACAGAGACACCCCTCTTGATAAGGAAAAGACACTCTCACACCCAGATTTTGAAATTCAATACGTTGAGGATGAGTGTTTCTCTAAGCAGTATGATCCTATGCTGATAATTCACTATACCATCAGCTACCGCATCAACAAGAAGGGCCTGACACACGAGTTCAGCATCAAGCATATCAACTGCACAGGTACCAAGAGCCAGTATGGTTATACCTACAACTATCACACAGGCGAATTCAAGGAATCAACCTTCACTCTGTCTCTGCCAAATATCAGCTATAAGATTGAGTTTTAGTGGAAAGAATAAAGTTGAAAGTATAATGTAGAATGTAAAAGCCGCTTAGGGATTTCCTTAAGCGGCTTTTATATTATCATTTCAAATAACCCTATAAACGCATCTCCGATGCTTGGTTCTGGAACAAAAATTAGCGACGATGACCAGAAAATTCATTTTTCAAACACAAAGACACAATGAGGTTATGAACACGGAAAACACGAAATGAACGAAATTCCATGGTCTGCGAGGGCTGAAAGCCATCGAACTCAACGGAATATATAAAGCCCTTCTTCCGAAATTTATCGGAAAAAGGGCTTTAATATTGTATTGATTTTCCTATCAGGCAATCATCTTTTCAATTTCCTTAATGAAAGCTTCTGCTAATGGAATATTAGGTAGCACATCTTCTTCTGAAGCAACAAACATTATATTATAATCGGCTTTGTCACGAAGAGTTTCCATTTGAGCAAGGAATTTAGAGTGGTCTATCGACATCTTTCCTGTGACAATATAATGCTGACCTAATTTTGCTTTCACTCCTTTATGCGAACCTACCTCTACACCATCATTCACGAACAAAGCAGTAGCAGCATGAAACAAAGAATAGTACAGTCTGTTTGCAGCCATACCCCATCTACCAGCTTCCGCAGCAACTTTGGCATCATTATATGTCTGCCATGCTTTATTCATATAAAGTGAAACAAGCATTTGGCGTTCCTCATTGCTAAGACTCATAGATTATCTTTTTGTCGTGTTCCACATTCTGATAATATGGAGTTATGCGCATGGCATCCCATTCCTTCTTTGTATATAACTGAGGACTTAGATCTGCTCCGAAACGCCATCCATATTCAATAAGCGGATAACCAATTTTATCAAAGTCTTCCTTTGCAATAGAATCCTTATCCATAAGCACAAGAATATCCCAGTCAGAGTCGATTTGCGCATCGCCTCTGGCTCTTGAACCATATAGCCATACATTACTTCCTTTCGGCATTATCTTCTTGGCTATCTCGGTCAGGTCATCTATAGAGAGGTTTCTACCCATTATTTCCTGTGATTATTCCGATTGCAAAAATAAGTAAAAAATCTGATTTCTCCAAAATATTAGCCCGAAATTTACTGTTTTTAATTTACTTCTAATTTACTTTCCAAAGCTCAGGCGCAACGCAGAGTTCTTTCCAAAGCCAAGCCTTAGCTTCCGAGACTTTCTTCCGAGAATGCGAACGGAAGGAGGTCTTTGATGCTATCGAAAATGAAGATACCCTTTTGCCCAACGAGGATGATGCGGATAGGGTGCTTGAATCTCATATCCTGCTCAAGAATAACCTGACGGCAAGAGCCGCAGGGAGAGACTGGTACGGTGACAAATTCGCCCTCCGTATTCCTTGCAGCTATGGCAAGAGACAGAATCTTGGTGTTAGGATATTGCGCCTGTGACGAGAAAACAGCCACACGCTCGGCACATAGTCCCACGGGATATACGGCATTCTCCTGATTGCATCCACCTACGATAACGCCGTTCTCAAGCCTTAATGCTGCCCCTACATGGAAATTACTGTAAGGTGCATAAGACACCTCGGTCATCTGCATAGCCTTATCCACAAGCTCACGATCCTCTGGTGTGAGTTCGGAAAGGTCATACATGGAATAGTTTATCGTAAGAGAGTGGGCTCTCCCTCCGCCCTCCACCGTAGGGAGGGAGCCGGAAGTCTGTATTTCTTGTTGTGTAGCCATAAGTTTTAATTATTCATAATTAATTACCATGCGCACTCCGACTCCCTCTCTACGGGAGAGGGCGGGGGGAGAGGCCGTAGGGCTTTAATAGCATCCCATATTCACATTCTTCTCATCCCTTGCAACTCCATCCCTATTTAGCGGGAGCATCCATTGTGCATTACCAGAGCCATTAGCCTTAGAAACAGGGGCAAGATGGAAGTCATACACGAACTGGTCATTATCAATCTTGGCAAAGTTCTTTCGACCACTACATATAGTGTCCTCGACATCTTCCCAGATTATGTTATCGAAATATTTCGTATAAGCAGCATCCTTAGGCTCTGGCGTGCGAAGCATAGAATCGTAGAAATGATAGTTGAATGCAACACTATCATTACTTGCTACCATCACCACATCATTATAATAACCTGTTATGATACAGTTCTTTACCTCAAGTTTCGCAAGAGGGTAAACATCCTCTCCGTTGGTATTAGCAAAACGAAGTGCCGCGCCACACTCAGAGAAAGGATAGAACTGCGCTATCGTGTTATGAATCAAAGACAATTCTCCCCCACATACGGCAACACAATCGCCACCAGCATTTGTAATCTGGGTATTGGCTACATACACGTTGGAATTAGTGAGGGCAAGTCCATAGCCCTTGAAATTATGTATCGTAGATGAATTGATGTTGACTTTACTTCTGGAAACATCACTTGAATCGCATACAATGGCATTTTTACCACCATGCAAGTCAGTATATTCTATGACGTTATCGTATGAGTTTTGTGCGAAATGTATTCCCTGCCACCTTCCAGAAAGTATATCGTAGGGAGTATCTTTCAGAATATCATCAAGTCTGTCACCACGAAGCGTGATGTTCTTCTCTGCCGTTCCCTGACATAGCAGTTTTCCTTTCACATTTATTCCTGCATCGTCATGGAAATAGATAGTTGTGCCAGGAGCAATTTTTAGAGTGGCAAGCGAATCAACGGTTATTCCACCATAAACCACCAATGCCTTACCAGAAATCGTAGTATCGATAGTGGTATCTCTCTTCACTTCAAGATTACGCACGATATCAGCATTCCACGCACAGGCATTTAGTTTTACGACCTGCTCTACCCCACTCTCCAAACGAAAGATAAGGTTATCATCAATCTCCTTGTAAAGAGCCGAACCATTATCAGGCGAAGTGAGTTCCACAAACACACGTATGCTGTCGCCCTTGCGCACCTCTACGTCATTGGTCTGATAACCAGTCTGCTCTCCAAGATAAATGCCATTCACATTAACACGAAAACCCGACTGATTGCCATTCTGCAGCCTTACGTTTGAGCAACGTATTCCATCCCCCGAATAGTTGTATATCCAGAATTTCTTTGAAGCCACGGGAATATTTGCAAATACGGTATCCATCTTCACCGTATCAACAGGAATGAACAGCATGTTCGCCCTTGATGTGGTGAAGGTATCATCATCGTTGCAGGAGATGAGAAGGAGGGTAAAGAGCCCCCCCAGCCCCCCGAGGGGGAGTATTTTTAATAGTAATTTCGCTATTGATTGCATATACATATTTCAATAAACCAGCCCACAAACGAACAAAGGTAATTTTTCCCTCGCCCCTTGGGGAGAGGGTGTCCGTAGGACGGGTGAGGGGCTGTTATCTTTCATAACGCAAAACCAATGCTTTTATTGTGTTTTCCGTAATGCAACAACGGGCATCAGGACGCTCGCCTACAAGCCAAAGCACGTTGTCATCAGCATCGAGCAAAACGAGCTGACTCTGCTTCTCAAACACGTTCTTCTTCCTGTCCGTGAGATAGTCGCTGATTAGCTTTGAGCCTTTCATGCCAAACGGAATGAAGCGATCACCCTTCTCCACACAACGTACTGTCAAAGGGAAACGCACCTTCTCCGCATCAAGAGTAACAACATCACGCTCCTTGCTAATCTTAAACACATCATCCACCACAACGCTCTTTATTGATATGCGCTCAGTCTTGTCCTTAGTCTCAGAAATGACATAAGTACCAGTCTCGGGAATACGGAACGGACGACGCTCATTTTCATCCTTCCTGCGAATGAGAAGCGCCTTCCTATCCACAACCAACTGATGCGTAGCACTCTCCCACGACTTCCCCGATTGCGCGTAGTCCGATAGCGAAATCTCCTCCACCTGACTTGGCGAGAAATGATATTCGGAAAGAATCGCGTGAAGCGTATATTCCTTTGAAGGAACGGCATTAAGTTTTTCCTTATCTATCACGACGAAATCATCTGTACTTCCAGCAGTTACATCACTTACAATCTCACTCATCGCAGTATCAAACACCTTTCCTGCCTCAACCATCCTCAAGGCTGTCTGTGCAATATTTTCAGATGCAGCAGGATTGATCTGTTCAAGAAGAGGAATGATATTCAAGCGTAGTTTGTTTCGCGTAACGTCATCTTCAAGATTCGTGCTGTCTGTTACATAGTCCTGTCCTATCTCCAGAAGCCATTCCACTATCTCCTTACGACTGACGCAAAGAAGCGGACGGATGATACGCCCATTGCGCGGCTTGATGCCTTGAAGTCCGTGAATGCCAGTACCGCGAAGCAGGTTCATCAGCAATGTCTCCACGGCATCATTCTTATGGTGCGCCACGAGTATAGCCTCAGCCTCAATCGCCTTCCTCAACTGCTCGAAATAGTTGTATCTCAGTTCACGCGCAGCCATCTCAATACTCACCTTATGCACCTCCGCGTATGTCCTCGTATCGAAATGAACGGTATGGAAAGGTATCTCCTCTCGCTCGCACACCCCCTTGCAGAACTCCTCATCCCTATCCGATTCAGCCCCACGCAGATGGAAATTGCAATGTATAGCCTCAACACGATATCCCAGACGCTTCATCGCAAGAAGGAGGCATACGGAATCTGCGCCACCGGAGAGGGCGACGAGGAAAAGAGGGAGAGAGTTGGAAGAACAATGATTCCCTAATGGAACCTCTACGGGACTCATTAGGGAATTATCCTTTATAAATTTCTGTATTTTTTCTATGAACTTCATGATTGGAAATACTATCAAAAAGCCTCCCCTCGGGGAGGTTTGGAGGGGGCCTCCATTACTCTACATACAGCACCAATCCCTTCAGATACTCACCCTCTGGATGGTAGATATTGATAGGATGATCAGCAGGCTGATGAAGCTGATGAAGGATACGAACCTTACGACCTGACTGGGCAGCAGCCGTGAAGACTGCATTACGGAAATTATCCTTCGTAACGACCTGAGAACAACTGAAGGTGAACAGTATTCCACCTGGTTTGATGTGTTCAAAAGCCTTCACGTTCAATCGGGTATATCCCTTCAAAGCATTATGAAGAGCACCACGATGCTTTGCAAACGCAGGAGGATCAAGGATTATGAGATCATACTTATCTCCCTCAGCATCAAGGTATTTGAAAGCATCTTCACAGAAAGCCTTATGACGAGGATCATTAGGGAAATTCAGCTCTACGTTTGCATTCGTGAGTTCTATTGCCTTGGCAGAAGAATCAACTGAGTGAACGAGCTTTGCATCACCTCTCATGGCATAGAAAGAGAATCCGCCTGTGTAGCAGAACATATTCAGAACGCTCTTCCCCTTTGCATAATGCTCAAGAAGTGAACGATTCTCACGCTGATCAACGAAGAAGCCTGTCTTCTGACCACGAAGCCAATCCACATGGAATTTTAAGCCGTTCTCAAGTGCCACATTCTCGTCTGTTCCGCCAAAGAGAAAACCATTCTCTTGACCAAGTTCAGCCTTGTAAGGAAGTGTTGTCTCGCTCTTGTAATACACATTCTCTATACGCTCACCCATCACCTCCACAAGTTGCTGGGCAACAGCCATGCGACACTCGTGCATTCCCACGCTATGAGCCTGAACCACAGCAGTTTTACCATAGCAGTCAATAACGAGTCCTGGGAGATTATCACCCTCTCCATGCACAAGGCGATAGGTATTGTTCTGAGGATTGTCGGCAATACCGATACTGATACGCATACGAAGAGCAACGTCAAGTCTTTTGTACCAGAACGAATCATCAATAAGCTCATCATCAAAGGTAAGGATTCTGACAGCGATACTACCAATCTGATAGTGTCCGCGACCTATATACTCTCCATAAGACGCAATCACATTAACCACCTCGCCCTCTTCTATACCCTCATCCATGTGATGAACGGCACCAGAGAAAACCCACGGATGGAAGCGCTTCATGCTCTCTTCCTTACCTTTTTTCAGATATATGTTCTTATACATTTACTCTTCTGCGTTATCGTTTTTTGTTTCTTTTTGTATTGTAGCAGCATTCTCGCTAACGCTCTTATTCTGAGCATCATCCTTCTTCACTCTTGGCTTACGCTTGGTGTAGGTCTTTTTGCGCTTATTCTGCTTCTTCTTCGGTTTCTCCTCAGTTTCCTTACTCTCCTCATTCACAGCAGGAGTCGCCGTTGGATCAGGATCTGGAACATACTCAAGGAAATAGTCATTAGTCTCTTTTAGTCGGACATACTCCTCATAAAGTTGAATGCAAGCCCACGCATCAGTTGCCGCATACAGTTTTTGCTTATCGGTCAGCACGTCAGCTTCCCAGTTGCTTAGTTGCTCACGCTTACTGATACGCTGATGGAACAAGTTGGCATAGAGTTTCGCCAAACTCATGTCCTTGATTCCCAGTTCAATCATGTGATCTTGAAGGTCAATAAAGCCACGAGGTTCGAATTCGCCCCTATCATGGAGGCTACGGATATCATCATGCCATGAAAGACCGACCTTCAACGGCCCGTCAGATTCAAGCAATCGCACGATGGCAGGAGCAAGACCTATGGAATTAAGTCGGAACAGAAAGCATATCTCCCTGTTGCTCACCTGAAGGAGCGCCACCTTATTGCGCTTTCCCTTGGTGAAACAAGGACGTGTCTCGGTATCAAATCCGAGGATATCGCTTTTCAAAAGGAAATCGACAGCTTTCTCCGCCTCACCAGCAGAAAGGATTGTCACAATCCTTCCAGGGAAGGTTACCCTGGGGAGATCTGCAATTTTTGTCTTGTCGAACCTACTATAAATTATTTTGTTCATATATATGAATAATACACGTTATCTTGAGCTTCGCAAGTCTCAACCAACTTTTAGTTTAATGAATCGAAAAAATCAAATTCACTTTTCATTATCAAGATTAACTTGCGGAACTTTGATGAAAAGTGTTCAAATCCACCTTGTTTTGGTTCACTTTTATAAAAATCAAGTGCAAAATTAACAAAAAAAATGGAAAACGAAAAGGGGATGCATAAAAAAAAGAAAAAAAAGAGGAAAAAGTAGTGCTTTCACATGAAATATAGTATAGATTCGGGGCAGAACGGTTTAATAACGGAGGTACAACGGACTTACCTTTTACTTATTAATTCCTTAATTTTTCGCATACAATTTCAACCCTTACATCCGACTTCCGAAATACAACATTTGATTGTTTTTGATATTTTTTTACAACAATTCAAACATACAAAAATCAATACATTTTCATTAAAGAAACAGGAAGGAAAGTAATCTTTTTAAATTTTACATTTTTGATACTCACAAACAATACAAAATCAATCTATTTTTCACGATTATACATAGTATATAAATTTGCACACCTACCCCTTTTTGAATGAAGGAAGTCCTCCCCTTCTCTTTCCATTTTTCCGTTTTTTTATTAAAAATGATGAAAAAAGCACTACTTTCTTAATATTCTTATGTGTTTTCGGCAAATATTTGAGATTTTTCTATTAAATTTGCACGTGAATATAAAAATTACATCAAAACAAACAGGATTTAACACGGAGTTTATACTCCGAACTACATATATGGCTAAAAAGAAAGAAACTGCAAAAAAGAAAACTTCATTCAGCGAGGCTATCGGCGTGCCTTCATTCGTGAATAGCGAGAAGACTAACTTCACCGTCGGCATTCTGCTTCTATTCATATCCGTCATAATGGTAATCTCTTTCATCTCGTTCTTCTCAACAGGACAGAATGACCAGAGCATCATTCAGCATCCTATTGCTGGCGACCTGAGAAATGAGAGTATGGCTTTCTCTAACACATGTGGCTCGATAGGTGCATATATAGCATATTTCTTCATCACATGCTGTTTCGGCTTCCCTGCCTTCTTGATTCCGCTTTTCCTCATCTTCACTTCGCTAAAACTGATGGGAGCATACAAGGTGAGTCTCGTGAAATGGTTCTTCGGCAGTATGCTTGCCATGATCTGGAGCAGCGTTGCCTGTGCAAAGTTCATCAATCCCCTACTCTCTGGTCAGGTGTTCAACGCAGGAGGCGGGCATGGTGCATACGTTAGCCGCTATCTGGAGTCTGTGGTTGGTACGCCAGGACTCACGGGCATCCTTATCGTGACTGCCATAATCTTCTTCACATTCGTTTCTTCAGAGACGATTACGTTTGTAAGGAAGGCTATGAATCCGATTGGGTATCTCTCAAGAAAAGTGAAGTTCAACGTAAAGGAGAACAATACCGTAGAACAGGCAACAGGAAACATCGTAGCACCAGAAGCTCCGATCATTACCCCTCAGTCTCTTACAGAAGACTGGCAAGGCTCTTCTGAGGCAGAAACAGCTCAGAATGGAGATGATTCAGAAACAGAAGGAAAATCGAATACGTTTGACCTCACGGATGAGGATGTAAGCAATGGAGAGGCTCCGGCACCAAAGGTTGGCGACGACCCAGAGTTTACTGTTGTTGAGGGTTTCCATGAGGAAGAGGCTATAGGCACGAACCTCACCACAGAGGAGATATTGTCAACTCCGATCAATCCTCGTGAGCCATACACTAAATATACATTCCCAGGTCTCGACCTGCTGAAGAAATACGAGGACAATCAGGACTATACCACAAAGGAGGAACTTCTTGCCAACAAGAAGCGCATCATCGAGGTGCTCAACTCCTTCGGCGTACAGATTCGCGAGATAACGGCAACCGTAGGTCCTACTATCACCCTCTACGAGATTACTCCTGCCGAGGGTGTGCGCATCTCTAAGATCCGTAACCTTGAGGATGATATCGCTCTCTCGCTCTCGGCTCTCGGAATTCGTATCATCGCCCCAATACCGGGCAAGGGTACCATTGGTATCGAGGTGCCTAACGCACATGCTTCCATCGTGAGCATGGAGTCTATTCTCAACTCACGCAAGTTCCAGGAGACGAAGATGGATCTCCCACTTGCCTTGGGTAAGACTATCACGAACGAGGTATTCATGGTTGACTTAGCCAAGATTCCTCACCTTCTCGTGGCAGGTGCTACTGGTCAGGGTAAGTCTGTAGGTCTTAACGCTATGATTGCGTCCTTGCTCTTCAAAAAGCACCCTAATGAGCTAAAGATTGTGCTCGTCGATCCAAAGAAGGTAGAGTTCTCAATCTACAACCCTATTGCAAATGCCTTCATGGCACAGGTGCCTGACGTGGATGAAGAACCAATCATCACCGACGTAACAAAGGTGGTACGCACTCTGAAGGGTCTCTGTACCTTGATGGATCATCGCTATGACTTGCTAAAGCTCGCAGGTGTGCGTAACATCAAGGAATACAACGAGAAGTTCGTGAACCACCGTCTGCGCTCTGTGGATGAGGAGGGTAATCCTCTGCACGACTATATGCCTTACATCGTGGTTATCATCGATGAGTTCGGTGATCTTATCATGACAGCAGGTAAGGAGGTGGAGCTTCCTATCGCTCGTATCGCCCAGCTTGCCCGTGCCGTAGGTATTCACATGATCATCGCTACACAGCGTCCTACAACGAATATCATTACTGGTACTATCAAGGCAAACTTCCCAGGTCGTGTTGCATTCCGCGTAGGTTCAATGATAGACTCACGCACCATCCTCGACCGTCCAGGTGCAAACCAGCTTATCGGTAAGGGTGATATGCTGTATCTCAACGGAAATGAGCCGGTACGTGTTCAATGTGCATTCCTCGACACCCCAGAGGTAGAGGCTATCGCAACGCATATCAATGAGCAGGAGAAGGCTGGTCTCACGCCTCAGTATCCAATGGATCTGCCAGAACCAATGGAAGAAGGTGGTGAAGGAGGTGACGGCGGATCTGTTGATACAGGTTCATGGGATCCACTCTTCGTTCAGGCTGCTCATGCCATCGTAAACACCCAGATTGGCTCTACCTCCATGATTCAGCGTCAGTTCTCTATCGGCTACAACCGTGCAGGTCGCCTTATGGATCAGTTGGAGAAGGCAGGAGTAGTAGGTCCGGCTCATGGTTCAAAGCCTCGTGAGGTACTTTTTGCCGATGAACAGGCATTGGATAATCGAATCTCTTCTTTAAGAGGAGGAACGAGGTAAGCCCGTTGGGCTTACCAATTGATAATTGAAAATTGATAATTGATAATTGCAGTTACCAATTGGAAATTGAAAGTTGAAAGTTGAAATTGCAGTTGCCAATTGGAAATTGAAAGTTGAAAATTGAAATTGCATTTACAAATTGAGAATTGAGAATTGATAATTGCATTTGCTAAAAAATCAAAACTGCCCATAAGGAATTAAACTCTCCCAAATGAGGCACGTTAAATATAAAAAAACAAAAAAGCAATGAAAAAGTTATTTACAATCATTGTCCTGATGGCTGTAGCAGTCATCACCTCAACAGCAGCAAACAATTCGTCTGCAGCAGCAAAGAAGACTCTTGACAAGGCTGCAGCGAAATTCAACCTCAAAAACGGTACAACCGCAAACTTCACCATTACGGGCGACAAGATAAAGCAGAGTGGAACAATATCCATAAAGAAGAATATGTTTCATGCTTCTACTCCCAACGCTATCGTATGGTACAACGGAAAAACCCAATGGACCTACGTTAAGAAGAATGATGAGGTAAATGTATCAAGTCCTAATGCCGCAAAGCAGGCAAGCATGAACCCATACACATTCCTTACCTTATATAAGAAGGGGTATGATATGGAGCTTTTGCAGACAGCAAGCGGAAATCAGGTACATCTTAAGGCACAAAATCAGAAGTCAAGCATCAAGGAAGCATTTATCCTCGTTGATGCCAATTCAAACATAAAGGAGGTTAAGATGCGTCAATCCTCTGGTTGGGTTACTATTTCTATTTCAAATGTCAAGTCTTCTAACCTTCCAGACGCAACTTTCACATTCAACGCCAAGGACTATCCGAAGGCAGAAGTTATTGATTTGAGATAATGTAAGGAATAAAGTAGAAAGTAGAAAGTGTAAAGAGTAGAGTGAAAAAAAGGAAAAAAGTATGAGAAAATATTTTCTTTCAACTATATTGGCATCAGCACTTGCCCTTCCGGTCTTAGCTCAGGTTTCTAACATAAGCATAGACTCAAAGGGGCATATATGTGCTACGGATGGAGGCTCAATCTGGTATGCAAATGATCCTGCATCATTATGGATATCGGACACACCTCCTATGGATGGAAAATGTACATGGATTAACTATATCGCGCCCAAGACTCTCGCAGCATGCGTAGAAAAGGACGGCGAAAGTCGTGTCTATGTATCAACCAATAACGGCAAGACATGGAAGGCAAAGAAGATATCCGATAAGCCTTGCTCTGCGGCATTCTATTCAGATGAGTGCGGACTATGGGTTTCTTTCTCAGATACAGACATTTTCCATTCAATGGACGAAGGAAGGACATGGAAGACTATACATACTCCTGCTGTTCCTTCCGCTCATATCACGGACATCTGTATGCTGAGTCCGAAGGAAGGTCTCTTTGGCGTTTCTAACAACAAGATCCTACACACTACAGATGGTGGAAAGACATTCCAGAATATCGCTACCCCATTCGATCATGCAAAACGCTCAAATAGTTCAATAGCCAGCGCACCTGTTGATCAGATTATGCGTATTGGTCGATTCTATATTGCAAAACAAGGTGGAGATTTCGGTAAGTATTACGTTACAAGCTATGATAACATCAGTTGGCAACCTATGCCTGACGTGACATACGCTTCTATTACCGAAGCTGGTACGCTTATGACTATTTCTTCCGACAATTCCGTTCAGGAATACGATGACAAGCTCAATCGTTCATGGAAGAAATATCTTACAAACGACAAGAACTTTCACTATACATCATCAATCTGTGTAGATCTGAATTATGCATACGTGAACTTTGACGATAAGATCTGGCGTACAGATGGTGATTCTATCACCGTATTCACCCCAACAGATATTGACGGCAAACATTTCGCAATCACTAAGGCTTATGATATCGTAAGTCCAGAGCCAATACCAGTAGTAAAGCGTAGCGATGAATGCGAAAATGCCGTAAACCTATTCCTTAAAGGCGACTACGATAATGCATTCCCTATGTTGGAAAATTTATCAACTAAAGGTGATGACAATGAGATTCTGGAGAATCTCGCATATTGCTATGAGGAAGGAAAGGGTACTCAGCAGGATTATGGCAAGGCTATCCAACTTCTTGCCCGCGCAGCTAACAACGGTTCTGACTATGCCCTACTCAATATGGGACACTATTACATGAACGGCTGGGGAGTGAAGAAAGACACACTACGTGCTCTCTCTCTTTGGGATCGTGCAGCCGACCACGGATATGACTTTGCCAATCAGGATCTCGCCAATCACTATGTATATGAAGGCGATTTTGAGAAAGCAGCAAAATATATCGGTAAGTCTGTAGCCCTCGGCAACAAGGATGCCATGTATAAATATGCCATGTTCTATATGGATGGTCTTGGTGTAAAGACTGATTCCGTACAAGGTATGGAGTATCTTAAAAAGGCTGCCGACCTTGGTGTGGCAGAGGCTATGACATATATTGGCGATGCATATCTCACAGGACGCATTCTTCCTAAGAACAACCTTCTTGGTGTTGCCTACATAGAGAAAGCGATAGAGAGTGGCGATATATATGCCAAGAAATTCCTTGCCCGTTGTTATATCAAGGGTGAAGGTACAGATCGCAACAACAAAATAGGTTTCATGCTTCTGAAGGAAGCTGCTGATGCAGGTGACAAGGAAGCATATAATGGTGTGGCTTCATGCTTCATAGAGGGTGTAGGCACACTTCCAGATCCAGAAATGGCCATTCATTACCTTAAGCTTGCAGAAGCTTCGGGTGATACTTCTGCCTCCCTTAAGATTAAGGATGTGCAGAATACAATGGCAAGAACTCAGTCTCAAAAAAAATAAGAACGCTAAATGATAGAAAAGAATAATCCCACACAAACTGACAACTAACCTAAAACAGATATCTATGTCTAAGAAAACTATCCTAACTACTTCACTTCTTGCATTGTCGATTTACGCCAATGCTCAATTTAATATGCTCTTCACCTCTGACTCCGATTTGCCAAATAGTTTGGTAAACAAGGTTGAGGAGGATAGGCATGGTATGATATGGGTTGCAACTGAAGATGGTCTGTGCAAATACAATGGCTCAAGGTTCGTAACCTACCGCAACATTCCGAACAATCCACGTTCGCTAAGCCACAACTTCATCCGTACGGTATGTGCCGATTCCTTAGGTAACGTAATAATTGGCACAATTAACGGTGTACAGGTTTACAACATTCATACGGATGACTTCTCCCCACGTATCTCTGCCGAGAAGATAGGTGTGGGTATGGGTAACGTAAATGCAATATTGAGACTTGCCGACGGTGAATTCTTCATCGGCGGTACTGATGCATTTACCATAAGCATAGGCAAGGACGGAGAGATATCAGTTAAAAAGAATGCCTTTACAGGCAAGACTCGCGAAATTCATCGCGTTGCCAGAACTGCCGATGGTTGTATCTGGATAGAGAAACAGGCTGATGGCGTGATGTATGCCGATAAAAACGGAAAGTTACACAACGTAAGGAACTACGATGGCTCGGAATATAATTTCTCAAGCCTCTGCGTTGGTCACGATGGTAACATCTATGCTGGTGACGTGGAGTCTGGACTTTATTACTACAATACCAAGACACGCCACTTCGACATAGTAAAAGGTACGGAAGGCATACTGAAGATTCGCGATGTAAAGACGATTCCGAATTCGGACAACGTTTGTATTGCTACCGATGGTAACGGCGTGATGCTATTCAATATCCGCACACATGAGTTCGTACCATCCCATCAGTTTGATGATCCATTCGTGGATATATCTTCACAGAAAGCACATTCTCTATATGTAAACAAACATGGTGATATATGGATGGCACTATATCAAAAAGGTGTCTTCATGGCATCACATAGTTCTGCACCTTTTGGATATATAGGTCGTCGTTCACAGAAATATGATCTCATAGGTGATCGCTGTGTAACATCCATCATAGAGACAAAAGACAAGAAGATTTGGATATGTACCGACAATGGTGGTCTTTATGGTCTCACAGAAGATTTCAAACCATTTGCAAAATTCCGTCTTGGAACAGGCATGGAAGACCTGCCACCGACAATTCAAGGGCTTTTTGTAGATTCCCACGACCGACTATGGTTCGGTTCATATAGCCGTGGCTGCGGTATTGTCAATACCACGACAGGAAAGGCTACATATATCCCAATAGAAGGACTACCAGGTCGCAAGACAAGTGTCTATGGCTATGTAGAAGACAAGCGTGGAGTTATCTGGGCTGCTACTATGGGTAAGGGTATCATACGCTATGATGCCTCCAAGAATATTATGAAGCCTTATATGGACAAGGACGGCACACGCTGGACCAATTCCATATACTACGACTATAATACAGATAGAATCTACACAGGAACATACGATGGAGTCGTGTGGTTTAAGCCAAACGATCCAAAGCAGACCACACATCATGTGGGTGAATCTGAGATTATCTATAGCATCACACGTCTTGATGCCACCACCCTTGCATTCGCAACATCAAAGGGTGTGACATTACTCGACACTACCAACGACAAGATCCGTTCTATAAACAAGAAGAACGGACTGCCTAACAGTTCCATATATTCCGTACAAATGGGCAACGATGGTCATCTCTGGCTCAGCACAAGTACGGGACTCATCCGTTTCAATCTCAAGGACAATACAAGCGAGACATTCACATCGCGTGACGGTCTTCAGGGAAATGAATTCTATAAGAATGCCGGTATGCGCTCATACGATGGTCGTCTGTGGTTCGGTGGTATCAATGGTATCACATTCTTCTACCCAAATCATATAGGCCAAAGAAGCACAAAATGCACCACACGTGTCGTTGCCCTCCGTGCCAATGAGCGATTCATTGGTCCAAACAACTTAATGGAATACGAGCTTGAGCCTGATGATAATACCTTCACCGTAGAGTTTGCGGCATTACCTCTTTATATGACTCACCGCATAGCCTATAGCTATAAGCTCGACAACGGCAATTGGGAAACACTTCCTATGCCACAGAACCGTGTCGTGTTCAATGGTGTTTCAAGCGGTAGCCATGTACTCTACACCAAGACTATCATCGACGGTCACGACTCAGAGATTACCGAGACACGCATACACATCGCATATCCTTGGTATCTAAGATGGTGGGCATTGCTCATTTGGTTAGCAATCTTTGCATGTGTCGTATATATTACGCTTATTGAGGTGAAACGTCGTCGCCGTCTGCATCGTAGCATCCGTGAGCACCAGCGTGAGGAAGAAGCAAAGGAGCATAAGCTACAGTTCTTCATGAATATCGTTCATGATCTTCGCACTCCTATCACATTGATCTCTACCCCACTCCAGAAGTTGCTATCCACCGATCACGATCCAGAGCACCAACGTCTGTACAACACAATGAGCCGTAACGCAGATCGTCTGCTCCGTCTCACCGACCAGATTATGGATCTTCGTAAGATAGACCGCGGAAAGATGGAACTCAACTGTACCGATGTAGCACTCAGTCCATTCGTAAAGGGTGTTGTAGCCTATACGGAGGATATTGCGCAAAGTCGTCGTCAGACTCTCACTCTAACCGATAACACAAATGGTCATATAAACGTGCTGCTCGATACAGACTGTTTTGAGAAGATTCTGCTCAATCTGTTGAGCAACGCCTTGAAATATACTCCTGAGAATGGTAAAGTAACCGTTAGTATCGATCTTGAGCCTAAGACAGACCTCAAGGCAGGTAGTGATGTAAACCTTCTTCTCAAGGTAGTAGATACAGGAATTGGTATCCCTGATGAGGAGAAGCGTAATATCTTTACCAGATTCTATCAGGTTCGCACCAACGGAAAATATGTCAAGGGAACTGGTATCGGTCTAAACCTTGTAAAAGCTCTCGTTGAACTGCATCATGGAAGTATCAGCGTTAGCGACAACCCTGAAGGTCAGGGAACATGCTTCTCTGTTGTATTGCCTCTCAAAACTGGTTCTACAGAAATGGCAACAGGTAAGATTATCCCAGAACAGGAAGCTTCTGAAAGCATCATAGCATCACCAGACTCAAATGGTGAGCGTAACATGCTGAAATCACGTAAGACAATCCTTATCGTAGATGATGACGATGAAATACGTTCATTCCTTTGCGAGGAATTGGCATCCCTCTATAATGTCATCGATTGTGCTGATGGAAAAACAGCCTATCAGACACTTAACAGGGAACGAATAGATATCGTCGTAAGCGATATTATGATGCCTGAGATTGATGGTATCGAACTATGTCGCCTCATCCGTCAGAACGTGCGCATCAGTCATTTGCCTATCATCTTACTTACGGCAAAAGGCTCAGACCGCGACCGCATCGAGGGACTTCAGGCAACAGCAGACGCATACGTTACCAAGCCATTCAACCTTGCTTTGCTCCAGACACTCATCGGCAACCTTCTGCTACGTCAGGAAAAATTGCGCAACACATTTAAGGGCAATGAATTACCAACGGATCAGATTACCACGCCAGAGATTCTGTCAGCCGACGAGAAACTGTTGGAGCGACTGGTTAAGTGCATAAACGACAATCTGGATAATCCAGACCTCACATCTGAGTATCTTGCCTCTGAGGTCGGATTGAGCCGAGTACATCTCTATCGTAAGCTCAAAGAACTTACCAACCAGTCGGCAACGAACTATATCCGTAACATCCGCCTTACCAAGGCTGCAGAACTCCTGCGCCAGAAGAAGTGTTCAATCTCTGAGGTTGCATATCTTGTAGGCTATCGCACACCTAACCACTTCTCTACAGCATTCAAGGAATTATATGGTGTTTCACCATCTGAATATGTAAAAGAGCAATAAATCCCCTATCTACTCCCCTCCCTTTATGAGAGGGGCTGGGGAAAGGTCTTTATGCAAAAAGTAATAATCACATACATCACATGCGTGGCGTTGCTACTATTCTTCTTCGGATATGTAGCAACGCCCGTGTTGCATTATGCAGAAGGTTGGAAGACATTCTATTACGATAGCGACTACCTTGCAATAACGCTATCATCGTATGGGGTAACAGGATGTATAAAGGCATTCTTTCTACAGTTCTTCGCTCACCCATGGCATGGAACTATAGTAATGACGCTGATCATGCTGCTATATATGTCAGCAGTAAATTGCATTTTATTACGCTTCAAAAAGAAATTCCTTTTATGTATAGCCAGTACTATTATCTGTCTCACTACCGCAGTTCTACTTACAAGTTGGATGGGAAGCATAACTCCAAGATACCTTATTGGTCTTGGGAGCAAAGATGACAAAACAATAGTGACGTATATGCGTCTAAGCAACTTTGTACGTCATCAGCAATGGGATGAAATAATAAAGCTATGCAATGAGAATAGTCCTGTAAACAACCTTCTTCATCAGAATTGCCTTAACATGGCTCTGGCAGAAAAAGAACTTTTAGGTGAAAGACTCCTTGATCAGCCTGTAGAAAATATCAACAGCATCTATGTGAGTCACATCCAATCTCCTGAGATTGCAGGCTTGCTTAGCGATATATATTTCTCATTCGGACACATAGCACAAAGCCAACGCTATGCTTTCGAGACGAATGAGAAAATGTATAACCTATCCCCTCGTATGCTCCAGAGACTTGTCGAGACAAATCTCATCTATGGTCAGAAAGAAGTAGCAGATAAATATATGCTAATCCTTTCTAAAAATCTATATTACAAGGATTGGAGGCCTTCGGAAAAAATAATAACAGAAAAGAGAAAATGTCTATTTGATGATAATCGCTTCTCTGGCATCAAGGGACTGGATGATGACCTCCTGAATGTTGCACGCAACACACGCGGCACTCGCCAATGCAAGGTGACATTGCAATATCTTGGTTCACTATATATTCTTGCAGGATACAATAGTCTGTTTGTAAAAATGGCTGATGAATTTAGCGGTTCAAAGGATTTGTCAAAGCCAATGCCAAAATATTTCCAGAATTACTATAATCATCTAACAAGGAAAGAGTAATGAGAAAAAAAATATCAATTTGCAGTTTTTCAATTGTCTTTCTCCTTGCATCATGCTCCCTAAACCATCAGGATGCCATTCCACTAAAAGTCAAGGCAAAGATATATCCAGATTATAGTGAAGTGACGATGCCATGCAACATCGCCCCACCCACATTTGCACTTTGCGATTCCATCTCCACTTTGTCACAACTTCAAGCTGTGTTCAAGTCAAAAGACATTGAGACCATCGTGGAATGCAATGAAGAGAACGGTTTCTGCATCTCTTCCGATGATTGGCACACGCTAACCCAAAAGGCAGGAGTCATTTCTGTCACAATACAAGGTTATGATGGTAACAAATGGGTTGAGTACGATCCATTCAACATTACCATATCAACCGACACCATTGACAAATACCTCTCCTATCGTCTTATAGAACCAGGCTATGAGGTATGGAACGAGATGGGCATATACCAACGCGATCTTGAAACATACGACGAAAAGGCGATTCTCACCAATAAGGAAACTGATGGTGGCTGCATGAACTGCCACTCCTTCTGCAACCGTGATGCCTCCACCATGTCACTCCACCTTAGACGTAACCATGGAGGTACATATATAGTAAGGAACGGCAAGACCGACAAGCTCTCCCCTTCCCCATCGTTCGTATATCCCTCATGGCATCCTGAAGGAAGATATATCGCCTATTCACAAAATGATACAAAGCAGATGTTCCATACCACCGATATTAACCGTATCGAGGTATTCGACTACCGCTCAGATGTTATTGTATATGATACCCAGTCGGGCGAAGTCCTCACTTGTCCTCAGCTTCACTCTCCTCTCGTTTTCGAGACCTTCCCTTCATGGAGCGCAGACGGGAAATCCCTCTATTATTGTGCTGCTGATAGTGTAGAAATTCCAGCCGATTATAACAAGGCTCATTATTCTCTCTGCCGAATTTCCTTTGATGCTTCTACTGGAAAATTCGGTAATACAGTAGATACAATCTACAATGCACGTGCACTTGGTGGTAGTATATCTTTTCCAAGGGAATCCCCCGATGGAAAATGGATATTATACACCCACCACGAATATGGCAACTTCTCCATTTGGCATAAGGATGCAGATCTGTGGATGCAGCAAACAACAGCAAAACATCCAGTTCCAGAACAGGAAATCATAAAACTCTTCTCACCACGCTCCGATAGCTATCATTCATGGAGCAGCACAGGTAAATGGGTAGTGTTCAGTTCACGAAGGGACGACGGTCTATATACCCGTCCATACATCATGCACTGGGATGGTAAGAAATTCACAAAGCCTTTTGCCATTCCACAAGAAACTGCCATTCACGACAAGAAACTCCTAAAATCATATAACATCCCAGAATTCACAACCAACGCCTTCACAGCAAGGGAATCTCTCAAAGGTGCTATTGAGTAATAGTACTATTTATTTGCAAACTCAGCTTTAATGTCATTCACAATATATGTGTCTGACATCAACTGATATCCATAACTTGGATCATGCAGTTGTTGCCCTACAGTTGAATTATAGAAAATAAGCATCGCTCTCTTGGAAGAAACGTGAAGTTCTTCCGAGAGTTGCATAATGATACGAGTTATTTTACGATATAAAATATAATCTTTCATACAATTATAATATTTCCACAGATTCCACAAAAGATAAATACTTATCAATTATCTCCTGATTACCAATACACACTTGATGTTTCAGTTCTTCTTTTACGAGCTCATCCATCGCTTTCTCTGCAGTTATCATACCATCGATATATGCATCTACAGTTGATATAACACTATCATTGGCAATACCACCCTCAATCCAGTCAAATCCATTCCATGGTTTATGGCCTTTTCTACTATATGCAATAAAGTCCAACCATTCAACATTATATAAAGGAAACGTCCTTACCTTATAATTCCCATCTGCTTCAAACTTTTCTTGGTCAAAGCGATAAATATTAAGGATCGCCTTCTGCCTTTTCTTTCTAGCTGCCTTAGTGATAGCCCATTTCACAGCTTGACTTCGGTCATTTGTGACATAAAAGCCAGGACCGAAATCAAGATCTGAACGACCTACATTTGTCAATGGTTCACTAACTACTGTTGTTGCACCATGATAAAGAATACTATCATCATTCAACATCATGCTCGTAATTATAAAGGGTTTCAATTATGTCATCAGCCACATAGTTGGCACTCTGAGTATGAAGCGTGTCATAAAACTTGATAAGCCTATCATCTATGATTCCCTGAGCCTCAAGCCTCTGAGTCAGCTCACTGGGAGATATGTTCATCTTCCTTGCAGCCGTTTCTATGACTATTACGCAAAACTGCATAACATCACTTTCATGTGTACGAAGAGTTCCTTCCATATAAATGTATATATCTTTCTTTTGCAAAAATACAAACATTTTTTCTTTTTACCAAATAAAACAAGTTTTTTTTCCATTCACCCATGTTTCTACACATAAATCTACTTGCTTTTAAAGAAAATACTTCAAAATATTTGTAATAATCCAGAAACAACGTGCGTCAAATGGTAAAAAAATAAACTTCTAAAACAAAAACGATATGAAAAAGATTATCACTCTTTTAGCCATGATGAGTATGCTCTTCTCTGCAAATAGCATAGAAGCCAAGAACAAGAAGGCACCTGAGTCAATAACGATCAAGAAGCCAACAATCATCAAGAAAGTATATTACCAAAATAATCATACTTATAAGAATGCCTATAAATATGATGAGAATGGCAATATGATAAATAAGATCACATTCATCAAAGAGGAAGGTTTCTGGAAACCTGTAAGCGCATACAGCATTTACTATGGCGAGAATGAAAATACCGTCACCTTTGCCCTATGGGATGTAAAGAGCAAGACCTTCACCCTCAATGCCAAGCAAAACAAATACAGCAACAAGGAATTTCTCTCTGTAATAGACACTATTGATACGAAATAGCAAACGATAAAAAATCAAATATCCGTACTTCCTTTATAGGAAATACGGACATTTGATTTAATCCTATGCGATAATCATCGCCAGCAACGGTATGCTGACAAGCGAGAGCAAAGTCGTCCAGAAAGTGCCTTGTGACATAGTAGTCTCGTCCTTTCCCATCTGCATACAAAACATCGTGCCAAAACTTGCAACAGGCATAGCTATCAAAATCATATTTATAGAAGAAATACGAATATCTATCCCGATTGTAATCATAGCATAATACACAAGCAAGGGAAGAACAAGCAACTTTAGGAAACACATAATAAAGATATGTGGCGTTCCAACCATCTTACGAGTTGGAATCTCAGCCAAAGCAGCACCAATAACTATCAAGGATGAAGGAACCGTCATATTGCCAAGAATAGACAACGGCATAGCTATCGCCTTTGGAGTATGAAGATTCAATATCACGATAATAACCGAAATATATGTTGCTATCATAGCAGGCGAAACAAAGAGACGAAAGCGGAAACCATCCTTCAAACTCTCTCCAGATATAAACATCACGCCCCAGATAAATACCGTAATTGTGTTGAATACATTAAGAATACAAGCATAGAAGACAGCATCCGAGCCAAAGATTGAAGCAACAACAGGATAGCCGATAAAGCCAACATTACTATATGTCAGCATAAAACTATACATTCCCCTCAGATCCGGCTTCACTCTCATCAATACAGGCTGAATATATGCCAGAGGAATAAGAATAACGTATGTAAGCAGACTTACAAGAAGAAGCATCGGAATATGTTCCCTGTCTGGCATCTTATCTCCCATTGTTGATGAAATGATAAGTGCAGGACACGTCACCTTTATCACGAATCCCGAAAGTTTACGTTCAAACTCCTCATTTATTATCCCCCTCTTATGAGAGAAAAATCCCGCTATAACTATTACAAACAACGAGCACATCGTTGTCGCTATTACCTGAAAATCCATTTATTTATCTTTGTTATCCTAAATGTGTTTCTCACCTAATTACTCTATGAATGATCAAATAAATCTGAATGCGAACCTGTATCAAGGAACAGCAATGTCAATTCATGATCATTTTGCGTCCATAAAAGCAACCAATCTCCTTTCAAATGACATTCCCATATTCCCTCATATGTTCCATGAAGAATATGAGGACGATAAGAAGCTGGCAAACATCCCTTTTCCACGAGAATGGAAACCGCAGTTCTAAGAATATCTATATCAAGCCCACGCTTCCTACATAGTTTAAGAGAACGCTTAAACTGGGTTGAATAATCTACGCTATATGGCATATCACCCTAAAATCTGCTCAAACAAGTCATCAACATTCTTTGCATGATGAACCCTGCCACAACGAACATCCTCCAAAGCCTTATCCAATCCAGACATAGACTTTACAGAAGACTTCTTGGTGTTAGGAACGATAGAAACCCCATCAATCGCATTCAGAATCTTTTTAAGACTCGGCAATAACGATATATTTTCTACACGAAGAAGAAACTCCATCGGCTTATTATTTATTGAAACATTTGAATCCATATATCTGCAAGTTTTATTTATTCGGTTACAAAGTTACAACTTTTTCCCGACACCTCCAAACATTCCTTTGGAATTATGAGCAAGACACAATAACTCTTGATATAAGAAAGAAAAAAGCGGGTGACATGCCTCACAGCATGTACACCCGCAGAATCTTTATTTTACGTGTTCTTTATTGTTTACGTAACTAATTAATTGCTTCATGAGTCAATTAGAAGTCGAAGATAGAACCACCCTTTGAAAGGTTTCCACCAATTTCCTCACCACCTCCACCAGGAGTCGGCTTGGTCTCACCCCATTCTTCACCACCAGAGCCTGGTGTTTCAGTACCGGGATCATCTATATCCACATTGTAAAAACTGGCTTTCTCCAAGAGATCATCCATTTCTACTTCAATTAACTCAGCAATAGGTGCTGAATAAATACTTTTCATTTCGTTCACTTATATGTTATGTATCGTTTTTTATTACTTAACAACAACCTTCTTGCCGCCTACGATGTAAACACCCTTAGACATCTTGTCAGCATCAATACCAACAAACTGACCGTTGAGGTTATATACCTTGGTTGCCTCATCCTCTAAGTAGTCAATAGGAAGCTCTATGCTTGTTGTATAATTATCTTCAACATTAATGCCGAACGCAGTCTTTGCATAAGTCTGATTACTCTTACCTGCGAAGAATACGAAGTCATCATAAGGCTCTGCATTCCAATAGTAGTTATAGGTATATTGCTTCTCCTTAACCTCAAGATGGCCCTTACTACCTGCATGATTATTAGAAGTGTTATCTTCTACCATAGCCATTACGATTGCTGACTTAACACCCCAAGTCTTCTCCTTATCTGGAGTCATACGGAAGAATGAAGACCACCAGTCGCCATTGCTCTTCTTTGTCAAGCCAAGATAATAAGAATTAACTGGCATTGGCTGATTAGGAAGATAGTTACCTACGAAGTAGTAGTTGAATGCGTATGCTGTATCATTCACAGCTTCATCCTGACCATTCATGTACTTAGTAGAATTAGCATTAACTGCATGAACATGAGTAGGTACAGGGAACATAGCCTTTTCTTCCTTTACAGGTGTGTACTCGCATCTTCTGGAACCAGTAGCAGCCTGTATAAGTTCCTTCTCTGGAAGACATGGAAGAATGAAGTAAGGCTTGTTTGCCTCTACTACGATATCATCTTCACCATATTCAACCTCTTCGTATGTTGCATAATTACCATGTGCAAGATCACACTTTACAGTATTTGGATAATCTTCCTCATACACAAGCTTATTGTGAAGAAGATCCTTACTCATGTGGATTGTAATGCCAAGCTTGTTTGCATCACGAGTAACACCTGCAAGAGTAGAGAGGAATGGATCCTTACCATGCTCAGGATCGCCAAACGCCTTACGAAGCTGAGCCTTAGTCAGATTGAAATCGAAGCAAATTGTGTACCAGATATTCTTGTTATACTTTTCAAAGTTGTAAAAGAATTTTTTTGGTTTATCTGGATCTGGATCATCGAGCAAGAAGTCATAAAGCTCTGCAATAACGAACTGATGCCAACCACCATACAACTCAAAGTTATATGAAAGAGGACGATCATTCTGATCCTTAGGTTCACTCTTTTCAAGCAACTCTTTCTTCCATTCTGAAATCAAAGAATTGTTATATGTAGAACCCTTACTTTCTGAACCATCGAACGTGTTCTGAGGTCTCTTACCATAAGCTACAGCAAAATCGTCAGAGAAACCATTCTCATAAGATGCAGCATGAGGGAACATATACTCAAAGTTAGCATTAGCATAACCACCACCTGCAACTGTACCAGCAGAGAAAGCATGCTCAGGATCGTTAGTTCCATCAATATTCTCATTCCAAGCCCACCATGTCACACCAGCAAGAGCCTGATTGAATGAACGGTTATACTGCTGCTGTGTTGGCCATACAAGGATATTACCCATATTGTCATAGTGACCAGTCTCATCATAAAGACGATACTTACGAGTCATATCTGAGTAGTTAAGCATCTCAAGACGATCGGTAGTATTTGGGAAATGGAGCATAGCCATATTAGCACCAACATAGTTACCTTTTCTAATAAGGTGTCCCACATGGTGGAAGTTATCACCTACGTATGTCTTCTGGTCGAATGTGAAGGTCTCACATATTGGAGCCTTTGGAGCAAGAACATATACATCATTGATAAGTGCAGCTCCATCATAACCTGCGAAAGCACCACGACCAACAAACGTTGTTGTAGAAGGCAAAGCAAGAGTACTATCACCATAATTAATCAAATCACCACGACGAAGACACTTAATCTCATCATCGTCAGCAGCAGTTGTTGTAAAATGACTTATACCACCAGCTTTACCATAAACCTGTCCATTAGAAACAAGATCTACAATACTCTTACCAAGGAAAGCATATCTATGAATCTCTTTATAGTTGTAAGGAATACAAAGCGTACGTACGAACTTTGAATCCTTCAAGAATGCCTCTGGTATAATATACTGAGTATGTGAAGTCGGGAGAGACAAATGTGCAATAGAACGGAAGCTATCAAAATACTGAAGCTCTGAGAGTGTCATATCTGCAGGATAATACTGGAACACACCATTTTTATCCACATATCCAAACTGTGCATCAGTTAAATCAAGATGAGTGATAAGTACATAATTGTTATCACCTGAAGCACCAGTAAGCCCCTTATCAGCATAACCTTGGTGACCTTCACAATAGTGAACTGTTGGATCTTTCTTACTTGGAGCCAAAGTACATGAACACTGTCCTGCCCTATATTTCCAAGGGGCGTTTTGATATGAATATTCTTTACATGGAATCAAATGACCATCAGCATCAACATTTGCATCATCAGTAGCCTTAAGGTCACGTGCAAACACATAGCCAGCCAACTTCAACATGGTAAGAGTATGGGCATCAAATTTATATCCCTTACCATTATGATTCTCTATGTTCTTGTTATACCACTGAGGATTATCCTTGTTGAATGTTGGATCAAAAGCTGAAACATACTGAAGACCAGTAGCCAAGAAACCAGGCTTATTTACATAAGCATAAATATGAGTTTCATCACAACCTTTACAGAATTCAACAGCCATAAAGTTGTAAAGCTTGTCCATGTCGAAATTGCGCTTAAGTCCGCTTTTTGTAAAGCCATTACCCTCTTCCTGAAGCGCATCATATTTACGAATAAGCACATTACTAACGTACTGATTCTCAATTTCTTCCCAATCATCAATATTGACAACACCTGTCAAATCGAGAGTAAACGTATTAATCTCAGAAAGGGAATTAGTCACCTCATTCTGTACATTATCAAGATTAATCCTTACAAGGTCAAAACGATATTCTGATGTTATACCAGCCTCAGAAAGGATTACCGCCAACGAAGGAGCAGTACCATCTGCAGCAGGATGGATATCGCAGACATCATTAGGAGTAAATGAAGAAGAAAGAGTTACATATTCGGTATTCTTGACCACAATATCACCAGGGAAAGCAAGGTATCCTACAAGCTCATTATCTACTTTATGAGCCCACACATTACTAGGGTCGTTCCACAATGCAGAGAAATCACTCTTAGCCTGTTCAAAATCCGCATCAGAACCTCCGACGAACTTAGCCTTGCTCATATCCAAAGACTTTGCATATACGAACAAATCCTTTGCAGAACCACTAATAACATTCACGAAGTCTGATAAAGAAATGGTACCAGTAAGGGTAACATCAACCTGACGACCATCATTAATGTCACAATTTGCCCCCCAACCAATACCAGCCTTCTGCAAATCGTCAGCAACATCAACTCTAATCATCAAAGATTTAGGATTGGAAGTAGTCTCCCAAGTAGAAGAACCATTCGCACCAAACTTAATGTTCTTCTGCGCCCAAGTACTACAAGTAAAAATAGCACTCAGCATTAGAGCAATAAAGATTTTTTTGTTCACGTTGTTATAATTTTAAAGATTCGTTTTACTATGGACGGAAATTGTAGATTTATGAAACCTATTTTTCCCTTTCCCCTCAATTTTACACACTAAAGTCAACTTGATCACAAACCGTCATGATCTACTTTTATTTTGCAGAATCAAGCGACCACATACTAATTTTTCGAGAGCAAAAGTATTACTTTTTGGAAAAATAGGCAAACATTTCGTGTTAAATATACAATTTATTAACACATTTTAACCACAAAAACAAGCGAATGTAACTATTTGAAGGATTTATGCAACAATTAAGGAGGTAATTACTTATTGTTTGCGCAAACAATTTTCGTCTTCGTCCCTCGTTTTTCCACTCCCCCACCACCATTTATGATATAAATTTTCTTGTGAATATCCCCAGAAATAATTATGAACACGAAACTCACAAAACAAACGAAACTTCCGATTTTTCCGTATTTATCGTACTCAAAACAACTTTTACTTTCCGCTTATAAATTCAAAAAAGTTCTTCACTTCGAACATTAATTAAGACGTAAATTAACGTGAGTTCGACGAATGAAAAGGGAAACGGATTTATCCGATTTATCTGAAGAGATTAATGCGATATTAATGTGTCATTATTCGCAAAGCTCATCAAGCTACGCAAGTTTCCGACGATGACACAAAAAATATTTCAGTATTTTATTTTATGCCATATTGGCAATTTTAGGGCATTGAGCCAAATTTTCTATTTGAATATGCCCATATTCAAATATTTTCTTTTTATGTAAAATGAATAAAATAGAAAATATTTATTGGAATTGCCATTCCAATAAATCAAAAATGATCTTCAATAGATCTAAAATTGCCAATATGGCATAAAATAAAATGTTTATAGTCTTCGGTGCTTGAAAAATTAATGCGATATTAATGTGTCATTCGTGGAAATTAATGTCTCCTCACGGAGTGAGAACATATAATGCCCATTAATTTCACGTTAATATCGCATTAATTTTATTTTTAGAAAAAGTCTGGAAGGCTATTCATATCCTCGTTTCCCTTATAATTTTCAAGATTAAATTTTCTTGTCATCGTCGCTAATTTTTGTTCCAAAACCAAGCTACGAAGTTGCGATTATTATAGTAATATAACGTGAGTTCGACGAATTGCCTAGATGGCAAACAGCAAGCTGTTTTTAACTGACAATAATTACCAATCTTACCAATCTTAGTCCAATAATTATCAATTTTATATCTTTTTTAATGGTTGAAGATTGGTAAGATTGGTAATTATTGTCAGTT